>CAZTFX010000003.1:0-81051 GCA_964613095.1 uncultured Muribaculaceae bacterium | reverse complement strand
GAGTTTCAAGAACGTTGCTCTTAACATTCACAAAGTTAGTAATACCAATTGCCTTAAGGTCTTCGCTGCAAGCAGGAGCACCTGCTACTACAAATTCAGCACGACCATTCAAATATTTGTAAGCTTCGGGAGCTAGTTCAGCATATTCATCATCGCTAGAGCATAGGATAACGATATCTGCTTCTTTAGCTAGAGCAGCATCAACACCTTCTTGAACTGTTGCAAAGCCTAGATTGTCGATGATTTCGTAACCTGCACATGCAAAGAAGTTAGATGAGAATTGAGAACGAGCAAGACGCATAGCCAAGTTACCGATTGTAAGCATGAATGCTTTTGGACGGTTAGCAGCACGTTCGGTAGCAAGGCGAAGTTCTTCGAAGTCGCTAGCTGCACGTTTTCCAGATAGAGCTTCAACAGCTTCACCTGTAGCTTCGTGGTTACAGCAGCACTTGCAACCTTCATTTTCAATCTTATCGTTAGCCATTTCGTTGAAGTTAGGGAATTGGTTAGTACCAAGAAGATCTTCTTTACGACGAGCTACATCAGTGTGACGTTTTTCAGCTGAAGCATTAACAGCCTTTTGAACTTCACCGGCAGCAACTTGAGCTTCGAAACCACCATTATCTTCAACAGCTAGGAATACTTTCCAACCTTCTTGTGCGATAGCAACTGTTAGGCTTTCTACATAGTAAGAACCACCTGCAGGGTCAACAATCTTATCCATGTCAGATTCTTCTTTAAGAAGAAGTTGTTGATTGCGAGCCATACGTTCAGAGAATTCACCCGGAGTCTTATATTGCTTGTCGAAAGGAACAACGGTTAAAGAGTCTATACCTGCGATTACAGCCGACATAGCTTCAGTTTGAGAACGAAGCAAGTTTACGTGAGCATCGTAGATAGTTTGGTTGAATTCTGATGTGATAGCGTGAACAGCCATTTTGCAAGAGCAATCGCAAGCAGGAGCATATTGTTTAACGATTTGGGCCCAAAGCATACGTACTGCGCGGAATTTAGCTATTTCCATGAAGTAGTTGGTTGAAACACCCATGTTGAATTTAATACGTTTTGCTACTTCATCGGCAGTAAGACCGGCTTCAGTAAGAGCAGTCATCCATTGAGTACCCCAAGCAAGAGCATATCCAATTTCTTGATAGATGTAAGCACCGGCGTTTGTAAGCATGAATGAATCAACAGCAAGAACGCGAAGATTTTTTACGTCGGCAACAGCCTTAACCAATTCTACTGCAGTAGCTGTGATGTCTTTAGGAAATGCAAGACCGTGCTTTAGAAGACGCTTGTAAGGATTAAATTCAATAGAACCCTTGAATGTTTCTTCTGCTTTGTTTGCTTTGATGTAATCAACTAGGACTTTAGCTAGTTCAACTGCTTTACCCGGACAACATGCGAAGTTTACTTCAACAGCCGGAAGGTGGATACCTTCAAGCAAAGCTACAACATTTTCAGCCGTTGGCTCAATAGCCAATTTGAAACCAAGAGAGTCAACACCTTTGTTAAGAATGTCAAGGGCTTTTTCATTAGCTTTCTTAACATCTTCAACTACAATTTCTTGACGGATAAACCAATTGTTATTGGTTTTAGTACCGCGAACAAAAGGATATTCTCCCGGAAGAGAATCGGTAGTTTTTAGATCTTTAATGTCTTCAGCACGATACATTGGCTGTACATTAAATCCTTCGTTTGTTCGCCAAACAAGTTTCTTCTCGAAATCGGCACCTTTTAGGTCTGCTTCAACTTTAGCTTTCCATTCAGCGGTAGAAATCGGAGGAAATTCGGTAAACAATTTTTCTTTGTTTTCTGCCATAACTTTAATTATGAAATTTATAGTAACTTAAGTTTCTAGTTTTTCGTTAGTTGTTATAATTTCCGGCATTTCTTTTCTATGGTAAAAGTCCGGTAATGTTTTCTGTTATTAAGTTCAACATAAATCATGCAAATTTAATAAATATTCTTTGAAAAAGAATCAAAAAATAAAGGTTATTAAAACACAAAAGGCACATTCGTGATTGAAAGTGCCTTAAATATGTTTAAAAAAGACTTGTTTAGCCTTTTATTGCTGCAATTCCCGGAAGAACTTTTCCTTCGATAGCTTCAAGAAGAGCTCCACCACCGGTTGAAACATAAGAAACCTTATCGGCAAGACCGAACTTGTTGACGCAAGCCACAGAGTCACCGCCACCCACTAGAGAGAATGCACCCTTTTCGGTTGCTTCAACTATAGCGTCGGCAATAGCACGAGAACCTGCAGTAAAATTGTCAAATTCAAATACTCCGGCAGGACCATTCCAAAGGATAGTTTTTGCGTCTTTAATTGCATTTGCGAATTTTACGCGAGTTTCTGGACCTGCATCAAGACCTTCCCAACCTTCAGGGATATTTCCTGCAGGAACTACTTGTGTATTAGCGTCGTTGCTGAATGAATCGGCAGCTACACAGTCGGTTCCAAGAACAAGATTTACACCTTTTGCCTTAGCTTTTTCGATAATATTTAAAGCAAGGTCAAGCTTGTCGTTTTCACAGATAGAAACACCAACGTTTCCGCCTAGAGCTTTAGCGAAAGTATAAGTCATACCACCGCATAGAATCAAGTTATCTACCTTGTCCATCAAGTTTTCGATAATACCGATCTTTGTAGATACCTTAGAACCACCCATGATAGCAGTAAACGGACGCTTGATGTTGTTAAGAACGTTTTCTACTGCATTTACTTCTTTTTCCATCAAGTAGCCTAACATTTTGTGATCGGCATCGAAACTATCTGCTATAACAGCAGTAGAAGCGTGTTTACGGTGAGCTGTACCGAATGCGTCATTTACGTAAACATCGGCATAACTTGCTAGAGTCTTTGCAAATTCCTTTTGGCTTGATTTCATAGCCTTTTTAGCTTCTTCGTAAGCAGGATCTTCTTTATCGATACCTACAGGTTTACCTTCTTCTTCAGGATAGAAACGAAGGTTTTCAAGTAGAAGAACTTCACCCGGTTTCAATGCTGCAGCAGCGTCGGCTGCTTTTGCGCAATCAGGAGCAAATTCCACTTTTGCACCTAGTCTGTCGGCAACAACATCTTTAATTTGACCTAGTGAGAATTTAGGATTAACTTTTCCTTTTGGTTTACCCATGTGTGACATGATGATAAGGCTGCCACCATCGGCAAGAATCTTTTTAAGTGTAGGAAGAGCACCGCGAATACGAGTATCGTCGGTTACTTTACCATTTTCGTCCAATGGAACATTGAAGTCAACACGAACGATTGCCTTTTTACCGGCAAAATTAAATTGATCGATTGTCATATTGTTAAATTTTAAAATTTGAATATTATCGTTTAATAATCACGCAAAAATAGCTTATTTTTTTGACTTAAATAAATAATAAAGCATGATTTTTTATGTCATGCTTTTTATTTGTACATTAAATAAGTCCTTTTGCACAAAGAAGTTGAGCCATTTCTTCTTGAAGTTCTTTTGCTTTGACTGCTGCAACTTCGGCAAAATTGTCTTCTTTTGATGCATGAATGATACCGCGAGAAGAGTTTACCAATAGTCCGCATTCGTCGGTCATACCGTATTTTGCCACTTCACTCAAACTGCCGCCTTGTGCACCTACGCCCGGAACCAATAGGAAACTTTTGGGAGAAATACGACGGATTTCTTCAAACATTTTACCTTGTGTAGCACCTACAACATACATCATGTTGGTATCATCTCCCCATTCAGCCGATTTACGAAGAACCTTTTCAAATAGGGGAGTGCCGTTCTCGTCTTTACAGAATTGGAAGTCTTGAGAGCCTTTGTTTGAAGTCAATGCAAGCAGAATCACCCATTTTCCGTCATATCCTAAGAATGGAGTTACACTGTCTTCTCCCATGTATGGAGCTACTGTGATAGCGTCAACGTTGGTATGTTCAAACAGTCCTTTAGCATACATCTTGGATGTATTTCCTATATCACCTCGTTTAGCGTCAGCAATAATGAAAATATCAGGATGTTTTTCTTGTATGTATTTTACTGTTTTTTCAAATTCTTCAACGCCGTTAGCACCAAGTACCTCATAGAATGCAAGATTGGGCTTATATGCCACAGCATATTGAGCCGTTGCGTCGATGATGGCTTTGTTGAATTCAAAAAGTTGACCTTTCAACTTTTCCGGCATTTTTTCAATATCGGGATCCAGTCCCACGCATAAGAAAGATTTCTTTGCCTTGATGTTGTTGATTAATTCTTGCTTGTTCATATTATCTTAATTTTCTTAGACAAAAAGACATAAAAGCATTTTTAATTGTCTTAATGTGCTATGTTTTATAATTCAGTTTCTTTAAGTTTTTCTGCATTTTCGGCAACAATCAAGTGGTCTATGCAATCTTGAATGTCTCCATCCATAAATGCATTCAGATTATAAATGGTGTAACCTATACGATGGTCGGTGATACGTCCTTGAGGATAGTTATATGTGCGTATTTTTGCTGAACGGTCACCTGTTGAAACCATTGTTTTACGTCGAGAAGCTATATCATCAACGTATTTTTGATGTTCTTTATCGTAGATAAATGAACGTAAGCGGGTTAGGGCGCGTTCCTTGTTTTTAGGCTGATCGCGTGTTTCGGTACACTCGATTAGAATTTCTTCGGTTTCGCCGGTATTTGGATTTTTCCACATATAGCGTAGGCGTACTCCCGATTCAACTTTATTTACGTTCTGACCACCTGCACCACCACTTCGGAATGTATCCCATTTTATTTCACCTTCGTTGATTTCGACATCGAACGGTTCGGCTTCCGGAAGTACTGCAACCGACGCTGCCGATGTGTGTACACGACCTTGAGTTTCGGTAGCAGGTACACGTTGCACGCGGTGTACACCCGATTCATATTTCAATGTTCCATATACTCCGGGACCCGATACGGTAAATACAATTTCTTTGAATCCACCTGCTGCACCTTCGTTGAAATTTGAAATTTCGGTTTTCCAACCTTTTGTCTCACAATATTTTGTGTACATGCGGAATAAATCGCCTGCAAAAATGGAAGCCTCGTCACCACCTGTACCTCCGCGTATTTCCACTATGGCATTTCTGCTGTCTTCGGGGTCTTCAGGGATAAGCAACAGCTTGATTTCTTCTTCCATACGCGGAATTGCCAGTGTGTTGGCTTCAAGTTCTTCCTTAGCCATTTCACGCAAGTCTTCATCGGTTTCCGAGTCCAGAATAAAACGTGCTTCTTCAATTCCGTTCAGTGCATTTTTATATTTGTTTGCCGCCTTAAGCAGTTCTTCAAGGTCTTTGTATTCTTTGCTTAGTTTTACGTAACGTTTCATGTCGGCAATTACCGATGGGTCGGTAATAAGCGTGCCGATTTCTTCAAATCGGGCATCTAAGCCTTCGAGACGTTCTAAAAGTGGTGTTTTTGCCATAAAAGAGTTCGTTTCTTGTAATTTTCTACAAAAATAGCAAAAAAATACACACAAACCACAATTTCATGAAGTATATAGATAATATTAGGCTTAAGCCTAATTAGCCTAATAAGGGTTATAAGCCCGATAAAACAACAATAGACTGTGTCAACACAGCCTATTGTCTAAACTTGATTTTGCAAGTAAAACTCCCAACTCCGAATTCTTCACTCCTAATTTCTAATTATCTTCGTGGTTTTTCCGCCTTGTCGCTTTATGAAAATACCGTTTGATGGGTTTTCCACTTTCATTCCTTGTAAGTTGTAATACTCCGCATTGGCGTCATCATCGATAAATGTTTCTTCCACTCCCGACAAGTCTTTTTCTATAATATTATTGAAATCCCACCAAACGTATGTCAACTTATATTCTTCGGCTGTTCCACTTGGAACATATAAAGCACATTTATCCTTATTTACGTCACTGAAAACATTTTCATTGGCACAAGTAGGTGGTACAGGGTTTAAAGAATAGATTTTTGCTAATCTGTTAATCCCGCCAAAGGCAGATTCTCCAATACTCTTTACTGATTTTCCTATAATAACTTCTGTTAAACCGGTGCAATTAATGAAAGCACTTGAACCAATGTTGGTGACTGAGTTTGGTATTGTTATGCTTGTCAAGCCGGTGCAATTATAGAAAGTACTTGAACCAATGTAGGTGACTGAGTTTGGTATTGTTATACTTGTCAATCCGGTACAACCATAGAAAGCATAATCCGGTATGTTTTTAACATTTTTTTTGATTGTAACAGATGATAATGCAGTACAATTTGCAAATACAGGATTAGACGAACTACCCATACTTGTACAATTCTCTGCGTTAAACATTACACTTGTCAATCCGGTGCAATAACCGAAAGCACTTTTACCAATGCTTGTGACTGAGTTTGGTATTGTTATACTTGTCAAACCGGAGCAACTATTGAAAGCACTTGAACCAATGTTGGTAACCGAGTTTGGTATTGTTACACTTGTCAATCCGGTGCAATTTTTGAAAGTACTTGTGCCAATGTTGGTGACTGAGTTTGGTATTGTTACGCTTGTCAAGCTTCTACAACCATAGAAAGCCCAATCACCAATGTTGGTGACTGAGTTTGGTATTGTTACGCTTGTCAAGCCGGTGCAATACATAAAAGCATTAGCAGGTATGTTTTTAACATTTTCTCCGATTGTAACAGATGATAATGCAGTACAATCAGAAAATACAGGGTTAGACGAACTACCCATACTTGTACAATTCTCAGCATTAAATTCTACACTTGTCAATCCGGTGCAATTATAGAAAGCATTTTCACCAATGCTTGTGACTGAGTTTGGTATTGTAACACTTGTCAATCCTCTGCAACTGTGGAAAGCTGATTCTCCAATGCTGGTAACCGAGTTTGGAATTGTAACACTTGTCAAGCTACTACAATCAGAGAAAGCACTTTCTCCAATGCTTGTGACTGAATTTCCTATTGTCACACTTGTCAAGCCAGTGCAATACTTAAAAGCATAAGCAGGTATGTTTTTAACATTTTCTCCGATTTTAACAGATGATAATGTTGTACAATATTCAAATATGGGAGCAGATGAACTACCCATACTTGTACAATTCTCTGCGTTAAACATTACGCTTGTTAATCCGGAGCACCTACAGAAAGCATTTTCACCAATGCTGGTGACTGAATTTGGTATTGTTACGCTTGTCAAGCTTCTACAACCATAGAAAGCCCAATCACCAATGTTGGTGACTGAGTTTGGTATTGTTACGCTTGTCAAGCCGGTGCAATTAATGAAAGCACTTTCACCAATGTTGGTGACTGAATTTGGTATTGTAACACTTGTCAAGCCGGTACACATATAGAAAGCACTTTTACCAATGCTTGTGACTGAATTTCCTATTGTCACACTTGTCAAGCCAGTGCAATACATAAAAGCATTAGCAGGTATGTTTTTAACATTTTCTCCGATTGTAACAGATGATAATGCAGTACAATCAGAAAATACAGGGTTAGACGAACTACCCATACTTGTACAATTCTCAGCATTAAATTCTACACTTGTCAATCCGGTGCAATTATAGAAAGCATTTTCACCAATGCTTGTGACTGAGTTTGGTATTGTAACACTTGTCAATCCTCTGCAACTGTGGAAAGCTGATTCTCCAATGCTGGTAACCGAGTTTGGAATTGTAACACTTGTCAAGCTACTACAATCAGAGAAAGCACTTTCTCCAATGCTTGTGACTGAGTTTGGTATTGTTACACTTGTCAATCCGGTGCAATAACCGAAAGCACTTTTACCAATGCTTGTGACTGAGTTTGGTATTGTTATACTTGTCAAACCGGAGCAACTATTGAAAGCACTTGAACCAATGTTGGTAACCGAGTTTGGTATTGTTACACTTGTCAATCCGGTGCAATTTTTGAAAGTACTTGTGCCAATGTTGGTGACTGAGTTTGGTATTGTTACGCTTGTCAAGCTTCTACAACCATAGAAAGCCCAATCACCAATGTTGGTGACTGAGTTTGGTATTGTTACGCTTGTCAAGCCGGTGCAATACATAAAAGCATTAGCAGGTATGTTTTTAACATTTTCTCCGATTGTAACAGATGATAATGCAGTACAATCAGAAAATACAGGGTTAGACGAACTACCCATACTTGTACAATTCTCAGCATTAAATTCTACACTTGTCAATCCGGTGCAATTATAGAAAGCATTTTTACCAATGTAGGTGACTGAATTTGGTATTGTTACACTTGTTAATCCGGTGCAATAACCGAAAGCCCAATCACCAATGCTTGTAACTGAATTTGGTATTGTTACACTTGTTAATCCGGTGCAATTATAGAAAGCATTTTCACCAATGCTTGTAACTGAATAAGTACTATAGTTATAGTTTACTCTCTCCGGAATTACAACATTTCCGCTATATTCATTGCTGTATAGATCATAAGAGGTGCCTTGATATGTTACTGAGACGGTTCTATGAGTTCCTGATATAATATTATAATAAATTCCATTAACTTCAAAAGTATGAGCATAAACGCTAATCCATATACTTAGCAATAATGCTAATAAAATAATTTTCTTTTTCATAATTTTACAAATATTTAATATGTACATATTTCAATTTCTTCAAGCACATCATCGATTAAGAAACTTCCCTTTTTATCACTTTCTATATATTCAATCTTGTCTAATTTATGTAGTGCATTTTGCACTACATCTTTTTGTTCCGGTTTCACTTTACCACCAACTAACAAATTAGCCAATGACTCTTTAATATAGGTCAACAATTCCTTTTGCTTTTCCAATGTATTTGCACTATCATACAAATTTGCATTTGCATAATACACACCCAATCTTTCACATCCGCATGCCTTGCATACAAGATGCTCATAAATCATTCTCTTTTCCATAATCAATGTATTTTTATTAATATGTTTATTTAACACAATATACTTTATGACCTGTTATTTCGCACAATTCAGTCAAAAGAATTCGTACTTTCTGCAAAAACAACTTTATAAAATCAGATGATTCAAAGGCGATAATATCATTTTCGTATTGTAAACCATTATATTTTTTACAAATATCTTTCACTTTGTTTTCATTTCTTGTAGTTCCCATATTATTATGGCAAATATTGTGTCTTATATGTTTTGCTTTATATTCTATAAAATTTAATGATTCTACAGCTTCTTTAGTTAAAGGCATGTTATATTTTTTACATATTGAATTTATTATATTCTTCCGAGAAACCTCTTTTCTAAAAAACTCAATCACCCCATCATAATAAGCAAAAGCCATTAAAAACATTGATTGATAAAATAGATCTTTACAATTACTATTTTTGTCAAATATTTCGGATAAATTTTTATAAATAGATTCTTCAATCTCCCAATCACCATCAGAACGTAATTCAGCTTCTTTTCTATATTCTTTATCTTGTTTAGCAGCCCATTCATTATATATACTTGGGTATTGATCTAATATAAATTCAATAAAGTCAGCTTTATCTTGTACTTGTGCTAAAAATTTATCTCGTACCTTAATAGTCATATTTACTTTTTATCACTTTTTATGCGCTGTGAGGTTCAAGTTTGTGCGTGTTTTCAAATAATTTGATTTATGTATGGGCATAAAAGAAAGTGTGAACCTCTTTAGTTTATCTTGATAGTAGGCTCTGGACTGCCCTTGCAATAGATAAAATAAAAAAGCTCACACCCTTGGCTGTATATGTAATGAAACACATATATACGAATACCAAAGGAGAACGCTTCACTTATTCCTATTGCAAATGAATTGTCCAGATTCACTACCGGGAATAATGCTAAACGCTTCCTAATATGTCGTGTTGCTATAGGCAACATTGCAAATTTAAGAATTATTTAGCAAATTGACGTTCTTTTGTGAGCTTTTTTTATTAAAATAATTTTTTTCTGTCAGTAAATGACTTGTTCAACCCTCTGATTTACAAGTATAAAGTTACTGCTTTTTTACTTAATATGCAACTATTTTATGATGTTTTTTTAGATTATTTTTCATGAAAATACCTATTGTGAAATATGCAAAAAGATAATATCTTTGCTAAGAAGTTGTTTTGTGTTTTCAAGAATCAAGAACCATAACAGATAGAATAACGTTTAAACAGATATAAAGATAAATGAATATGGATAAGATAAAAGAATTTTTTGAGACAAGAACCAGTGTGCGTCGTTATGAACGTGAACCCATTTCGGATGAAGCATTGTCTGTCATTTATTCGGCAATAATGAATACGCCGACAAGTTATAACGGGCAACAGTTTTCGGTAATAGATATTTCCGATCAGGAAATGAAAGAAAAACTATATGAAATAATAGGGCAGAAGCAGGTTAAAACATGTAATCGGTTTATGGTATTTTGTGCCGATTATAATAAGATTAATATGTTGGCAGAAAAGAAAGGTGTGGAAATGCCCGATTTTACTCACACGGTAGATGGTGTGTTTGTGGGTGTTATAGATGCCGCACTTGCTATGAGCAGTGCATATACTGCGGCACGGGCTTGTGGACTGGGAAGCTGTTGTATAGGCTATGCTCGTACAGCCGATCCCAAGAAATTGGCTGAAATATTGGAGCTACCGAAAGGGGTTTTTGTGGTGTGCGGATTGGCTATCGGTGTACCTCGTGAGCAACCTGATGTAAAACCCAAAGAACCGGTTGAAGTGATGATTCATCAAAACAAATATACTGTAGATGGTATGCTTGACAGGTTATCGGATTATGATGAACATGTACAATCTTATAATGCAACTCGTAGCGGAACCAAAACCGATAATGACTGGTGTGCTCATATCGTTGACTACTATAAGGAAGCAATGAAATATCAAATGCTTGATTATATCAAGTCGCAAGGATTTGACGTAATGAAGTAATATATGATAACAATAAGGTAACATTACACGGCGAATGTTACCTTATTGTTAATTATTTATCAAATTAATTGAGAGAAATTGGTGGTTATCAGTTTGACCGATATTGCCAAAAGAATAACACCAAAGAATTTTCTTACAATTACAATACCTCCGGCTCCAAGTAGTTTTTGAACTCTGTCGGTCAATCTCAATACTATATACACCCACAACATATTGGCAGTAAGTCCCAATAAGATATTTATTGATGAGAATTCGGCTTTTAATGAAAGCAGGGTTGTGAAAGCTCCGGGACCTGCAACAAGAGGAAAAACCAGTGGAACAAGCGTAGCTTCCTTGATAGGACCATTGTTTTTAAATATTTCAATATCAAGAATCATTTCAAGGGCAACGAAGAAGATAATCAAACCTCCTGCGGCAGCAAATGCAGCTATACTTACGTTGAACAGTTTAAGCAGTAAATCTCCGGCTAGGAAGAAAGTCAACATCAGGGTGAATGAAATGAGGGTGGCTTTAAGCGAGTTGACAGGACGATCGCGTTGTTTCAAATTAATGATGATTGGAACAGAACCGATGATGTCGATAATTGCAAAAAGCACAATAAATGCACTTAAAAATTCTTGTAAATTAAATTCATTAAACATAGCTTCTATATTTTTTGCAAAAATAGAAAATTTAGCGTTTCATTGCAAATAAAGGAATGTCTTAAGGGAACTTCTTTTTGAAACTACTTTAAAGAAAATATCACTTACAATAAAGGAAATAATCGATTCGTTTCATAATATATATAAGGTATAAAATGGCAAGAGAAAAAATATTTAGATTTAAACAGTTCAGTGTATTAAATGATAAAAGTGCAATGAAAGTGGGAACCGATGGTGTTTTACTTGGTGCATGGAGTGATGTGACAGGTTCAAAAAAAATACTGGATATAGGAACCGGTACAGGGCTTATAGCATTGATGGTTGCACAAAGAAGTAATGCCGAAATAACGGCTGTTGAAATAGATCATGATGCGGCAAGCGAAGCTGAATATAATTTTTCATCGTCAGTATGGAATGACCGATTAAAGGTGATTGAAACGGATTTTAATAAATTCGTGAGTGATTGTGAGGAGAGATTTGATACAATTGTGTCAAATCCGCCTTATTTTGTAAATAGTCTTGAGTGTCCTGATGAGAAGAGATTGCAGGCAAGACACACGAGTATACTTACTTATACACAATTGATAAAAGGAGCTGCCGGTTTATTGTCCGAAAAAGGAAATATTTTTTTGATTACTCCGATAGAAGTTGAAGCTGTTTTAAATACCATTATAAGAGATACGAGTTTATATGTAAATAAGAAAGTTTATGTAAGTTCGGTACAAGGTGGAGAGGTGAAAAGAATTTTATGGCAAATTTCCGGAATAGATGATAAATATGCAGAAGATTCTTTTGCAATAGAAAAAAGCAGACACGTTTATACCGAAGAATATATAGCTTTAACGCGAGATTATTATTTAAAGATGTAATAATGCGTTGTTATTTTGTTAATGTTACATAAATAACAACATATTGGATGTTTACAATATCGGTCATTGAACTTTTTGAGCTACTTTTACATAAAATAAAATTAAACTTTCCTACAATAGAAAAGTCTAAAATGAAAAAAGAAAGGAGAAATGACTATGAAAATAAAGTTGTCAATATTAATGAGTTTACTATTAACAGTGAGTCTTGTAATAACGGCTCAAGGCTATGATGACATATATTATAATAGTTCAAACTCAAAGAAAAAAGAAACCAAGAAAACCAATGCTAAAAAAACAGAAGCGTCACAGGTTGATAATAATTCGATAGATTATAACGATACTTTTATCGGGTTCAATAACAATCGTGATGTAGATGAATATAATCGTAGAAATATCACACGTGACACGTTAGGTGTTGATTCTACAACTATGGATGAGTATGAAGATTTTGCATATACGGATCGAATTCGTAGATTTCATAATCCATCGGTTATAGTAGAAGCAAATGACCCGGAAATAACAGAATTATACTATAATACAACACCTACCGTAAATTTGATTATAGGTACACCTTCTTATTGGAATCCTTATTGGGATTGGAATTGGGGATATTATGATTGGACATGGGGGTGGTCTCCTTATAATAGATGGCGTGTGTTCCATTCTGCATGGTATTCTCCGTGGTATTATGATTGGGGGTGGTCTTTTGGATGGACTTGGCATCATCACCATCATCATCACAATTGGTGGGGACCCGGACATCATCATGGTGGACCAAATTTTTCCGGACCTGTACATGGAAATGGGAACAATAAGGTTCCTGGACGTGTAAACAGGGGCAGGAGAGTGTTTGGACAAGGAACTGTAGGTAATTCATCGGGAATAGGACGCCGTCCTGCAATAGAAACGGTGAGAAGTAATAAAGGTGCAAATGTAAATAACAATCGTCGTCCCGATGTGAACAGAACGTCAAAAAGCAGTAGTAGTAATCGCCGTTCAAGTGTTTCAAGGAGCTACAATAACAATAATAGAAGTTCTTCTTATAATTCAGACTCTTATTCCGGTGGTAGCCGTAGTGGTGGTTCGTACTCAGGTGGTGGAAGCCGTGGAGGTGGCGGCGGAAGTCGTGGAGGACGTCGATAATTTTAAGTGTAATGTAAAAAATGAAAGATAAATATGAAAAAGATATTAAGTTCTATATTATTGGGATTACCTTTATTGGTATCAGCTCAGGGAGCAATTGATGCATTTTCAGTATCTCAAACCGATTTAAAAGGAACAGCGCGATACATGTCAATGGCAGGAGCTTATGGAGCATTAGGAGGAGATTTATCTGCAATTAATCATAATCCTGGCGGTATAGGTGTATATCGTAGTTCCGATATAGGAGTAACATTGAATTTGGATTTGCAGTCGGTAGAATCTACTGCAAAAGGTGTATCTTCAAAAGTAGATCAAACTAAATTTACTTTAAATAACTTTGGTTATGTGGGTGCATTCAAGTTGGATTCGGAAACAATGCCATTTATAAATTTTGGATTTTCATATAATCGTCCTGTTTCATATAATCGTCGATATAGTGGTAAAATAAGTGATTTGAATCATTCATTATCTAATTATATAGCCGGAATATCAAATTCAAGCGGGTATGATACCAATACTTTGGCATTTGGAGAGGATGGTGACGGTAATATATTGTATGATCCTTATATTGATAGTCCTTATCCACAATGGTTAAGTGTTATGGCATATAATTCATATATAATTAATCCTCAAACGTATGATAGTAATGGATTTGGTTCCAATTTTGTCGGTTTGATGAACTCAAATACTCAAGGATTCAGTGAATATGAAGTAATAGAAGAGGGAGGTATCGATGAATTTAATATGAATTTTGGAGGAAATCTTGCCAATATGTTATATTGGGGTTTTTCTCTTGGTGTAAGTAATTTGGATCAAAGTAGATATACTTATTATGGCGAAGGTTTAACTGATGCAACTGTTCCCAATGAAGATGAAACAGCTTTGGATAATAATGGAACAGCCTCTTATGGCTTGGAGAATTGGTTGAATACAAGCGGTAACGGATGGAATTTCAAATTTGGTGTAATCGTGAAACCTATCAATGAATTACGTATAGGTGCGTCTATTCATACACCCACATATTGGTCTTTGACCGATCAAATTTTTTCAAGTATGAACTATTACTTGGAAGATTCTAATGGTTTGATAACTGAAGGTTATGAGGACGCAAATGCCGGATATACATATGAAACGGAATATAAAATAAGAACTCCATGGCGGTTTAATGTGAGTGCTGCAACTATTCTTGGAACAAAAGGAATTATAAGCTTTGATTATGAAAGAGTTGCTTATAATGATATGAAAGTTGAATATTACGATTACGACTATAATACTTATTATGAAGATCAAGTAGTTAAAACAAATATCAACAATTATTATAAAGCAATGGATATTTATCGTGTAGGTGCTGAATATAGAGTGACACCTCAATTAAGTTTAAGATTAGGATATGCTTATTATTCATCTCCTGTAAATGAAAACGCATATAATGGTAAAATTTATGTGAATACAGCCGGTACAACTCCTGCATATACATTTGATAAATCCACTCAATATATAACAGGAGGTTTGGGATATAGATATAAAAGTTTTTATACCGATTTGGCGTATGTTCACAAATCTCGTGAAAGTGAGTACAGAGCATTTTCTCCGGAAGTATTAACCGGTAAAATCGTTGATTCTCCAAAGGCGACTTTGAAAGATAATAATAATCAAGTGGTATGGTCAATAGGATATAGATTCTAAACAAAAGGATATGACATAACAAATAATGAGACGAGGATTTTTTCTTCGTCTCATTTCTTTTATACCACAATAGTTTTTGTTATTTTTGAAAATTAAAACGAGAATACATCCGCAAATGATACAAAACAAAGATATAACGCCCGATTTCAATAATCCCGATTTTATGAATGCCTGGAATTTGGTAACTAATACACGCCAATCTGTGTTTCTTACAGGTAAGGCTGGTACGGGGAAAAGTACATTTTTACGTTATATCTGTGAAACAACAGCAAAGAAATTTGTCGTACTTGCACCAACAGGAATAGCTGCAGTAAATGTAGGAGGAATGACAATGCATTCATTCTTTAAAATGCCATTAAAGCCGTTGTTGCCTGATGATGTGGATTTCTCTCCAAGCAAGATAAGGAAAACACTTAAATATCCTAAGGACAAAGTAAAAATCATTAAGGAACTGGAATTGATTATAATTGATGAAATATCGATGGTTCGTGCCGATATGATAGATTTTGTTGATAAAGTGTTACGCATATATTCGGGGAATATGCGTGAACCTTTCGGTGGTAAACAATTACTTCTTGTAGGTGATGTATTTCAATTGGAACCCGTTGTTACCGGTGAAATGCGTCCATTATTGCAACGGGCATATAATCAATTCTTTTTTTTCAATGCCAATGCTTTTAAAGTAATGGATATAGTATCAATAGAATTGAGAAAGATTTACAGACAGACTGATAGCCGTTTTATCTCTGTTCTTGATAGAATAAGGGTAAATAAGGTTACTAAAGATGATATTACCTTAATTAATTCTCGTTATGTCAAAGATTTTAAGGAAAATAAGGATGATTTTGTTATAACACTAGCTACACGTCGTGATACGGTGGATGTGATTAATGAACAACATTTGGCTGAACTAAACAATGACGAATATTTGTATGAAGGGGAAATTAATGGTACATTTCCTTTGCGGAACCTTCCTACATCACAGAATTTGGAATTGAAAGTAGGAACCCAAGTTATTTTTATTAAAAATGATAAAGATGGAAGATGGATAAATGGTACCATCGGTAAAGTGGCACGCTGTGGAGTTGACGATATTACCATTGAACTTGAAAATGGTGAATATTATACAGTAGAACCCGCAGAGTGGGAAAACATGCAATATACTTATGACGAGAAAGAAAAACGTATAAAAGAAGTGGTGCTTGGAACGTTTAAACAGTTCCCTTTAAAACTTGCATGGGCATTGACGGTGCATAAAAGTCAAGGACTTACGTTTAACAAAATAGTTGTTGATTTTTCAGGCGGTGCATTTTCAAGTGGACAGACGTATGTGGCATTGTCTCGTTGTACTTCACTTGAAGGAATTACTTTGAGTCAAATGTTAAGTGAACGAGATATTATAGTTAATCCGGCTGTAGTTAATTTCAGTCGTAATTTTAATAACCAATCGTTGATAGATGCTTCATTGGAAAATTTCCGAGCCGATAAATGTTATGTTGAAGCAGTAAAGGCATTTGATAGAAAGGCGTATAGAAAAGCCGTAGAATGTTTTTCCGAAGGCGTAAAATATAAAAATATATTAGAAAATCCTTTAATTCAACGATTTATAAGTCGAAAATTAACACAGAATGATGAATTGTACCAAATTATAGAAGCTTTAAAGAAAAAACTTGAGATACAAACACATACATTGCATAATTTAGCAAATGAGTATGTGCAAATGGGGCATCAATCCTTGGAGTACAGTTCGGTGGAAGAAAATGATGTCAAATATAGTGGAAAAACCATCTCGACTATGAATACAATAAGCGTAAAATCGGCTATTGCCAATTATAATAAAGCATTGGATTTATGGGAAGATTGTGTGGACGCATTATTAGGGAAAGCTCGTATTTATTATGATTATGACGAAAAAGATATAGCTGAAGATTTATTTTTCAAAGTATTGACTATTGATAAGAATAATCATGACGCAAATTATTATATAGGTTGTATCTGTTATGAGAAAAATCAATTGGAAACAGCTTTAAAATCGTTGAAACGAGCATTGAAAACCGATAAGAAAAATATTAAATGCCATGAAAAATTAATAGAAATATATGAAGAATTGGGGTTTGATGACTTAGCAGATAAACATCGTGAGATATTACGCAAAATGAAAAAGTAGAGTGTTAAGCAATTGTTAAAACTATTTATGTAGTTGTGTAACTATAAAAATAGTTGTAGCTTTGTGGCTGAAAATTAATAATACTACAAAATGGCAAGAAAAGCTAATAGCAATTCATCACAAGAATTAACACGTGCAGAACTTGAAGTTATGCAAATTCTGTGGGCAAAGGAGAAAGTATTCGTAAAGGATATTTTAGAAGAAATGCCGGAACCAAAACCGGCATATAATACGGTATCAACAGTGATAAGAGTCTTGGAAAAGAAAGGCTTTGTTGGACATAATGCTTTCGGTACCACATATCAATATTATCCGTTGGTAGAAAAACGAAACTATACAAAATCCTTTATGGGGAATGTGTTGAATAACTTTTTTGGTGGTTCGATTTCGCAAATGCTTTGTTTCTTTTCCGATTCAAGGTCAATAACAATCGATGAACTGGAGGATGTTATAAAAATAATCAAAGAAAAAAAGTAACCATAATGAAAGAACCATTGTTATATTTCATCGAAAGCATTGTGTGTAGCGGGTTGTTTTTTGCATTATATCATTTGCTCATAATGCATCACACAAGTTATAAAGTAAGTCGTTATGTTATGATTATAGGAATATTCATGTCATGCTTGATACCTTTATTGCAGATACCGGTATGGCAAGGGGATGTAGTCGTAATGCCGGCTGAGAATGTTATTATAAGTAATGATATTTCTTATATTCAAGATATAGAAAGTTATAATTGGTGGAATTGGACTAATATTATGTGGACTGTTTATATATTAGGTGTTGGTTTGGTTCTCGGTGGTATGGTTATTCGTTTAAGTAGAACATATCGATTAAGACAGATTGCTGAAAAAATAAAATTTGAAAAATATTCAATAGCTGTACATGAAATGATAAAAACGCCATATTCGTTTTTACATACTATATATTTACCGATAATAGAAGATGAATCGGAAAGGAAGCAAATTATAGCACATGAAAAAAGTCATATAAAACATGAACATTCACAAGAACGTATATTGTTGGAATTATTGAAAGCCTTTTGTTGGTTCAATCCATTTGTGTGGTTATCTATGAAGAAATTGATAGAGATTCAAGAAATGGAAGCTGATGCAGATGTGCTAAATCAAGGATATGATGTAACCGAATATAGGACAACATTATTAAAACAAGTGTTGGGAATAAAAGGTGATTTAACATGTAATTTAGTGGGGCATCCGTTGAAAAAACGCTTTTTTGCCATGACAATGGTAAGAACCGAGAAAAATGCAAGAGCCATATTGCTATTACCGTTTTTAATGGTTGCAGTAATAGTATTTGCATTTGTAAAGAAACCTGATGAAATCAAATATTTATCAGGAACGGTTGAAGAAATAAAAATGTCGGAGTCGAAAGAGGTTTGTACCATTATGGGTAAAATTACTGATAAAGAGACGGGAGAGCCGATTATAGGTGCAGTGATAAAAGACAAGAAAACGAGTAAGGGGGCAGTTACCGATGTGGAAGGAAAGTATCAGTTAAATCTCCCTAAAGGTTCAATATTGGAAATCGTATATCCGGGATATGTCAAAGGTGCGATAATAGCAGGTAGGGATGATACTCAAACGATTGATATAGCATTACAGACAGAGGGTAAAATGCAGATAAAAGATGTAGCGGTTAAGAATAAACATTCAGAAGAAAAAAGGCAAATAATTCTTGTAAATGATGAATTATATGATAAACCTCTGAAAGACATACCGACCAACAAGATTAAAGGTATAACCATTATAAAGAATAAAACTGCGTTAAAACCATATATTGAAAAGTATGGAGAAATTGCAAATAACGGTATTATAAAAGTTGAACTGAAAGAATAATCTAATTCACATAATAAGAGCTGTTTAGAGATGGTAAATGTACTTTCTCAGGGCGGACTATATACTTAATTTATTAAAATAATGATGTTTAACTTAAAAAACGATGTATTATGAAAACAAAAATTTTATTAGTAATGCTGTTGACTGTGAATGCAAACATTTTTGCAGGAGGATTAATGGGAACATCATCAGTCGAATTAGGACAAGCAAACTTGAAAGGAAAAGTTGCTACTGTGAACGTGAATGAATCAAGTGAAAAATGTTTGGTCTCTGGCAAAGTGACCGACCGGAATGGTAAACCTATTATTGGTGCAGTCATTGTTAATCGTGCAACTAAAAAAGGTGTTGTTTCCGATCTTAATGGAGCTTACTCTATTTCGGTATCTAAGGGCGTAAAATTAGAAGTTTCGTATGCCGGTTATCAAAAGGCTGTGATTAAAGTAGGGGATAAGGATAATCAAGAAACAGATGTTGTGTTGTCAGAGGATAAAGGTGCAGTAAAAAAGCAAAAATCTTCTAAAGCGAAAGACTCTATTGTTTTAGTTGATGGAAAACTGTTTGATAGAGGATTGGATGAGATTAAGGCAGATAATATTGAAAAAATGACGGTTGTTAAAAAGGCTGATGATTTGGCAGAGTATATAGATAAATACGGAGATAAGGCAAAAAATGGCGTTATCTTGATTGAATTAAAAAAATAACATTAAACAAAAACTCTCAGAATCTTCATTCTGAGAGTTTTTGTTTATTTGATTGAAGTTGTGATTTTTTCTTTATCGGTAGAAACATCGACAAGTATTGTATCTCCTGGTTTGGCTTCTCCTCGCAATAAAATTTCTGCAAGATTGTCTTCTATGTGAGTTTGAATAGCTCGTTTCAGTGGTCTTGCCCCATATTGCTTGTCATAACCTTTTTCTGCAAGGAAATCTTTGGCTTCCTTGGTTATTTCCAATGTGTAGCCCAAATAGTTAACCCTTTTGTAGAATGAACATAATTCAAGGTTGATAATTTTGAATATTGAATCTTTGTTGAGAGAATCAAACATTATTATGTCATCGATACGGTTCAAGAATTCAGGTGAAAAACGTTGATTCAATGCCTTTGTTATTATGCCATGAGAACGTTCTTTGGTGATTGTCGAGGTGTTAAAACCTACTCCGCCTCCAAAATCTTTAAGTTCGCGTGACCCGATGTTTGAGGTCATTATTATTATAGTATTTTTAAAATCAACTTTACGACCTAAACTATCGGTAAGGCGACCTTCATCCATTACCTGTAACAACATATTGAATACATCGGAATGAGCTTTTTCAAGTTCGTCAAGCAGAACGACTGAATAGGGGTGACGACGTACTTTTTCGGTTAATTGTCCGCCTTCTTCATATCCAACGTATCCCGGAGGTGCTCCAACAAGACGTGATACGGTGAATTTTTCCATATATTCACTCATATCAATGCGTATTAATGCATCTTCACTTCCAAAGAGGAATTGTGCGAGTTTTTTGGCAAGGTAAGTTTTACCTACACCGGTAGGACCTAAAAACATGAAACTGCCGATAGGGCGGTTAGGATCTTTAAGCCCTACACGATTGCGTCGAATACATTTTGTAATTTTCTCTATTGCTTCATCTTGGTCTATAATGGTATCTTTAAGTTCATCACCCATTTTAAGCAGACGTTCTCCTTCGGCTTGTGCAATACGTTGAACCGGAACACCAGTCATCATTGCAACTACTTCGGCAACTTTATCGACATCTACAATTTCTCGTTTTTTGGCGAGTTCTTCTTCCCATTCAAGTTTTGCTTGATTTAGCTTTGCTGTCAGTTGTTCCTGAACATCTCTATAATTAGCCGCAATTTCAAAGTTTTGAGCTTGTGCAGCCTTTACTTTATTGCGTTGTGCCTCCGAAATCTGTTTTTCGAGATTATCAATTTCTTTGGGTACAACAATATTGGATATATGTACGCGAGAACCGGCTTCATCAAGTGCGTCAATAGCTTTATCGGGGAAATTGCGATCACTTACATATCTTTCAGTAAGTTTTACGCAATCCTCGATAGCTTCGGGTGTATAGATAACACCATGATGTTCTTCATATTTTCCTTTGATATTATTAAGTATTGCCAAAGTTTCTTCGGCTGTAGTGGGTTCTACCATTACCTTTTGAAATCGACGTTCCAAAGCTCCATCTTTTTCGATGTTTTTACGATATTCATCAAGGGTGGTAGCCCCGATACATTGTATTTCTCCACGAGCAAGTGCAGGTTTTAGTAGATTTGCTGCATCCATTGAACCTGCCGCATTTCCAGCCCCAACTATGTTATGAATTTCATCAATAAATAGTATGACATCAGAATTTGAAGAAAGTTCATCTATAACAGCTTTGATACGTTCTTCAAATTGACCTCTATACTTTGTACCTGCAACAAGTCCTGCCATATCAAGAGATACTACACGTTTGTCAAACAAAACACGTGAAACTTTACGTTGAATAATAGCTAAAGCAAGTCCTTCAACTATAGCAGATTTTCCAACACCTGGTTCACCTATAAGAACGGGATTATTCTTTTTGCGTCTACTTAGGATTTGAGCAAGTCGTTCAATTTCTTTTTCTCTACCAATAACCGGATCGAGTTTACCATTTTCGGCATCTTTTGTCATATCCTTGCCGTATTTGTCAAGGATAGGTGTGCTGTTGCCGCTTTTTGTGGCAGTCTTGCTTGCTGTGCTTTTAGAAGAGCTTTCCGGCGATTGGTTTATGTTTGAAGACGAACTTTCGTTTGAAAATTCTTCTGCATCCTCTTCTTCAGGAAAATCAGCTCCCATACGAGGTGTTGAGATACCTATTGGATAATATTTTATATAATCTATATTGTTTCGTTTCATATATTATCTTTTATGGGTTTTAACAATTTAACCGGTTCCATTGGTTTCAATAGCTTAGCAGATTTCATTATTTTAGGAACCTCAAATTTATCACAATTCTCTGAACATGCCACTAATAACAGCATGGGAACAAATGATAGAATTAATAATACTATAAATGTAATAAAAGTCCACATATTAATTACAAAATTATGATACTTATTTATAAAAAGGTTATCTGTAAATATTAATAATCATTAATATAACAATTATTATGCCAAAGTCTTAAAATATTTGTGAGATTAGTTGCTTTAAAAGTCGTATATATTTATATTTTTTGATTATCTTTGTATGTTGAAATAACAGATATTGAATCATTGTAAAATGATACATTGTATAGTAATTTGTAAATAATTTTAACAGAAAATATGTCAGAAGATCGCATTAGAAAGATCAACATTGAAAATGAAATGAAATCGGCATACATCGACTATTCTATGTCGGTGATTGTGTCTCGTGCTCTACCTGATGTACGTGATGGTTTTAAACCAGTACATCGTAGAGTATTGTTTGGTATGGAAAAGTTGGGTAATGTATCTACAGCACCTACAAAGAAATCGGCTCGTATAGTCGGTGAAGTTCTCGGTAAGTATCACCCACATGGAGACTCCTCTGTGTACTTTGCAATGGTGCGTATGGCTCAAGATTGGGCATTACGTTATACATTGGTTGAAGGACAAGGAAACTTTGGTTCGATCGATGGAGATAGCCCGGCAGCAATGCGTTATACTGAAGCACGTCTTGCTAAGATGGGTGAGGAGATGATGCGTGATATCGATGAAGATACAGTGGATTTTACACCTAATTTCGATAATACATTACAAGAACCAACCGTTTTACCTACTCGTTTCCCAAATTTATTAGTGAATGGTGCATCAGGTATTGCCGTAGGTATGGCAACAAATATGCCTCCTCATAATTTGACAGAGTCTATAAATGGTTGTTTGGCATTGCTAAAGGATCCGGATATAGAAATAGAAGGCTTAATGCAACATATTAAAGCTCCTGATTTTCCAACCGGAGGTATTATATATGGTTATGCAGGAGTAAAAGAAGCCTTTATGACAGGTAGGGGACGTATTGTTATAAGAGCAAAGGTCGAAATAGAGAATGAAGGTGACCGAGAAAAAATAATTGTAACAGAAATTCCTTATAATGTAAATAAGCGAGTTCTGATTGAGGACATTGCAAAACTTGTTGAAGAAAAGCGTCTTGATGGTATCTCAAATATTAATGATGAAAGTGACCGAAAAGGTATGCGTATCGTTGTTGATATAAAGAAAGATGCAAATGCAAATGTGGTTCTAAACAAGTTGTATAAGATGACTCAATTGCAATCTTCTTTCAGTGTGAATAATGTGGCTCTGGTTAAAGGGCGTCCTCACACATTGAATTTGAAAGAAATATTGCAACACTTCCTCGACCATCGCCATGAAGTGGTGATTCGTCGTACAAAATTTGAATTAAAGAAGGCTCAAGATAGGGCACACATAGTAGAAGGTTTAATTATTGCATCTGATAACATTGATGAAGTAATACATATTATTAAGAGTAGTAAAATAACTGATGAAGCGCGTGCAAGATTGAGTGAACGTTTCAATTTGGACGATGTACAGACTCGTGCAATAGTTGAAATGCGTTTGCGTAACCTTACAAATCTTGAACAAGATAAGCTACGTGATGAATTTGCCGAATTACAAAAATTGATTCAACATTTGAATGATATTTTGACAGATGATGCTGTTTGTCGTAAAGTTATAGAAAATGAATTGATTGAGGTAAGAGATAAGTTTGGTGATGATAGAAAGACAGAAATCGTATATGCATCTGAAGAATTTAATGCAGAAGATTTTTATGCTGATGATGAAATGATTATCACAATTTCGCATCTCGGATATATTAAACGTACTCCATTGAGTGAGTTCCGCGCACAAAATCGTGGAGGAGTTGGAGCAAAGGGAAGTGATACTCGAGAAGAAGATTTTATCGAATATATTTATCCGGCTTCAATGCATAACTATATGTTATTCTTTACTCAAAAGGGTCGTTGTTATTGGTTGAAAGTTTATGAAATACCTGAAGGTAGTAAGAATTCAAAAGGACGTGCTATTCAAAATATGTTGAATATTGATTCCGATGATAAAGTTAATGCATTCATTCGTTGCAAAAATTTGACAGATCCTGAATATAACACAACTCACAACCTTATTTTCTGCACAAAGAACGGTGTAATAAAGAAAACAAAACTTGAAGCATATTCACGCCCACGTGTAAATGGCGTTAATGCAATTATTATACGTGAAGATGACCAAGTGGTTGAAGTTCGAATGACCGACGGCGATAGTGATGTTATTTTGGCAAATAAATATGGTAAAGCTATCCGATTCCATGAAAGCAAAGTGCGTGAAATGGGACGTATGTCAACCGGTGTGAAAGGTATGACTTTGGATTCTGAAGATGATGAAATTGTAGGAATGATTTGTATGCCAAAGGGTACTGAAAATACTGTTATGGTAGTTTCTGAACAAGGATATGGAAAACGTTCCGATTTAGAAGATTATCGTATTACCAATCGTGGTGGTAAAGGAGTTAAGACTATCAATATAACCGAAAAGACAGGAAAACTAGTAGCTATAAAGAGTGTAAATGATAAGAATGATTTAGTAATTATTAATAAATCAGGTATTACGTTGCGTTTGAATGTAGCCGATATAAGAGTTATGGGACGAGCAACTCAAGGAGTCAGATTAATAAACCTGGAAAAGAGAAATGATGAAATTGCTTCGGTTTGTAAAGTTGATACAAGCGAAATAGAAGAAACGGAAAATAATATAGAATTGAAGGAAGGCGTAGATAATAATACATCTGAAATGCCATCTACTGAAAGTGAAAAATAAAGAATAAATAACTAATAATTAATTTCAAAATTAATCAATATGAAAAAATTATTTTTAACGCTAGCATGTACCTCTCTATGTTTTTCTGCAATAAATGCGCAGATTGACTTGGTAAAGAAAGTTGATAAAGGTATTAGTGCTTCAAATCCTAATTATCAAGTGTTACGTGAGTCGTTGAAACCTGCGTTAACAGAGGAATCATCTAAAAACAGTTCTTATACATGGTTTACTGCAGCTAAATTGGAATTGAATGAGTTTGATGATTTGTATAAGAAAAGTGTAATCAACCCAGCTTCTGTAGATTCTAAGAAAATGGGTTTAGCTCTTCTTGCTGGAATTGGATATTTGAAGGCTGCATTGCCATTTGATTCAGTTCCTGAACTAGATAAAAAGACTGGTCAACCTAAAATTGATAAGAAAACCGGTTTACCTAATATTAAGGCTGAATATACTGAAAAGATTTATAAGTTATTAGCTGAAAACTACATGCCACTAAATAACATGGCTAGTACTTTACATCAAGCTAATGATTATGAAAATGCAGCAAAATGCTATGAGTTATGTGCAACTTTGCCGTTTGAGCCATATTTGAAAGATAGAATTCAACAACCTGCTGATACTATTGTGGGTGAAATACGTTTCTGGCAAGGTGTTGCATTGTGGCAAGCTACTAATCCGAAGGACGCTTTGGTTGCGTTTAAAAAAGCAATTGATTTAGGATATACTTCTAGAAAAGAAGCATTTGATTATCCATTAAGTTGTGCAGCTGAATTAAAGAATAATGATGAATTTCTTGGTATAGCAAAAGCAGCAATTCCTTTCTATGGAAAGCAAGATAACCAATATGTAAGTATTCTTATTAATCATTATCTATTTGAAGAAAAATTTGATTTGGCTTCACAATATTTAGATCAAGCAATTAATGATAATCCACAAAATGCAGAATTCTGTAATCTGAAAGGTAATTTAGTGGAAAAGCAATCATCAATAGAAGAAGCTCTTCCTTATTTTAAGAAAGCTGTAGATTTGGATCCAAATAATTCAAAAGCTCAATTTGATCTTGGACGTTATTATTACAATAAGGCTGTTAAGTTAAGAGATGAAAAAGTTGATTTAACAGGTGAAGCTTTGGCTAAATTGGTCAATCCTCTATATGAAGAAGCTCTTCCTTATTTAGAAAAAGCTTATGAATTAGATAAAGATAATTTTGACGCAAAAAATGCGTTACGCAGTATATATTATCAATTAGGTAATGAAGCTAAATTGAATGCAATTGAAAGTCAAAACTAATAACAAGAACAAGTGATACGAAAAAGAGACTGTCTAACAAGTCCTAGAAAAATGAAATTTACCCCCGTCAGATAAACTTCTGGCGGGGGTAAAATCGTTAAAATCAGACTTGTTAGACAGCCTCTTTTTTGTTGGTTATATCGCCAATATCATTTATAGAAAACTATTATTTTGCTAATGCGAGATTATTACCATAAACTATTTCTTGATAGGCTAAAACACCTTCATTAGAAAGCTCAACAATAGTATAACTATCATTCGGTGTAGCCATTTTTACATGATTATCATCAACAAATTGAAGTAGTTTATATGATTCTCCGCCAATTTCAAGAGACCATGAATTTTCGATAGAATCGAATGTGAAAGTTGTTACGGTGTTGTCTGCTAGATTTGTAATTGTATAACCATGTTTTGTTTGTTCTATTTGATATTTTGCGTCTTCTCCATCAATTAGAAATGACTTATTTTCTGCAATAGGATTTGCTCCAGACCAAAATTCTATACTATTTATAACAAGTGCGTCAGCTATAATTGTTAAGGGATAAACAGGGATAGGCCAGAATGCCGCAAAAATAAGAGTGTTTACAAATTTATTACCGACTTGTTTATTCCAAGATAAAACTTTGTTGGTCAAAGCAAAGTTTCCAATACATGACGTAAACATCATTGAGGATGTTATTGCAAGTATGAGACCTACTGTTAAGAATTTCTTTTTCATAATCTATTAATTTAAAGGGTTATTTAATTTTAGAAGAAAAATAATTGTAACAATCTTCTACTTTATTTACATATGCGATGGTTTGGCTTCCTCTGAAATATCCTGATTTACAGACTTCATCATTAAAATATTCAGGATTAGATTTCCATTTTAATGTTACACTTACGTTATTGTCCCATTTTTGAGGATCTTTTCCATGTTTTTTAGCTAAAGCAATAGCATCAAGTATATGTCCAGCTCCTGAATTATATGCTGCGATAATAAATTTTATACGTTCTTTATTATCAGGAACTCTTGAGGAGAAAATTAAATCCAAATCTTTTATATTGGCAACTGCAGCCTTAATATTTAGTTCGGGATTTATGATGTTGTCTATTTCCAATCCATAAGCACGTGCTGTGCTTGGCATAAGTTGCATAAGTCCTTTTGCTCCAGCCCATGATACGGCTGTGGTGTCAAAATGAGACTCACTCCAAGCTTGAGCTGCTAATAATTTCCAATCCCAATTAATTTCTTTTGCATACTTTTTGAAAAGATGGTCGTATTCAGAAATAGTACCGTTCTTTAAATCTATTTTGGGGCGTGTTACTATATCTTCATTTTTACTTAGTTCAAAATAACGTCTTAGTAATTGTTTATATTCGTTTTTGCTAGTTATTTGTTTAGACCAAGTATTAATACTATCGGCTAACGCTTGATTGTTTTTATTTACAGCCCATGAAGCACGTTGCTCGAAACTAATAGGTAGGCTGACATCAATATTTTTAAAATATGTTTTATTAAGTTTTGCAATGTCACTATCAATTATTGTATATGGTATTTTGCCATCGGATACAAGTTTTATTAAATCTTCGGAAATTATAGAATCCGGGTCAATACTATGAATCTTAATACCTCCACCTATCTCATTGTCCAGATTTAGAAGTCGTATTTCATATTTAGAACCTTTTTCAATGTATATATCTTTTCCAATTAATTGTGTAACATTTGAAAGCTTATCTTTAGATTTTAGCTGAACCAGTACTTGATTAGTTATATTTTCTGTTCCACAATGTAAAACTTGCTCCTTATATTCATTAATAATGGGAACTTCGTAAGCTATTACATCAATTTTACCGGAATCGAGTACTGCTATCATATCTGTTAAATTGTCAAATATGATAAATTCAGCATGAATCTTTTTGTTGCGTGTAAAATTGAGAATACGTTCATATTCATATCCAAGAGTATCTCCACGAAATGTAAAAAAAGTGGTTGGGCTATAAATGGTTCCTATTCTTAAGGTATCCGGTAAATCATATGTAATATTATTACTATTTGTATCGCTTTTACATGATACAAATTGGATTAAAAAGAAAGAAATACATATAATTACCGGATTAAGGAACCGTCGCATAAATATATTTAATATTCGAATTTTCCGTATTCTGAAATAATTGTCAATTTAGTTTCATTAGAATCTTCAACTCTACCTACTACTTGTGCCTCGATTCCAAACGATTGTGCAATTTTAATTACATCTTTTGCATTTTCCGGAGATAGATATATTTCCATGCGATGTCCCATATTAAAGACTTTGTACATTTCTTTCCAATCTGTCCCTGATTGTTCTTGAATTAATTTGAATAGGGGGGGCGTTGGGAATAAATTGTCCTTAATTACATGTTTGTTTTGAATGAAATGTAAAATCTTTGTTTGGGCACCTCCGGAGCAGTGAACCATACCATGAATTTTTTCTCGCATTACGTCCAACAGTTTTTTGATAACCGGAGCATATGTGCGAGTAGGAGATAGAACAAGTTTACCTGCGTCAAGATCAACACCTTCTACGCTATCTGTCAATTTTATGTTACCTGAATAGATTAGTTCGTTAGGTACATTTTTATCGTAGCTTTCAGGATATTTTTCAGCTAAATATTTTGCAAAAACATCGTGACGAGCCGAAGTTAATCCATTACTACCCATTCCTCCATTATATTCTTTTTCGTATGTAGCTTTGCCTGAAGAAGAAAGACCTACAATAACATCACCGGCTTTAATATTGGCATTATCAATAACATCGCTTCTTTTCATGCGACAAGTAACAGTACTATCTACGATTATTGTACGAACCAAGTCTCCCACATCAGCGGTTTCTCCTCCTGTGGATATAATATTTACACCCAATTCACGTAGCTCGTTGAGTAAGTCTTCTGTACCATTAATTATAGCAGATATAACTTCACCGGGAATAAGCAATTTGTTTCGTCCTATGGTTGAAGATAATAAGATATTGTCGGTAGCCCCAACACACAATAAATCATCAATATTCATGATAAGTGCATCTTGTGCAATACCTTTCCATACACTCATGTCACCAGTCTCTTTCCAATATAGATATGCTAAAGAGGATTTTGTGCCGGCTCCATCTGCATGCATAATATTACAATATTCGGGATCACCCCCAAGTACATCCGGTATTATTTTACAAAATGCTTTGGGATAAAGTCCTTTATCTACATTTTTGATTGCATTATGTACATCTTCTTTAGAAGCTGAAACACCTCTTAAATCATATCGTTGATTACTCATATTTAGTTTATTATTTAAATGCTATAAAGCTGATTATACTTAAATAAATTAAAACAGTTGGAGATACCAATAACAGGCTGTCAATGCGATCAAGAATACCTCCATGACCGGGTAGAATATTACCGGAATCCTTTACTCCCAATGAACGTTTAATTAATGACTCACACAAATCCCCCCATGTTGAAAAAATAGAAACAACAGAACTTAAACCAATCCATACGGCTAAGCTCGGACCATTAAAAAACGTATTTCCGTAATAGTAAAATCCGATAGATGATAAAACACAAAGTGATAATCCACCCCAAAAACCCTCCCATGATTTTTTAGGTGAGATACGTTCAAATAATCTATTTTTTCCAATTGAAGAACCTACACAAAAAGCTCCTGTGTCATTTAACCAAATAAATATAAAAATGGCTAAAAGCATTTGAGGATTATAATTGGTATATATGATATTCAATAACGATAGAGGAAGTGCAATAAAAAGTTGCCCCATAAAAGAATATGCCCAATTATCCAATATATTAGTTGATTTTGTATATAAATGATATATGTTTCGAATAACTAAATATAAAAGATAAGGTGTTAAAATTTCCATACCTACTTCGGGATAATTTGTTTTCCAATAAAATGATAAAAACATAATAATCCCTCCCAATATATCTATAATTATACTGACTTTATGCTTATCTCCTTTATTAGTGAGTGTTTGAAATTCCCAGATTCCTAATATGGTAAATAAAGAAAATAATATAATAAATAGGATAGGGGACTCTATTAGTAGTGATATAGCAATAAGTGCAACATATGCGCTTCCTGTTATTGTTCGTGTAAATAGTTTCTTCACGTCTTAACATTTTGTTGATTATGTTACAAATTTAGAGATTTTTTTGAGACTTTACAACACCAAAGATAATTCTATTATGTATAAATCCGATTTTTGATTAATTTTGTATTCCAAAATAAATTAAAATGAATTTTCTAAAATATATCACTTTATTGTTGATTTCGCCGGCGGAAGGCTGGAAAGATATTGGGAAATATACAATACCAAATAACTTATTACTTGGGAAGTTGTTTTATCCATGTCTTGGTGTATTATCATTATCATCATTTATTCCATATATATTGGGATATGTAGAGATTCCACTACAAAATGTGATAATAGATGCTATGATTGATTTTGTGAAATTTTTTATTTCATTTTTTGCAATTTCATATATGGTGACCGGGTTTTATCCTGATTTATTTAAGACAAAAACGGAAGTAAATACAATAAACAATTTTATAGTGTTTAATCTTACTATATTGGTGGTTTTTAATATACTAAGTAATTTGATGCCGGGATTTCCATTTTTTGAAATTTTCCCTTTATATATTATTTATGTTGTGTATAGAGGACTTGGATTTTTAAATGTTCCTGACACGCGAGTAAAAGGTTTTATTGCCATTATGTCATTATTGTTGTTGATTACACCTAATGGAATGAAATTTATTTTGGATTTATTGATTCCTAATCATTAAAAAAAAAATTGTTATGGCAAATAGTCAAGTAAATATAAAAAACAGAAGAGCAAAGTTTGATTATGAAATAATAGAAACGTTTACAGCCGGATTAGTTTTAACCGGTACAGAAATTAAGTCGATTCGTCAAGGGAAAGCCGGATTGACAGACACCTTTTGCTTTATCAATAATGGTGAAGTTTGGGTAAAAAACATGTATATTGCTGAATATTTTTATGGTAGTTATAATAATCATGTCGCACGACGTGATAGAAAACTGTTATTAAATAGAAAAGAGATTGATAAATTAGAAAAAAGTAATGATTTGGCAGGCTTTTCTATTGTTCCGTTAAAACTGTTCATTAGTGAGAAAGGTTTGGCAAAATTAGTTATTGCGATAGCTAAAGGTAAAAAGATTTATGATAAACGTCAATCAATAAAAGAACGAGAAGATAAACGAATGTTGGATAGAATGATGAAAAGGTAGTTTTCAAATTTAAATGGTTAAGATATTTTATCACAGATGATTAATATTGCGTTATCATTGTTATCAGTTGTTCCAAATAAGTATTGATTTCCGCCATCCTTTACTTTTAGCCGTTTTTTCAATTCATCGGCGGATAATTTAAAATTTCTAACACTCACGTTGATTTGTGGGTGTTTTTTATTTATGTTTTTTATTTCGTTATTTTTAAAAGGTATAATGTCTATTATCTGAAATTTTCTACCGGGAAATTTTGGTATATATTCATTGCTTATGAATAGATGAGAATTCTTTTGAATCTGTGAGACTTGATATGTATTTTCAAGAGTGTCAAAGATTTGAGCTTTCATAATACATCGATTCGGCTCATATAAATAGCATTCGTTATTATAAAGTGTATGATTATGTTTTTGGCGTGAAGTTGATATCGATTTGGTTAATGTTTGAATCTCGGAATCGTCAAAGTTTATTGTATGTATATTAGCATTAACCGTATCATTACACTTTAAATCAACTTTAAATAATAATTCTTTACATTCATTATTTATTCCTATAATCCATATATCTGAAACACAGTTATTTAAATCTTTTATCGATTGAGAAATATCAATCATAGGAGAGGCTTTGATATATAGTGTTTTACCGATAGATTTTAATATCGGAATTTGTTCTATGATGTTAGGTTTGCAGTCAGATAATCCAAATAAACGTTTGTTGTTATTATCGCGTCGTGCAGGATCTATGAAAATTACATCATATTGTTGTGAACAAGTTCGTATAAATTCTGTAGAATCTTGGCATAGCACAATTACGTTATCTGTATGATATTTCATATTAAAATCAGCAATAAGAGCCGTTTCATTATTAATTTCAAATGCAGTAACATGTTTTACTGATTTTGAAATATAATATGTATCAATACACAGACCGGCAGTCATATCAAGTACGGTATCTTGAGCGGAAAGTAATTTTGCATGAAACTGTGCGATTTCTTGTGCCGTACATTGTTCTGTTGACAGAATATTTGGAAAAAAGAAAGAATTTGATTGATATATTTCAGGTAGTTTTTTCTTTATTCGATTTTTACATTCGATTTGCAGTATGGCAAATTTTACGTCAAAAGAACATTCTTTGAATTTCTTTAAACGTAATTTATTTGTATCTGAATTGATATTCTCTTTTATAAATTCTTGAAATTTAGGATTATTACGTAAAGAATTTAATTCTTCAAGATTCATTTCAGTTTAAAATTGTTTTTACAAATATAATCACTTTTCCTGAAATAATAAATCCCAAGCCATAAAATTATATTACTCGAGTTGTGTTATTTGTACTATAATTTACATTATGTTAAATAGAATTTTGATGTAATGCAGATTATAGTACTCCTCTTTTGTGCTTGTTAAATTGGTGAAAAATCTTTAAGATGCTAGTCTGGAAGCTGTTGTGATTGTTAATTAGTCTTAGGTTTTCTTAATATTGTATTACTAGAAATAGATTGTTATCCTTTGGATATAAAAAAAGCGTAACATTTTTTGTTTCGCTTTTTTTGTAATTTCAAAAATTATAATCAGTTTTTAAATTTAATCATGATTAGTATTCACTCCATGCAGCTATATTGATGTCATTTATTGGCTTGTGTGTGAATGCTTTAATATAAGCTGCTGCAAGTCGTGCATTTGTCAATAATGGTATGTTATGATCTATTGCGGAACGACGAATTTTATAACCATTTGTTAACTCTCTCTTACTATGGTTCTTAGGTATATTTATCACCATATCAATAGTGTGGTTCGCAATTAGGTCAAGAATATTTTCGCCTTCTTCATCCGGCCAACATACAGGACTTGCTTTTACTCCATTACTTTCAAGGAATTTTGCAGTACCTTCTGTTGCATACATTTTGTATCCGTTATCGGCTAACATTCGACAGCAATCCAACATTTCAACTTTACCTCTTACGTCACCGGAAGATACCAATACAGCTTTGTCCTTTTGTGGAACTCTGTGCCCTACTGATATCATTGCATTTAATAATGCTTCATCGAAATCGGCTCCCAAGCACCCTACTTCACCTGTAGATGACATATCTACACCTAACACAGGATCGGCTTTATGTAGACGTGCAAAAGAGAATTGAGATGCTTTAATACCTATGTAATCTATATCAAAAGTTGAAGAATCAGCCTTTTCTACCGGTTCATTAAGCATTATGCGGGTTGCAGTTTCAATAAAGTTTCGTTTCAATATTTTAGAAACGAATGGGAAACTACGAGAAGCACGTAGGTTACATTCAATAACTTTAACATCGTTATTTTTTGCTAAATATTGAATGTTAAATGGTCCTGAGATATTAAGCTCTTTGGCAATTTTTTTACTGATTCTCTTTATACGGCGTGCAGTTTCCATATAGATTTTTTGTGCAGGGAATACAAGTGTTGCATCTCCTGAATGAACTCCGGCAAATTCAATATGTTCGGAAATTGCATATTCTATAATTTCGCCATTACGAGCAACTGCGTCAAATTCAATTTCTTTTGCATTTTGAAGGAACTCTGATACTACAACCGGGAATTCTTTAGAAACTTTTGCAGCAGCCCCTAAGAATTCATGCATTGATTCATAATCATAACATACATTCATCGCAGCTCCGGATAACACGTATGAAGGGCGAATCAATACAGGGAATCCAACTTCTTCAACAAATTTGTCAATATCGTCGAAACTTGTTAATTCTTTCCATCTAGGTTGATCTATGCCAAGATTATCAAGCATAGCAGAGAATTTATGTCGGTTTTCTGCACGGTCTATTGATATTGGAGATGTGCCTAGTACAGGTACATGGCGGCGATATAGTTTCATTGCAAGGTTATTAGGTATTTGTCCTCCAACTGAAACGATAACACCACGTGGCGTTTCCAAATCAATAATATCTAGAACTCGTTCAAAACTTAATTCGTCAAAGTATAAACGGTCACACATGTCGTAGTCGGTTGAGACCGTTTCCGGATTATAGTTAATCATTATTGATTTGTACCCGAGTTTACGGCATGTATTTACAGCATTTACAGAACACCAGTCAAATTCTACAGAACTTCCAATACGGTAAGCTCCTGAACCTAATACAACAATATTTTTACCTGAATTATAGTCATATGGTATTTGATGATTTTCTGCACCATATGTAACGTATAAATAGTTTGTTAATTCTGGATATTCTGATGCTACAGTGTTTATTCGGCATACTTTGGGGGTTATATTTTTGCTTTTACGGTGTTCACGTACACGTAAAACATCAGTTTCAAAGTTACTATCAGGATTTTCTACGCAACGAGCAATTTGGAAATCACTGAAACCAATTCTTTTTGCTTCAGCTAAAACATCTGCAGGAAGATCTTCAATCTTAGCATAAGTTTTTAGTTTCTCGGCATAATCAACAATATTTTTTAGGCGACTTAAAAACCAAGGATCAATTTTTGTTAATTCTTCAATGCGTTCCACACTATATCCTTGTTCTAATGCTCGAGCAATCGCAAAAATACGTAAATCGGTTGGATGAGATAAAGCGTGGTCAAGATCTTCAAATTCGATATCACGATTGCCAATAAATCCATGCATACCTTGTCCTATCATACGTAATCCTTTCTGAATAATTTCTTCAAAAGACTTACCAATAGACATAATTTCACCCACAGATTTCATCGAAGAACCGATTTCTCTATCTACACCTGCAAATTTAGTAAGATCCCAACGTGGAATCTTTACAATCATATAATCAACAGACGGAGCAACATAGGCAGAGTTTGGTGTACCCATCTCCCCTATTTGATCAAGAGAATATCCAAGTGCTAATTTTGCTGCAACAAAAGCTAATGGGTAACCTGAAGCTTTTGAAGCAAGAGCTGAACTGCGACTTAGTCGAGCATTGATTTCAATTATGCGATAATCATTGGTTTGTGCATTAAATGCATATTGAATGTTACATTCTCCAACGATACCAATGTGTCGAACAACTTTGATTGCTATTTCTTGTAGCATATCAATTTGTTCTTTTGTTAAAGATACAATAGGAGCTACCACAATACTTTCTCCTGTGTGTATTCCTAGTGGATCAAAATTTTCCATTGGTACAACAGTAAAACAATGGTCGTTTTTGTCACGAATTACTTCAAATTCAATTTCTTTCCATCCTTTTAGGGATTCTTCAACTAAAATTTGTTTTGAATGCGCTAATGCACTTTCACAAAGGGTATGGAATTCTTCATCATTAGCACAGATGCCGGAACCAAGACCTCCTAGAGCATAAGCAGAACGAACCATTATTGGGAATCCTATGCGGTGCGCTACAGCTACAGCATCTTCCATTGTTTCTACTGCTTGTGATACCGGCGTTTTTGCTTCTATTTCATTAAGTTTCTTTACGAAAAGGTCTCGGTCTTCGGTAATCATTATTGCTTCTACCGATGTACCAAGTACCTTTACTCCATATTTTTCTAATGTTCCGTTAAGATATAATTCTGTTCCGCAATTCAATGCTGTTTGACCTCCAAAAGCAAGTAAAATACCATCAGGATGTTCTTTTTTTATTACTTCTTCTACGAAATAAGGTGTAATAGGTAAAAAATATACCTGATCGGCAACTCCTTCTGAAGTCTGAATGGTTGCAATATTAGGGTTGATTAGTACTGTTGAAATGCCCTCTTCTCTAAGAGCCTTTAATGCTTGAGAACCAGAGTAGTCAAACTCACCGGCTTGCCCTATTTTTAGAGCACCGGAACCAAGCAATAATACTTTTTTTATTCCGTCGTTCATAATAGTGTTGATATATTTTTACAAAATTACAACAAATTGATTATTGACGCAAATAACGTGCAATTAAAATTAGCGATAAATTTTAAATAAAAAAGTAGATATTCAACTTTATATAGAATATCTACTTTTATTGTAGTGAAATCGGGAATCGAACCCGAGTCTCCACCGTGAGAGGGTGGCGTGCTAGGCCACTACACTATATCACCAATTCTTAGGCAAAGTTATGTCATTTTTTTGAATTGTCAAAATTAAAATTTTAAATTTGTACTCTAATAATACAGATATGGCGAGACATAATATTTTAGGAAAACTTGGAGAGGATGCAGCTACTGAATATTTGATAAAAAAAGGTTATATAATTCGAGATAGAAATTGGCGATTGGAACATCTTGAAGTAGATATAATTGCAGAAAAAGATAATAAAATAATTATAGTAGAAGTAAAGACAAGTTCTATAAATACTTTAGCTGCAGCAATGGCTGTAGACTTAAAGAAACAATCCCATCTTCTTAGTGTAGCAAATGCTTATATTAAATATTATAAATTACCACATGAAGTACAAATTGATGTAATATGTATTTCGGGTGATGGACCGAATAACTTTACTATTGAACATGTTCAGGATGCGGTAAGACCTAGAATCAGATGTGGAAGGGGACTAAGAATAAGGTAAATACTTAATAAAAAGAGGAAAATTTCATAACGAAATTTTCCTCTTTTTATTAATCTTCTAATTTGTGAATAACAAGACCGGAACGAAGTTTTGGTTCAAACCAAGTGGTTTTTGGAGGCATAATGTTACCGGTATCAGCAATGTCAATAAGTTGTTTCATACTTACCGGATATAAGGCAAGAGCCATAGCCATTTCACCACTATCTACTCGTTTCTTCAACTCCCCTAGCCCTCTAATTCCACCAACAAAATCAATACGTTTGTCACTACGTAAATCATGAATATTCAATATATCTCGAAGAATTAGGTCTGATGAAATGGTAACATCTAAAACCCCAATCGGGTCATTATCATTATATGTACCTTTTTTTGCAGTCAATGAATACCATTTCGTCCCTAAATAGAGTGAGAAGTTATGTAATTTTATTGGTTTATAAATATTTTCTCCTTTTTCTTCTACATCAAAATTCTTGCTTAATAGTGTAAGAAATTCTTCTTCATTTAAACCGTTTAGATCTTTTACTACACGGTTGTAATCAATAATATTTAAATGCGAAGCAGGAAAAGCTACTGCTAAAAAGAAATTATATTCTTCATTACCAGTATGATTAGGATTAGCAAGAGCTTTTTCATGTCCAACTAAGGCGGCTGCTGCACTACGGTGATGACCATCTGCAATATATAAAGAAGGTATCTGTGCAAATATTTGTGTTATTTTTTCAATTAAGCTATCATCTTCAATAACCCAAAAATGATGTCCAAATCCGTCTTCCGAAACAAAATCATATTCAGGCGTTACTTGAGTGACTGTGTTAATGATTGTATTAAGTTCTGCATTATCGGGAAATGCAAAAAAAACAGGTTCAACATTAGCGTTATTTATCCGCACATGTTTCATTCTATCTTCTTCTTTATCTCGCCTGGTTAATTCATGTTTTTTGATACGTCCTTCCATGTAATCATCAACGTTGGCAGCAATAACAAATCCATATTGTGTACGTTCATTCATGGTTTGAGCATAAATGTAATAATACTCTTTTGTATCTTGAACTAGCCAACCCTTCTCTTGAAACATGTGAAAATTTTCAACAGCCTTATCATATACACAAGGAGCATGTTCATCTGTTCCAATTTCAAAATCTATTTCGGGCTTGATGATATGATAAAGGGATTTTTCGTTTCCTAATGCTTCAGTTCTGGCCTCTTCTGAATTCAGTACATCATAAGGGCGTGAAGCTACTTGTGTTACGATTTCTTTAGGAGGACGAAGTCCTTTAAATGGTTTTATACGTGCCATAATTATTTCTTGCGAATGATGGTTTGTTCTCTGTCCGGTCCTACAGAAACGATACTGATAGGAACATTTAGTTCTGTTTCAAGATATTTGATGTAATTCTTGAATTCAAGTGGAAATTCCTCTTCGGATTTAAACTTGGTCATATCGGTTTTCCAACCCGGCAGAGTTGTATATACCGGTTCTATTCCATCTTCAATAGAATATGGAAAATCTTTTGTTTCTATTCCATTGATTTTATATGAGTTACATACACGAATTTCTTCAAAGTTATCAAGTACGTCACTTTTCATCATGATTAATTGTGTAACACCATTCAACATAATGGTATAACGTAATGCTACAAGATCAATCCAACCACATCTACGTTCACGACCGGTTACAGCTCCGTATTCATGACCTATGGCTCTAATTGTAGCACCTGTTTCATCAAATAATTCTGTCGGGAAAGGACCACTTCCCACTCTTGTACAATAAGCTTTAAATATACCATATACTTCTCCTATCTTATTCGGTGCTACTCCTAAACCGGCGCATGCACCTGCGCATATAGTGTTAGATGATGTTACAAAAGGATAAGACCCAAAATCAACATCAAGTAAACTGCCTTGTGCTCCTTCGCATAGTACAGACATTCCTTCTGCTAGACTCTTGTTAATAACAAATTCGCTATCAATTAAATCAAATTGCTTAATGTAATCAATAGCTTCAAACCATTGCTTTTCGAGTTCTTCAATGTTAGGTTCTTCTCCTGTAACAGCCTTTAAAAGACGTATGTGACGGCTTTTGGCTGCCTCATATTTGTTTTTGAAAGTTGAACCTAAGCATTCACCCAGTCTTAAACCGTCACGACTAACTTTGTCGGTATATGTTGGACCGATTCCTTTTCCGGTTGTTCCAATTTTTGCTGCACCCTTTAGTGTTTCGTATGCTGCGTCAAGCAATCGGTGTGTAGGTAATATAAGATGAGTTTTCTTTGATATTTTAAGCACGTTTTTTATGTCAATTCCACTTTTTTCAAGGTCTTGTGCTTCACCTTTAAATAAAATTGGATCTAGAACCACTCCATTACCTATGATATTTAATTGTCCATGTTGGAATATTCCGGATGGAATAGAACGTAAAACGTACTTTTTACCTTCAAATTCCAATGTATGACCGGCATTGGGACCTCCTTGAAATCTTGCTACGATATCATACTGTGGAGTAAGAACATCAACGACCTTACCCTTACCTTCGTCACCCCATTGTAGTCCTAAAAGAACATCTACTTTCATACTGAAATAGTTATTTATTTTGTTATTTTATTATTTTTCTTTCGCTTTTCGTTTTTTCTTTCTTGCACAATTATTGCAAATTCCATATACATATAATTGAAAATAGTTGGTTGTAAAAGCTGTATATTTTCGAGCATTCATAAATGCTGAAAATTCATTATCCGTTACTTCTTTAATTTTACCACATTCCGAGCATATGAGATGTTGATGATTTACCGATGTCATAACGACCTTTTCATATTTTGATTGTTGATTATCAAAACTATGACGTCTTACTAATTCACAGTCCATCAATAGGTCTATTGTATTATATATAGTTGCACGACTCACATGGTATGAATCGTTTTCAAGCATACAATATAAAGACTCTACATCAAAATGCTCTTTAAGTGAAAAAATCTTATTAAGTATTGCAAAACGTTCCGGAGTTTTACGCAATTGTTTACTCTTTAAGTAAAGAGTGAACTTGTTGCGTGCCGAGATTTTTGCTTTATCTTCAATCATTATAAAATATATTTTGAGACAATACAAAGATAGGTTATTTGTATTGATTCCTCAAATTTTAGCATATTATTTTTTAGAAGTTATTATAGTTTTACAATTGTTGGTTATTTGTGTAGTGATTTGAACATTTTATTAATACATCTCTTTTTTTGTTCAAGATTTGGATGAACATAAAGATTTAAAGTTGTACTGATATTGGAATGTCCCAATAATACGCTTACAGTCTTGTAGTCACAATTACTTTCAATACATCTCGTTGCAAAACTATGTCTTAGTCCGTGAAATTTTAGTTTGGGGATTTTTAAATTTCCAAGTAATTTGCTGTAATAACTTCTGTAGGTTCGTGGTTCTAATGGATAGGATTCGTTGGTTAGAATATAATAGTCCTGATTTACTATTTTTTTGATGGTCTTAAGCATTTTGAGTATTTCGTTTGACATCGGTATATCACGGATTGAATTTTGTGTTTTGGGTGTATCTATTATTAATTCTGTGTGTCTACCGATAATATCATCAACAACATATATTCTGTTTAGAGTTTTATTTACTGTAATAAGTCCGGTCTTTAGATCTACGTCTTTCCATTGTAATGCACACACTTCTCCAATTCTTAATCCAGTGGATAAACATAGGTATATACCAAAATTTTTAAAGGTGAAATTATTTTTAATATAATCCATGATTTTCTTTTGGGTTTCAATATTGAATACGGCGACTTCTTCCTGTTTTCTACATGTAGGAAGAGTAATATCCCAAGTATATGCGTTACATAAACCTTGTTTACTTCCAAATTTCAATATCATTTTGAAAACAACAAGCATATCTTTTATAGATTTAGTACTTAAACCTGAGTTGAATTTTGATAACACAAAGTTTTGGACATCATTTTCATTAATAACAACACTTTCGGCAAATGCAGGAAGTAAATGATTCTCAATGATAAGAGAGTAAGCAGAATAGGTGGATTTCTTTACATATCCTTTCTTCATTATTTTCCACTCTGTTGTAATTTCTTTAAAAGTCTTTTTAGTCATAATCAAATATATTTTAATAGGTTGTAAATAATGCTTATCAGACAAAAATAACGAAGAAAAAAGAGACTACTTTCAAAGAAAATAGTCTCTTGATAATAATTTATTGATTTAAATTTAAAATAATTTATCGGGATATTCACCTGCTGCAATTAGAGCTTTTATACGTTCAACCACACTTTGGCGATCTTCGGCATAAGTGACGCCAAACCATTTTGCCGGAGTGTCAAGTACCTTTACGGTTGCCTGTTTGTTGTTTATTAGGTGGTCTACCATGGTTGGTATATAAAATTCACTTTTGGGATTATTAAGGTTTTCAGGTTTACTTAAGAAATCACGAAAGTAATTATTGCTATAAGTGAAATAATCAGGAGTGAATCCCCACATATTCATGGATACAGGACAATTTTCTTCTAATTCAATCCAATTATTGTTTCCATCGTTATAGCATACTTTACCGTTATGACGTTTTATCTCGGTACGTTCTACTACTTTTGTTAGAAAATCGTTTTCGTTTTTGCTACAAACTCCTCGTGCAACGGTTCCGTTTTCAGAAAGTGTATTGCACACATGAAATCCCACCATAGCATATACCCCTTTTGACGATTCTTTCAAATTAGCCAAATAATTTCCGATTACCAAAAATGAATCTCGATTATAGAAATCGTCGCAGTTGATTACGCAAAAAGGTTCATTTATGACATTGGCTCCCATCATTACAGCATGGTTAGTTCCCCAAGGCTTAACTCTGTCGACCGGGCATTTAAATCCTTCCGGAAGAGCATCTAATGATTGAAACACCAATTCGGTTTCAATTTTATTTTCATATTTTGATAAAATTTTCTTGCGGAATTCATCTTCAAAATCTTTTCTTATGACAAACACGGCTTTTCCAAAACCTGCTTGTATCGCATCGTAAATTGAGTAATCCATAATGGTTTCTCCATTAGGTCCTACCCCATCAAGTTGCTTTAATCCTCCGTAGCGACTGCCCATACCGGCAGCTAATAATAATAATGTCGGTTTCATGTTATTTTGTTGTTTTAAAAGAATATTCGATTACTTGTTTATATGTTTCTCCCGGTTTTAATTCCTGTGATGGAAATTGCGGTTTGTTTGGGGCATCCGGTAAACCTTGACATTCAATAGCAACGGCACAATAATCATAATGTTTATTGCCGTTTTTGCCTAATGGGCTGTCATTTAACCAATTTCCTGTATAAACTTGAACCCCTACTTGAGTGCTGGATATATGTAATTCTCTGCCACTTGTTGGTTCGGTTAATATTGCTATTTTTTTGAGTTCCCCATTCTCATAATTATCAACCAACCAACAATGATCATATCCTTTACCTGTTTTGAGTGCTTGGAAATCATTGTTGATGTCTTGCCCTAAAGGTTTTCCTTGTGTGAAATCCATCGGAGTTCCTTCTACCGGAGCAAAATCTCCTATGGGAACTAATGTATTATCAGTAGGAAGATAGTTTTTACAATTTAATTTTAAAATGTGGTCGAAGATATTACCCTTACCATAACCTTTTAAATTGAAATATGTGTGGTTGGTTAAATTCAGTACCGTATCTTCATCGGTTGTTGCATGATAATTTATGATAAGAGTATTATTATCGGTCCATTCATAAGTAACATTTATTATCACGTTACCGGGAAAGTTTTCCTCTCCGTTTTTGCTTAAATATGAAAAAACAACCTTGTTATCTATAATTTCTGAATTCCAATTTTGATTTTGAAAACCTTCGGGACCACCATGTAGTGAATTGGGACCACAATTTGTTTTTAATTTATATGTTTTTCCATTAATAACAAGATGACCGTTAGCGATACGATTTGCATATCTACCTGCAGTTTTTCCCGCGCAGGGACCATCGTAGAAATAATCTTTTATGTTGTTATAACCTAATACAACATCATTAAAAACACCGTTACAATCTGGTACAGAAATAGATATAATTCCGGCTCCAATACTTGATAATTCAACAATTGCGCCATTCTTATTAGTCAGTTTATAGATATTTATAGTGCCTTTAAGTGATTCATATTTAGTTAATTCAATTGTCATTATCCTATTTCCTATTATACTATTTTTAGATATTTATACTATTTAGACTTAGTCTTTTGTGCAAAATTAAGACTTTTTATCGTAATAATAAAATAATAGTGGTAAATATTCAACTAATTCACCACCATTATTTTAATTGAATTATATCAATGCTTTTATCTTTGCTTCAAGATCATCTTTCTTAATAGAACCTACGCTACGTTCTTTAAGTTCTCCGTCTTTGAAGAATAAAATTGTAGGAATATTACGAATACTATAATCTGTACTTAAATCGGAATAATCATCTACATTATATTTTCCGATTAAAACTTTACCTTCGTACTCTCCTGCCAATTCGTCAATAATAGGTGCAATTCTTTTACAAGGTCCGCACCATTCTGCCCAGAAATCGATAACAACAGGTTTGCCTGATTCGATTTCAGCTTTTGCATTTTCGTCGGTGAATGTATAAGCCATAATATTTAAATTTTAATGAGTTTATAATGATTTTAATTTTTATTTATATCAAATTCTAGTTCTTGTTCTTTTAAATAATCAATAAATTCTCGTGTAATAGGTAGTTTATTTCTAGAATGGAGAAGAACACTTTTATCACTTGATTCATCATGAACATTGAAAAATAAATCACCTCTATTTTGTGTTGATGATGACATATAAGATTTTATTGGGAGGACTTCTGCCTCTGTAAGTCTGTTAGTAGGAATATTTATTGTGATACTATTTAGAAGAGTTCCTTTTACATTTTCAAGTAAATCCATTCCAGTGAGATTAAAATCAATAGTATCATTATATTTTCGTTTTTGATACATACCTTTTGCTATAATCGGTGTCCCAACTACTCCATATTTACGATATGTCATTAATTTATCTTTAAAAAGTCTTATCTCGTAACTTCCCGAGTAGTCTTCTATTTTCATTATTCCGAATTGGCTTCCTGTTTTGGTAGGTCGTTCTGTGAAGTCAACAACAAGTCCACCAAATGTAAATTCTTTATCGACTTCATTGCCCATATCTTTAATATCTTTCAATTTAACATTACACCCATATTCTAATTCCATGTAAAATGGATCTAGTGGGTGGGCAGAAAGATACATACCTACATACTCTCGTTCTTTGTCAAGTTTTGTAATGTTTGACCATTTTCCCGATTTTGGAATAGGTGGCTTTGATGTGAAAACCACGTTTTCTTCCATACATCCAAAAAGTGACGTAGCTTGATTGTTCTTATCTTCTTGGAAGCGAGCTCCATATTTGGTTAAGACTTCAAGGAATGTTTCATCTTTGCTGTTTCTTTCGAAAAAGTCTTCTCTCGAAATTTCACTAAAACTATCAAAACATCCGGCAAGAGCCAATGCTTCAATAGTACGGCGGTTACATGAAGATAAATTTACTCGTTCCACAAAATCATAAATCGATTTGTATGGACCGTTTTCTTTTCGTTCACTGATGATTGCTTCAACCGCATTTACTCCTACTGTTTTTATACCTCCAAGACCAAAGCGTATTTCCCCTGATTTATTGGCACTGAAATTTTTATAACTTTCATTGATGTCGGGACCTTTAACCGGAATTTTCATGGATTTACATTCATCCATGAATTTAGATAATTTTTCAATATCGTTTAAGTTTCGGCTAAGGACTGCTGACATATATTCTGCCGGATAATTAGCTTTCAAATAGGCTGTTTGATAAGCAACCCATGAATAACAAGTAGCATGTGATTTATTAAATGCGTAGGAAGCAAATTTTTCCCAATCTTGCCATATTTTTTCAAGAATTTTAGGATCATGTCCGTTGCTTTTCCCTCCTTCAATGAATTTAGGTTTCATTTGATCCAGCTTATCTCGCAATTTTTTACCCATTGCCTTACGCAACGCGTCACTTTCACCACGTGTGAAATTTCCTAAAAGGCGAGATAAAAGCATGACTTGTTCTTGATATACCGTAATACCATAGGTATCTTTAAGATATTTTTCCATTATCGGTATATCATATTCGATGGGTTTCCTACCTAATTTTCGGTTGATAAAATCAGGTATATAATCCATAGGACCCGGTCTGTATAATGCATTCATAGCTATCAAGTCTTCAAATGTTGATGGCTGAAGTTCGATAAGATATTTTTGCATACCGGATGATTCAAATTGGAATGTACCTACAGTTCTTCCCTCACAATATAGTTGGTATGTTTTAGCATCATCAATCGGAGCATTATCAATATCAACATCAATATTCCGTGTGTTTTTGATATTGGAAAGAGCTTCCTTGATGATTGATAATGTTTTAAGTCCCAAGAAGTCCATTTTAATGAGACCTGTTGATTCGATAACACTACCTTCATATTGTGTGACAAGCATTTTGTTACCGTCTTTGTCGGGTGCTGTACTTACCGGAACCCAATCGGTAATATCATCACGACCTATAATGACTCCACATGCATGTACACCGGTACTTCTTACGTTTCCTTCCAGAGCTTCGGCATATTGAATTGTAGAAGCAATATTGGGATCACTACTGTTTTTTTCAGCCGCAAATTCCGGGAAACATTTAATACAATTGGATATCGTGATTGCGTATTTTTTACCATTGTCCTGATTGGGCATGTCATTGGGCTTACTTGGAATCATCTTTGTAAGTCGGTCGCTTTCAGGAATTGGTAATTGATGAACTCTGGCAACATCCTTTAAAGCCATTTTTGCCGCCATCGTACCATACGTTATAATATGAGCAACTTTTTCTTCACCATATTTTTGAGTGACGTATTTAAGCACACTTGCACGTCCGTCATCATCAAAATCTATATCGATATCGGGTAAAGATATACGGTCAGGATTCAAGAAACGTTCAAAAAGCAGGTCATATTTAATGGGATCGATTTGGGTAATTCCCAAACAATATGCAACAGCCGATCCTGCAGCCGATCCACGACCGGGACCCACCGATACTCCTAAATCTCTTGCTGCCTGAATAAAATCCTGTACAATCAAGAAATATCCGGGAAACCCCATGTTTTTGATTGTATTCAGCTCAAAATCTATACGTTCAATATGTTCTTCATCAAGTTCATTCCACCTCTTCTTTGCTCCTTCATATACTAAATAACGAAGATAATCATCATTATCTGTAAACCCTTCCGGAAGAGGAAAGTTTGGAAGAATCGCATCATGATCAATCGAATAAAATTCTACTTTGTTAAGAATTTCTTGAGTGTTGGACAATGCTTCAGGAAAGTCAAAGAAAATTTCATTCATTTCTTCCTGAGTTTTTAACCATTCTTGTTTACTATAAAGCATACGCTTTTCATCACTCAAGAATTTGCCTGTAGATAAACAAATCAGTCGGTCATGGGCATCAGCATCACTCTCATTTACAAAATGGACATCATTTGAGCAGATTAGCTTTATTCCTAGTTCTTCTGAAAATTCTTTTAAAATTACATTAACTTTTTCTTGAAGAGGAAAAGTCTCATGATTAGCTATAGGAACGGTTGCTTTATGTCGTTGAAGTTCTAAATAGAAATCATCTCCAAAGACGTCTTTAAACCATTTAGCCGACTCTCTTGCTTCATCAATTCTATCTTGGAGAATTAACTTTGGTATTTCTCCACCAAGACATGCTGAACATACTATAAGACCTTCTTTTCTTTCTTTTAGGCTGGTTTTATCTGTTCGAGGGTGCGAATAAAAACCATCAGTCCAAGCTTTAGATACCAATTTAATGAGATTGTGGTATCCTTTTTCGTTTTTAGCAAGAACAACCAAGTGTCGTCCTGTATCACTTTTTGATGTACGTTCCTGCATGGTTTTATCGGCTACATACATTTCACAGCCGAAAATGGGCTTAAATCTTTGAGCTTTTTTATCTTCTATTTCGTTCTTTAAATTATTGATTTTTTCACAATCAGGATTCTCCGATTGTTCCAACTCCTTGACCTGTTTGTTTAATTGCTTAATCGCGGAGTTCAAGTCACCATTTATTTTATTGCAATAGTCGTGAAATTCTTTAATACCGAACATATTACCATGATCGGTTAAAGCTATACCTTTCATTCCATTTTCCTTTGCTTTGTTTACAAGGGCTTTAATCGACGCTTGACCATCAAGTATCGAATATTGTGAATGGACGTGAAGGTGAACAAATGGTTGCATTGTGTATTGACTTGATTAATATATTAGTAATTATTTATCTTTTGCTCCGAAAAACAAATCACCAAAGAATTCTGGTCTATGAAAATCCGGCTTAGGATAGTCTATTGGAGACCAACTTAATAAATGCGGTGCACTGGTTTTTGAACCACATTTATAGAAATTTCCTGTTATCATTTCCGGTAAATTGTTTGAGTCGAGTCCAATTAGAGAAAATGGTATGGCAATAATCAAATTCCATGAAAATATTCCTTCCATTTCTTCAAAAGGTCTGGTTCCACATGATGCATAACGTTTAATTTGTGCGATCTCTTCATCATTTAATCTAGTGGGATTTTCTCTTTTTTCTCTATGTGACGCATTAATTGTTCCAATGCAATTAAATTCAAAGTTCCAATATTCGTTATTACCGGGAGCTTTTAAGAAAAATTCAACACAACTATCTTCTGCAACAGGTGAATTATTGGTGTAATTCACAGCTCTTAGGTAATTACCTCGTACATAAAAATCAACGTAAATATATTTTTCAGAGTATGCTACAGTAAATGCAGTAAGAGGATGAAAATGAAATTTTTCCACCCAATTACGACATTTGATATGATGTTTTACTTCTTCTTGTTCAAGAAAACTACTAACATCTTCTAATGACATATTATCCAATTTAGAATAATATGGAATTGTTAAGTGCTTTTTTATGCTGCTCATAAAATCGTAATATAGTCTTTAATACCGGTAATAAGTCCAAATGCAGCCATAAGTAATATAATAACACCAATTATACAATTTACCAGCCACATGCTTCTTACATTGAACTTAGAACGTATTTTATTTACAAAAAATGTTATAATAAACCACCATAATAAAGCTCCAACAAATATAAACAGGAATCCAACTAAATAATGGTAGTAGTGGTAATCGGGTGATAGGAAGTTAAAACGAGCATAAAAACTAATTATCAAGAATAAAATCAGTGGATTGGAAAAGGTGAACAAGAATCCGGTGATGAAATCTTGAGGATAAGATGCTTTTTTTTGTTTAGGAGCTTTAAGGCTACCGGCAGGATTTTTCCTAAGAAGATAAAATCCATATAGTAATAAAGCTACACTTCCTACGATTTGTAAAATATTTTGATTCGTTTCTATAAAATCAATAACAAAAGACATACCAAGTCCGGTTAACAGACAATATATTATATCGGATAAAGCTGCCCCTAATCCGGTAAAAAAACCCGACCATCGTCCTTTGTTAAGAGTTCGTTGTATACATAGCACACCTATTGGTCCCATCGGTGCAGAAACCAATATACCAATAGCTAGTCCACGTATTATCATTAATAGGATTAACTCCATTTTTTTGCCAAAATATGTATTCAACTAACAAAGGTAATAAAAATATTGTAATATCTTTGCGTTAAAGAATGATTTAAACCATTCTTTAATATTATAAATATTAAATGATTGAATTATGAATAAAAAATATCGATTCTTTATGTGTCTTATATTGATGTTATTTACATCTAGTATTATGACCTCACAATCAAAATACTATACCTATTTAAATGGCTTTAATGGTTTAAAAAATCAAGATAACGAGATAATAGATGATATCCTTGTTGAGAGTAATAGTTCAACTGAGATTCATTTTAATCTTATTGATTTTTATTGTGCAAATTCAGAATTTTCAATTTCCATGAGAATTGCTAATAAAAGTAACTTGAGTGGAAAATCATTTAAAATATATAATAAATATAATAAGTCTTATAAAGTCTCAAATCCTAGTTGGGGATTTGTGTGGAATTATAAAGATTGCAATAATTACCAAATGATACGATTAAAAGGTCATAATACATTATTGCATGATATTCTTGATGAGAGAAGTTTAATAGTAGAAGTGTTAAATGTAAATTCTGGAAATATTGAAATAATAAAAACTACATCATTAAGAAAAGGTGTTGATTTATATGATGGATATAATTCTATTTGGTTAAAATATGATGGAGACAATACCTATCTATATATAGGAGATGATAATCCTATTTTAATAGATAAAATTGATGTATCATATGGCGATTCAATGAAAATAGGTTATTTTATAGGTTCAGGTAGCGTGGTTGAATTAGAACGTTTTATTACGAAAAAAAACATAATAAAGGAACGTAGACTTTTAACCAAATGGAATCGGAATAATTTAAATGATTATTTGAGAAGTGATTCGATTGGGAATATTGAAGGATTATGGACTTATTTAGATAGAAATATAGATGAAACGAAGTTGAAATTAGGTGGTAAATATCAATTAGTTGTAGTTGAAAATAATGAAAGCGGTTATGATTTGTTATATTATTCAGGAGCAGTAGTGAATAGCGTAAAATGGACAAGTGGAATGTTAAAAGGACGTTTATCTCCTACCAGATTTAAAGATAATTATGATTTGGTGTGGTATGATTCTGTTTTTGAGGAAATTAATGATGATACTTATGTTATGATAGAGGAAGATAATAATATAATGACTTTATATTTCCCTAAAGAAAAGGGACAAATAAGATTTGTAAAACATAAATAATAATAAACCGAACTCAGACATTATCGTCTAAATTCGGTTTTATAAAATTAACTTTAATCTCGAAATTAGTAATTTCTTGCAAATAGAACCCTTTGTGCAGATGGTTTTCCTGTATAAATACATTGTCCCGGAGTTTTATCTCCTTCAAGAGGAATACAGCGTATGGTTGCTTTTGTTTCCTCTTTTATTTTTAATTCTGTTTCGGTAGTTCCATCCCAATGAGCAAGAATAAATCCTCCATTTTCAATACGTTCCTTAAATTCGTCCCAAGTATCTACAGTATATGTCATTTCTTCTCGGTGCTTTAACGCCTTATTGAAAATGTTTTGTTGAATTTCATTCAATAGATTAGCTACATATTCTTCTATGTTATCAAGAGAAGCTACGTGTTTTTCTAAAGTGTCACGACGCATAACTTCAATTGTATTATTTTCAATATCTCTTGCACCTAAAACAAGTCTTACTGGAACACCTTTCAACTCATAATCGGCAAATTTGAATCCCGGACGTTTATTATCAGCGTTATCATATTTTACACTTATGCCCATAGATTTCAGTTTATTAATGATAGGTTCAACTTTTTTACTAATTTCATTTAGTTGTTCTTCACTCTTATAAATAGGAATGATTACTACTTGTATAGGAGCCAATTTGGGTGGTAAAACTAAACCGTTATCATCGGAATGAGTCATAATTAATGCTCCCATTAAACGAGTTGACACACCCCATGATGTTGCCCAAACATATTCTAATTCATTATTTTTGTTAATGAATTTTACGTCAAAAGCCTTAGCAAAATTTTGTCCCAAGAAATGTGATGTTCCCGATTGAAGAGCCTTACCGTCTTGCATCATTGCTTCAATAGTGTAAGTATCAATAGCACCGGCAAAGCGTTCATTGGCTGTTTTTACACCTTGTATAACCGGAACTGCCATACAATTTTCAGCGAAATCAGCATAAACGTTAATCATTTTCTTGACCTCTTCAATTGCCTCTTCGCTTGTAGCATGGGCAGTGTGTCCTTCTTGCCATAGGAATTCTGCTGTTCGTAAGAACATACGAGTACGCATTTCCCAGCGCATTACATTTGCCCATTGATTGCATAGAATAGGTAGGTCTCGGTATGAGTTTATCCAATTTTTATATGTATTCCAAATGATTGTTTCTGAAGTAGGACGAATGATTAGTTCTTCTTCTAATTTTGCTTCAGGATCAACAATTACCCCTTTTCCATCTGGGGAATTTTTAAGACGGTGGTGTGTCACAATGGCACATTCTTTCGCAAAACCTTCGACATGGTCAGCCTCTCTACTAAGGAAAGACTTGGGTATTAATAAAGGAAAATATGCATTAACGTGCCCTGTTTCTTTAAATCTTCTATCTAATTCTTGTTGCATTTTTTCCCAAATAGCATAGCCATAAGGTTTGATAACCATGCAACCTCTTACTGCTGATTGTTCTGCCAAATCGGCTTTAACAACCAAATCATTATACCATTGAGAGTAGTTTTCTGCTCTTTTTGTTAAATCTTTAAGCTCTTTTGCCATTATTTATTATATTTTTTGCAAAGTTAGTGTTTTTATAGCGATAGAAAGAATCTTTTTTATGAAAGATTGATTTTACTTTTTTTTGCTTGGTATATCATAATTTTTCCTGGAATTAAATAAATAACCAAACGACGATTTTTATCTCTATTGGAAACAGAATTGTTATCGACTATAGGGTCGTTGCTTCCTAAAGCATATGGTACAACATTGTCTGTCATTGTTTTATCCTTCTCCCCTAGCCAATCGAAAACAGAATTAACACGCTTGGTCGTTAAATCCATTGTATAAATATCATTTCCTGTATTGTCGGAATGCATTGCTAAAACAATTTTGTATAGTTGTTTGGTTTTGAGATATTTTAATATGGGTTTAAGCACATCTTTACCTTTTTCTGTTAGATTAGTTTTATTTTGTTCGAATAGACTTCGTGCCGGTATTGTAATCATTATAACTTCTCCATCTCTTATTAATTTAGTTTCGTATGGAAAACTTGCTTGATCTAATTTGTTAAGATGTTGAAGTTGTGTTTTTTGGAATTCAATTATTTTATTAGTTTGTTTACCTAATTCCGGTGTTGATATATTTTCATCTATTGATAGCTCATATATATCAATTTCTTCATTTTTTTCTTTTTTACCGAAAAACTTTGCTTCACAATGTATAGGACATAGTAAAGAAATTATGATAAGTGATAATATTATATTCTTAATCATATACTGTTGTTAAAAAATATCTAAAGTGTTTTCATATTCAATTTCACCAAGAACCAAATGCTTAACATCGTCCATTTCAATTGCATTGTCCGGGTCTTTTCGAATACTTTTCTTTACGTAATTAACAATACGATTAATATATGTTTCGTTATTTATAGGAGTTTCGTCGTATTGATCGTCATTGTCTTCGTCTTCATCATAGAAATCATACATTGTATCCATCAATAGTAGAATATCATTATCGCTATACTTATTTTTGATATTTGTCGGAATATAGTTACGTATGAACTCTATTGCTTCATTTTCATCGAAAGTTTTGTTGTCACTCATAATTTTATCTTTTTAGTTAGTTTAAATTTCTAAGATTCCCATAGGCAAGCACATTGTTATAGTTTTACAATCTAAATCAATGTCAACAATAAAATCATCTGTTGCAGGGATAAATACTTGTTTGTCGTGGTTATTGACAATAAATAAAAAGTTCTCGGTAGAACAATCTACATCAAGAATATTTCCGATGATTCCCTCTTTTTCTTCTGATATTGTAAATCCTATAAAATAATCCAGTGGTAATTCTTCTGTTTCATCAGAAACTTCATGTGAATGTTGAAATGAGGATTTTAATGTATAAATTTTATTGTTTACAAGTTTCTTAACACTAACTTCATCATCCAACCCTTCAATTTTTAAAAGAACTGTACTATTACTTTTGGTTCTTAAATTTTCAGCAAAAAATGGAACATATATACCATTAATATCGGTAATAAAACAATTAATATCTTTGATTATGTCTATATCATAATCAAAAGTAGCGGATATTTCACCATTTATACCATGTGGTTTATTATATACTCCGATTTCAATAATATCTTCTCTTCGGATCATTTTTTCTTTTTAGAATTTTTCTTAGTATTATTTTGTACAACCGGAGCCTCCTTAAACACATGAAGTTTATGGGTTTCGGTGGTTAATTTAATCTTACCGCGAGAATATTGATATAAATCATTGAAAATTTTTTCATCTTCAACATCTTCTTTATTGATACCATATATCAATTTTTTCATATGATTAGCTATCAATAAAATTAAACTATTGCGTTCTTCGCCATCCGGATATTCGCAAGCTCGGCTTATCATTTGTTCTATAACTTTACCGTAATGACGATATTTTATAGGTTCTAATTGATATGAAACCGGTTGAGGTGATGTGTTTAGATTTTCTTTTTTAATTATTTCATAAGGGTAATCAATATCAAGAGTGAAATTTGACATAATAGCCAAATGATCCCATAATTTATGTTTAAATTCGGGGGTATCTCTAAGTTGAGGGAATAGATTTCCCATTGTTTGTATTATAGTATTTGCACATCTGTTTCGTTCATCTCTGTTTTCAATGGATGTGCAATATTCTACCATTTGTTGAATGTTCCTTCCATATTCAGGAAGAATAAGATTTTTTTTCTGATTGTTGTATTCTAGCATATAATTCTTTAAATCTCTGTGCAAAAATAATCGGATAAATTATAATTGGCAAATAAACCATTAATTATATTACCAAAATTAAAGACTTTTGTTTAATTGCTTTAGAATTTCTTTTTTGGAATTGTACTTTGAAATTCTTTGAGATATTCCGGTGTAGAATATGCAATATCAATAAAATCATTATTTCTAAAAGCTCTTTCCGATAATGCCATCATATTTACTGCTTCAGGTTTTATCCCTTTTATAAATTGAGCATTAGGTAACTGGATTATATCTTTTGCTTTATCGGATCCGTTGCCAAAAAATATAATTTTTTTATCGGAAAATTCTTGGAACGAATTTTGATCTAATATAAGAGGTTGAGGTTGCATTATTTTATTTAATGCCAAATCATATACACCTGTATATACCTCTTGTCTCCTTGCGTCAATCATAGGAGCAAATAAAATATCATCATCCCAAAAATCTCGAAACATAACGGTTACAGTCAAAAGCTCAAGTGTGCTTATCCCAATTAGTGGAATATCCAAACCAAAACATAACCCTTTTGCTTCAGATAAGCCTATTCTAAGTCCGGTATATGAGCCGGGTCCCATACTGACAGAAATAGCGTCGAGCTTTATTCCTCTTGGCGTAGCATAAGTAAACATATCATTTATGAATGAGCTTAGAACTTTTGCGTGGTTTTGCCCTTCGTAATCTTCTCTGTGTTCTATAACAGTTCCTTCGCTTGTTAAAGCAACGGAACAAACATCGGTTGATGTGTCTATATTTAGTATATTTGCCATTTTTAAAAATCAAATTCCTTGCAAAATTACAAGTTTTTCTGTTTTTATTGCTATTTCTTGAAAATAAGACACTATTTTTGCAGAAAATAATATTTATAACAATGATTTTATCAATGACCGGATTTGGCAAATCGGTAGTATCTTTTGATGGTAAAAAGATTACAGCCGAAATCAAATCTTTAAATAGTAAGCAAATGGATTTGTTGGTTAAAATGCCACAGATCTATAGAGAAAAAGAGTTGGATTTAAGAAATGATGTTGCTGGTTCACTGGAACGTGGAAAAGTTGAATTGTTTATAACTACAGAAATAACAGATGAAACATCATCAGTAAATATAAATGTACCGGTATTGGCTGCATATAAAACTCAGATTGAGAAGATGTCGGCAGAATTGGATATTCCATTACCTGAAGATTGGTACGCCACTCTTTTGAGATTGCCTGATGTATTAAAGTCGGAAAACGCCGGAGATGTTTCAGAAGAAGAATTAATGGCTTTATCAGAATGTGTTACTCAAGCGATAAATGCGTTAATGGAGTTTCGGAAACAAGAAGGACAACGATTGGAATTGTTCTTTAAGGAAAAAATATCTAATATAAGACGTTTGTTGGCTGAGGTTGAACCTTTAGAAAAAGAACGTGTGGAGAAAATAAAAGCACGTATTCAAGATTCTATTTCTAAATTGGAACAAGTTGATTATGATAGAAATCGATTTGAGCAAGAAATGATTTATTATATAGAGAAACTTGATATAAATGAAGAAAAATTACGTTTGACAAATCATTTGGATTATTTCTTGGAAACATTGGAAACTGGTCACGGACAAGGTAAGAAATTAGGTTTCATCAGTCAAGAAATGGGACGTGAAATAAACACTTTAGGCTCCAAGTCCAATCATGCTGAAATGCAGAGAATTGTAGTTAAAATGAAAGATGAACTTGAACAGATTAAAGAGCAAGTTCTAAATGTAATGTAGTCTTTTTATGTCAAGAGGTAGATTAATAATAATTTCAGCCCCATCGGGTTGTGGAAAATCAACAATAATAAATGAAGTAATAAAGAATGACGAATTAAAATTGACATTCTCAATTTCAGCAACAACTAGAGAACCTAGACGTGGTGAAACTGATGGCATAAACTACTATTTTTTGAGTGAAGAAGCTTTTAAAAAAGCAATTGATAATGATGAATTAGTAGAATATGAGGAAGTTTATCCCGGACGTTTTTATGGTACATTAAAGAAAGAAATTGAACGTATATGTGCTATGGGGCGTAATGTTATACTTGATGTAGATGTTAAAGGCGGTATAAACGTAAAGAAAATTTATGGAGAATCGGCTTTATCCATTTTTATAATGCCGCCCAGCGTTGAAATATTACGTCATCGCTTATTATCAAGAGGTACTGAATCTATTGAAGCAATATCAGAACGCGTAGGTAAGGCAGAATATGAAATATCATTTGCTACAGAATTTGACTGTCAAGTAATTAATGACCAATTGAAGGTGGCAATTGAAGAAACTGAGCAAATAATTAAGAATTTTGTTTTAAAAAGCAAATGAAAATAGGTGTTTTAGGCGGTTCTTTTAACCCGATACATATAGGTCATGCTATCTTGGCTAATTATATAACTCAATATACCGATATTGAGCAGTTATGGTTAATGGTATCTCCTCAAAATCCTTTAAAAACTCAACTGCCGGAAAGTTATGATGTTCATAGACTTGCAATGGCTGAACTTGTTGCGTCAAAGTGTGATAATGTAATTACTTCCGGTTTGGAGTTTACATTACCGAAGCCGTCTTATACAGTTAATACACTGGAGGTTCTTGCAGAGAAGTTTCCTCAGCATGAATTTGTATTGATAATTGGTGCTGACAATTGGCAGAATTTTAGCAAATGGAAACAATATGATAAGATATTATCAGAACATAATGTAATGGTGTACCCAAGATTAGGTTATGATATAATAATTCCCGAAGAATTTAAAGAACGTGTAGCAAAATTGGATTCACCCATAGTTGAAGTTTCATCCACTTACATAAGGGAACAATTAAAAGCAAATAGAAATATGAATTATTATCTGCCACAAGATGTTTATCGTTATATTTTAGAAAAAGGTCTTTATTTATAAGTTTTATGGAAGATACTACTTTGTCTCGAAATACTTTGACATTTATTGCACTTGTAAACGAATATTGTCATGATGTTGAAAATTCCATTGAAATGGAACGTGATGGTTTCGTGGAAAAGATATTAAAACTATTACCTCGCATTTACATTGCAGTGAGTGATGTTGTTGAAAATGAGAATGAAACCGAAGATATGTATTATATTGATTTTTATTTACGCGAAGAGTCTTATAATACTATAAGAGAAAATATATATCAAGTACTAGGTGAAGATGATGTATATCTTGAAGTATTTGAGGAGGATATGAAATATTCGGATACTCCGATTGCCACAACAATATCGGAAAATCTGTCTGATCTTTATCAAGAATTTTATAATTTTGTAGTATCGGTGCAAAACATGCCTGAAGTTGCAAATGAGATTGTGTTGGCAGTAAAAGAAAATTTTAAATCTTATTGGGGGCAAACGTTGGTAAATGTTTTAAGGGCACTTCACAATGTTAAATATACCGAAAACTATATTAACAATTAATAATACCAATATAAAATATGGAAAAATACGTAGAATCATTAATGAATTTTCTTGATAGTAGTGTATGTAATTTTTGTGCCGTAAAAACTATTAAGAAAGAATTGAATAATGCAGGTTTCAAAGAATTGGATTTAGCTGAATCTTGGTTACTGCAAAAAGGTGGAAAGTATTATACGACAAAGAACGATACAGCCGTTTTTGCGTTCTCTCTTGGAACTGAGACACTTTCAGAGACGGGATTTAAAATAATTGCAGCTCATAGTGATTCACCTTGTTTTAGAATTAAACCGAATGCTGAAATAAAGAGTGAAAAAGGTATTGTGAAATTAAATACCGAAGTATATGGTGGTCCTATTTTATATACATGGTTCGACAGACCGTTATCGGTAGCCGGTCGTGTGGTTTTAAAAGGTGAAAATGCACTGAAACCTGTTACAAAAATCATAAAAATAGATCGTCCCATTTTACTTATCCCACATCTTGCAATACATTTTAATCGTGCTGTAAATGAGGGAAATCCTTTGTCGAAACAGAAAGATATGCTTCCGGTACTTGGTATATTCAACGATGCTGCTGAAAAAGACAATATATTATTAAATACAATTGCTAAAGAGTTGAATGTTAATATAAATAATATATTGGATTTCGATTTATTGGTATATGATGTTCAAAAGGCTAATTTAGTAGGATTACATGAAGAATTTATATCTTCGGGTAGACTAGATGATTTAAGTATGGCTCATGCTGCACTTACAGCTATGATTGAAGGTACTGATAAAAAAGCAACTTGTGTAATGGCTGTTTTTGATAACGAAGAAACCGGTAGTGGAACAAAGCAAGGAGCTGCTTCTCCTGTTCTTAAAAATATTTTAGAAAGAATCAATATTGCTTTAGAGGGAAATACCGAAGATTTTCATAGAGCAATAGCTAAATCTTTTATGATATCTGCTGATAATGCACATGCGTTCCATCCTAATTATGCTGAAAAATATGATCCTACTAATCATCCGGCTATTGGAGCAGGACCGGTAATAAAGATTAATGCCAATTGTAAGTATATGAGTGACGCACATTCAGCCGCAATTTTCCGTAGTCTATGCGAAGAGGCAGGCTCTCCTTATCAATATTTTGTGAATCATTCCGATGTAGCAGGAGGCTCTACTTTAGGTAATATACTTACGTCACAAATTGATATCGAGGGTGTCGATGTCGGTAATGCTTTATGGGCAATGCACTCGGTAAGAGAAACAGCTTCGGTATCCGATCATTGTAATATGATTAAGGTGATGAAATATTTTTTCAGTTGTTAATCCTTATATTTGCTAATTAGTTCAAAAAGCTCTATTTTTGTACTTACTTGACAATAAATAAATTATTAAAAATAAAAATACATTTGTTATTATGGAAAATGAAGAATTAATTAAATCTGTTACTACGAAAGCTACCGCTTGGTTAAGTGAAGATTATGATGAAGAAACACGTGCCGAAGTGAAAAAAATGCTTGAATGTGAGGATAAAACCGAATTGATTGAGTGTTTTTATAAGGACTTGGAATTTGGAACAGGTGGTTTGCGTGGGATTATGGGTGTAGGCTCTAATCGCATGAACATTTATACTGTTGGTTCAGCAACACAGGGGCTTGCTAATTATTTGAAAGACGCATTTAAGGATAAAGATGAAATAAAGGTTGTTGTTGGTCATGATGTGCGTAATAACAGCCGTAAATTTGCTGAAATCACAGCAAATATTTTTTCTGCCAATGGTATTAAGGTATATCTTTTTGAAGATTGTCGCCCTACTCCGGAAATTTCATTTGCAATTCGAGAATTAGGTTGTCAAAGTGGAGTTGTAATCACAGCTTCTCACAATCCAAAAGAATATAACGGATATAAAGCATATTGGGAAGATGGTGCACAAATGGTTGCTCCACATGATACCAATACAATCGATTATGTAAATAAGATTCAAGGGATAAAGGAAATTAAATTTGCCGGAAATCCTGAACTTATTACAATAATTGGTGAAGATATTGATAAGATATATCTTGATCGTATAAAGACATTGTCTTTAAGTCCTGATGTAATTGCACGTCAAAAGGATATGAAGATTGTTTACACCCCAATACATGGTACAGGTAAAAATCTTATTCCACGTTCTCTTGCATTGTGGGGATTTGAAAATGTTATTCATGTTCCGGAGCAAGATATTCAAAGTGGAGACTTCCCAACCGTTGAATCACCTAATCCGGAAGTTCCGTCGGCAATGGCAATGGCAATAGCAAAGGCAAAAGAAGTAGATGCTGATATTATTATGGCTTCCGATCCTGACGCTGACCGTGTTGGCGTTGTTGTTAAAAATTTAAAGGGTGAATATGAATTGCTTAATGGTAACCAAATCGTAATGATTTTCTTATACTATTTAATGCAAAGAAATCAAGAACTGGGAACTCTTACAGGCAAAGAATATATTGTTAAGACTATCGTTACAACTGATACTATTAAGAATATAGCTGAAAAGCAAAACATTAAGATGTATGACTGCTTCACAGGTTTCAAGTGGATTGCAACTGTGATGAGAGAAAACGAAGGTAAAGCTCGCTATCTTGGTGGTGGAGAAGAAAGTTACGGTTTCCTTGCAGAAGACTTTGTGCGCGACAAGGACGCTGTTTCTGCTGTATCTTTGATGGCTGAAATTGCTGCATGGGGTAAAGAAAAAGGTATGGATATGAATGCCATGTTGATTGATATCTATAAGACATATGGATATTCAAAAGAAAAAGGTGTTTCATTGGTACGTAAAGGTAAATCCGGAGCCGAAGAAATTGCTGCTATCATGAAGCAATTCCGTGAAAATCCATTGAAAACATTGGGAGGTTCTCCTGTGGTTATTGTAAAGGATTTTGCAACACTTGAAGCTAAATGTATGAAGACCGGAACAGTAGAAAAACTAGATATGCCGGTAACTTCAAATGTTCTTCAATATTTCACTGAAGATGGTACAAAAGTTTCCATTCGTCCGTCGGGAACAGAACCTAAAATTAAATTCTACATGGAAGTTCATGGTACATTGAACTCGGCTGAAGAATATGAAGCAACAAATGTGGCTGCTGAAGAAAAATTGACTATAATAGCAAAAGAACTAGGTATTTAATATCTAATAAATCATAAAAATGAATGGCGACGCAATGTTTGCGTCGCCATTTTTTATACTTTCATTTTTTTAATGTACCTTTGTATATTAGTTGGATAAATATTGTTACAATATGAAATTGAGACGATTATATATAATAGTTTTAGCTTTTTTTATAGCTTGTGCATACGCCTATTCTTTGAATTTACCTAAAAAAACGATAGGTAGCAATGATTTTTATTGTTATAAAGTGCAGGCTAAAGAAACTATTTTTGGCATATCTAAAAAATTAAATATATCACAAGACGACTTGAAAAAGTTCAATCCATCTATCGTTAATGGATTGAAAAAAGATTATATTCTATTGATACCGGTTGATTTGATAGATACCCAAACTGAAAATAGTGAAAATAATACTGTAACCAATAATTTTACTCATATCGTTGAAAAAGGACAAACATTATACGGTTTATCCAAGATATATAATGTTTCTCAAGAAGCTATTGTAGCACTGAACCCGACTGCAAATGGAGGATTGAATGCAGGGCAAATATTAACTATACCCCAACCGGATAATACAAATATTACCGATACAATATCCTTAAAAAAGAATTCTATCAAGAAAAATGATAATATTATATATCACACTATAGCCAAAGGTGAAACATTATATAGTTTATCAAAGAAATATAATACAGGTATTGATAAAATATTATCATTAAATCCCGGTATATCTCCTACCAATTTTAAGGTTAATGAAGTGATAAGAATTGCACCCAATACAGTGGAGTCGGAAATGATTGAAACTACAGTAACAACAATGATTCCTTATGTAGCTCAAAAAGGAGATAATTATAAAAAAATTGCTAAAAGAGAAGGTTTGGATGTTGATGATTTAAAAGCTGCTAATCCTAACACAGATAAGGTAAAGGAAGGTATAACCATACAATTGCCTAAAGAGTATAAGGACTCTGTAAGGGTTGCAATAAGCGAAGGTACTGAACCGGAATTAAGCAATAATAACTCAGAACGCATAAAAGAGATATATGACTCTGTACACAATAATGCTGATCATGAGGTTAACGTTGTTTTGTTATTACCATATATGCTGAATGATACTACTCCATCCAAGTCGGCATTGCTTTACACAGAGTTCTATAAAGGTTTTCTGTTGGCGGTTAAAGACGTAAATAGCAATTGCAATAATAAAATTAATGTTCACACTTTTGATACAAAGGGTAATTTGAATGTTTTGGAGCAAATTTTGTCCTATCCTAAAATGAAAGAAATGGATGTGATTTTTGCACCAGATGGAATAGAACATTTAAACGTATTGGCTCAATTTTGTCAGGAAAACAGAATATATCTTATAAATACATTTTCATTGAAAAATGAAAGTTATAACACCAATCCATATATATTCCAAATAAATATACCGCAGAACTATATGCATGCCGATATTTGCGATTGGTTTGATACCGAATTTGATAATTACGAAGTTGTGTTTATACATAAAAAGGGAAGCAATAAAAAAGATTTGGCAACCGATTTAAAGACTCATTTGGAACAACAAAATAAGGTCGTGCAGACTATTGAATATCAGTCAACTATAACTTATGATGCTATTGTAGAAAAGATGGAGCCTATCAAAAAATATTTGTTTATTCCAACAACAGGAAGTAAATCGGTAATGTCACAATTATTGCCTGTTGTGAAAAAATTGAAAGAAGACAGAATTGATATCGATATTTCGGTGTTGGGATATCCCGAATGGGTTACATATATGGATGATTGGAAAGAAGATTTTCATGCAACCGACACTTATTTCTATACCAGATTTTTTGTGAATCAGCAAGATTATAGAGTTGAATCATTTGAAAATGAATATAGAAATTGGTATGGAGAGAATTTGATGAACGCAGCACCCCAATTTGGCTATTTGGGTTATGATACCGGTAAATTTTTCTTGGATACTTTATGTAAGAATGGTAAGGACTTTAGTAGAGTCAATGACGATTATAGAGGTCTGCAAAGTTCGTTTAAGTTTGAAAGAATAAATAATTGGAGTGGTTTTGTAAATAAATATGTATATTTTGTACATTTTACACCTGATGGTAAAATAGAAACTGTAGTAAAATGAAAATAATAAAATTCATATCATTTGTAATTTTGGCATTTTGCGTATCACCTATCATAAATGCACAAACTCTTTATGAGTCACGAGTAAGTGTTGGAGCTAAAGCGGGTATGACCCTGTCGCGCGTCATGTTCTCCCCTTCTGTACCGCAATCCATGTTGTCGGGATATATGGCAGGGGTGGTTTTCAGATATGCCGAAGAGAAAAATTTTGGTCTTTTAGCCGAATTAAACATTGCTCAACGCGGGTGGAAAGAAGACTTTGAAGAAGCACCGTTCCAATATTCGCGTAAGCTCACTTATGTGCAAGTACCTATCATGACACATATTTTCTTTGGAAGTTCTAAAGTGAGAGGATTTTTTAATGCCGGACCCGAAATTGGTTTTATGATAGGTGAATCCACTTCAGCCAATTTTGATGTAAATAATATTGCCAATATTGATGGATTTCCCATTATTAATAGGAATAACGACCAATTGACACTTCCTGTAAAGAATAAAATAGATTATGGTATAAGTGTGGGAGCCGGAATGGAATTTATTGCCAAACGCAAACATTCATTTATGCTTGAGGGACGCTTTTATTATGGATTGGGAAATGCCTTTGGTAGTAGAAAGCGTGATGCTTTCTCTGCATCAACAGGAATGTCTATTATGATAACACTTGGCTACATGTACCGTTTAAAGTAAACGTAATCGATTTTATTGACTATAAAAGAGATAAAGATAATTGAATTAACATATTTTTACAAATTGGGAGGACCGCCCCTTTTTATTAAATTTGCACTACTTTTAACTAAAAAGTGTGCAAACGGATATGAGAAAACCTACTACGTCGATAATATTGTTAATTATCGGAACAATTATTACCATTAATGCCAATGCTGCAAGTATCAAGGGATATGTATATGACAAGAAAACCAACGAGCCTATAATCGGTGCTATCGTAACGCTAATGAATCAAAACATCGGCGTTCACACCGATTTCGACGGTTGTTTTGTAATCCCCAATGTTCAAAGCGGTCAAGATCGTCTCCATGTCAAAAGTCTTGGACACAGCAATTATAACCAAGATTTAACAATTGCCGAAGATAGCGTAACAATCGACGTGGGAGTTATTTATCTGAAAAACGCGAAGTCCAAGCATTACAATCGCATTTCCTATTCCTATAATCCACAGTTGATACCTACAATAAATGATGACCAAAACATGTCCTATGATTCTTACGGAGCTATAGGCATTTCTATATACTATCTTCATGGTTATAATTTCAGCGATAAGTTCAGTGTAGAACTCGGAGCCAAATTAAACCACACAGTTGACAATATGGAAATGTATGATATGCAATCTAATAATCATTCGCTATCATTTTTTGCCAATATAGCATATAACATTGCAATAAACAATGTAACCATATCTCCATACGTGGGAGTATTCACAAGAGCATATATAAAATCCGAAATTCTGAATGGTGACGATGAAATAGTATTTGACGTCGATGACGAATTGGAAAATAAATGGTTCAATCCGGGAGCACAAGTGGGATTAGGCATAAAATACCGTAAATTCTATTTGGGAGCCGAGTTGGGTTGCGACCTGAATCAAGAAAGAATTTATTTCATGAATCCGTTAGAAGGCAATCCCGATAAATTTTACTTTGAATACAGTTTCTCGGTGGGAATAGAGTTCTAAAACAAGAATATAAACATATATAACACATAAAATATATGAAAAAACTATTGAAATCAGTGTTATTGCTTGCTCTGCTATTGTGCTACAATTCGTGTATAGATAGTAAATACATCTATGAGCAAGAAGCTCCTATAGAAGAATCAGTAATAATAACCGCCGGAGCAGCAACCGATATAACAAGTGTATCAGCAACTGTAAGCGGTTACATTGAAGAACTTATAATCGAAGACGGAACCAATGTTGAAATAGGAATAGTTTACAGCAGTACCGATTCCATCCCGAATATAGATAATGGTGTCACAGTTTTAAGTGATAGCAATACAGAAGGAGTATTTACTGTATCCTTATCCGACTTAAACGACGGTACTACTTATTACTATCGTTCATACGTAATAACCGACAATAACGTTTACTATGGCGAAGTATTATCGTTCACTACAAGAGCTATTATAGTAACTACCGGAAGCGCCACAAACATAACAAATTCAACCGTTACCATAAGTGGAAGTGTTGAAAATCTTGTAACCGAAGACGGAGACAATGTTGAAATAGGTGTTGTTTACAGTGATACCGATTCCATACCAAGTATTGAAAATAGTCTTATCGTTAAAAGCGATAATAAAGCAGACGGAGAATTTACCATTTCTTTAGCCAACTTAAACGACGGTGCTACTTATTACTATCGTTCATACGCAATAACCGACAATAACGTTTACTATGGCGAAGTGTTATCGTTCGCTACAAGAGCTATTATAGTAACTACCGGTTCTGCAACCGATATTACAAGTGTATCGGCAACTGTAAGCGGAAGTGTTGAGAATTTGGTAACCGAAGAAGGAGACAATGTTGAAATAGGTGTTGTTTACAGTGATACCGATTCCATACCAAGTATTGAAAATAGTCTTATCGTTAAAAGCGATAATAACACTAATGGAGAATTTACCGTATATTTAGCCAACTTAAACGATGGCACTACTTATTACTATCGAACATGTGTAATAATAGATGATGAAGCTTATTATGGCGAAGTTTCATCATTTACCACAAAAAAAGTTATTGTGATCACTGGAGCTGCATCAAATATAACTGGTATGTCAGCGACAATAAGCGGTAGTGTGAATAATCTTGAAGCTCTACGTTCTAATTATGTAAAAATAGGTGTTGCTTATAGTTGTAACAATACGCTAGATAACTGTGAGTTTGTTTTAAGCGAACAAAGTACTAACGGAGACTTCACTGTTGCTATAACCAATTTAAGTGGAGCTGTTACTTATTACTATCGTGCATACGTAAGTATAGATGATATTGACTATTATTATGGTGAAGTTTTATCTTTTACTACAGTAGATGAAATAACACCAGGTCAAGAGGTTGATTTAGGCTTGTCAGTAAAATGGGCAGGATGGAATGTTGGAGCCACTTCTCCTGAACAGGATGGTGGTTATTATGCATGGGGGGAAACAGAAGAAAAGAGTGATTACTCAGAAGAAACCTATAAATACTATAATGATAGTATCGGATATGTAAATATAGGTGATAATATCAGCGGAACCCAATATGATGTGGCAACTGTTAAATGGGGTAACGGTTGGCGCATGCCAACTAAGGACGAGTTTGATGAATTGGTTTCTAAATGTAAATTTGAATATTATAGTTATAAAGACAAAAAAGAATATAGTAATAAAAATTTATGTAATGGACTTAAAATTACTGGTTCTAATGGAAATGCAATATTCATGCCATTTGATGGTTTTTACGTCGGTACTTCTATTGGAAGTCAATCTCCTATGTGCTACGGTTTCTATTGGAGTAGTTCATTAAGTGAGAAACAGTATTCGTGGTATTTGCATTTTGATTATTTTGGAGGAGCTGAAAGTCACTACACAACAGGATTTGATCGTAGTTGGGGGTTGTCAGTCCGTCCCGTTCGCGATTATTGATCCAAAACTATAAGCAACAAATATACACACTACGTTGCAGAATCACCTGCAATGTAGTATTTTTATAGCTGAGTATCATGAGAAAAAATGTCCAATTGGACTATATCTATGGTTATGGAAATACCAGCTTTCAGCCGAATTGCTTTTGGTATATCAAGAGTGAAGGATTTTGTAGATTAACTCACGGAGGAGTTGATATTCGTTTTGACGAGAGTTTATACCCTTGGATTTAGTGTCAAATTCACGCAAATATCCTATTATATTCACACAACCTGCCGTAGAATAATATTTCATAGCCTCAATGAACATTTTAGCTCTATAAGGCGATTTTGTTCCTATTTCGTCCATTATCCCCTGCTCTGTTTTAACTTTTGCCGTGCGAGCGAGCAATAAATTGGAGAAGAACGAAAACAATAATCCTATGGTGAGTACGGTAGGATTACTTTTGGGATTCTTCTCGAAATAATTTATTATTTGGTTTGCTTTGAGTGCATTCTTGTTTCGAATTGCATTTTCCAATTCGAAATTGTTGAAGTCTTTGCTTATTCCTATGTTTCGTTCAATTATTTCGGGAGTAATAAGTTTATTGTTTCCCAATAAAATAAACAATTTGTCCACTTCACCAAATATACGAGCCAAGTCGGTACCAACAAAATCTTTCAGCATGGCTGTTGCCTTAGAATCTATTTTACCTCCTTTTGAACTTACGTAATCAGTGATAATCTGCCCTACATTGTTTTCGCTTATCTTTTTTGATTCAAAAACCACTCCTGATGATTTTGTTTTCAGTTCCTTAAGAAATTCAGGAGCCTTAATATTGGAGTGCTTGTGACAAATTATAAGTATAGTGGATTCCAATGGTTTTTCGGCATATAATCGAAGCAAATCAAGTTCTTTATTGTTTTGTGCTTCACGCAAAATAACAACTTGATATTGTGACATTATGGGATACCGCTTGCATTCGTTCATAACTGTGCGAATATCGGTATCCAGACCGTATGCTATGGTGAGATTGAACTCTTTTTCATCGGGTGAAAGAGCTTTTGACACAATTAAGTCTTCAAGTCTGTCAATATAATAGGATTCCTCCCCCATCAACACATAAATGGGTTGAAACTTGCCACTTGCAATATCATTGCAAATCTCAATATAGGATAAAGTCTCTTTTTTTACCGCCATAATGTCTTCAATCTTCAATATTTTCAGTAAATTTACACAATTCTTTTAAAATGGCAAAATGACAAGAACCGAACTGAATTTACCAATTGCTGATTTGCGAGTGTCTATTGATGGAGAAAAGGAATTGATTTTTGATTCTTTAAGACGAAAATATGTTGTACTCACTCAAGAAGAATGGGTACGACAAAATTTTGTGTCATTTCTTGTAAATCATAAAGGTTTTCTTGCCGGCTTGATGAACAATGAAGTTTCATTGGTTCAAAACGGGATAAAACGGCGATGTGATACGTTGGTAAGTGATAAATTCGGAGAACCTTTGGTAATAGTGGAATATAAAGCACCTCATGTGGAAATAACACAAAAGGTATTTGACCAGATTGTGAGATATAACTATGTTCTGCGAGCCAAATACCTTATTGTGTCAAATGGGTTGAATCATTATTGCTGTCGTATCAATTATGATGAGGGGAATTATTCGTTCTTGAAGGAGATTCCTTTTTATGGCGACCTGTGAATTTTTCTTGCAGTCGTTGCATAACATCCCAAAAGTTAGGTATAAATAATGTTCCCAAAACGGCATTGAGTGCCATACCGAAAACTACAGCCGTGCCAAGACTGATACGACTCTCTGCTCCGGCTCCTGAAGCAAACATAAGTGGTAATATACCTACAACAAAGGCAAGTGATGTCATAATTATAGGACGGAATCTTACGTTTCCCGCATCGAGAGCCGAATCGTATATACTCTCCCCTTTTCGTCGATAATCGGTAGCATATTCTACTATTAATATTGCATTCTTAGCCGACAATCCAAGTAGTAAGATGATACCTATCTGGGTGTAGATACTGATACTTTCTCCCATTATCATACAACCTAAAACAGTACCAAGTATGGCGATAGGCATGCTGAGAACAACGGCAATAGGGTCGGTCCAACTTTCATATTGTGCCGCAAGTACAAGAATTGTTATAATTACGGCAAAAATCAGTACAATAGAGATAGTTGCTCCGGCTTGTGTTTCTTGGTATGCCTGACCGGTCCAAGAATAAGCATAGGTATTACCCAGAGTATTGGTAACAATTGATTCGGCTGCTTTTATACCATCATTTGAACTTACATTCTGTGCCGGATTGAATGTGAGTGAAGCTGCCGGATACATATTATATCTTGAAACACTGGATTGACCTAATGTGGGTTCAATCGTTGTAAATGAAGAGAATGGAACCATTTTTCCTTCGTTGTTTTTTACGCTTAATTTTAAAATGTCGTCGATTTTACCACGATATTTTGAATCAGCACCGATTTTTACTTGATATATGCGACCAAATTCAACAAAATCATTTACAAAAGCCTGACCAAGGTAATAACTTAGTGTATTATATACCGAAGACAGGTTCAATCCTTGAATTTCAAGCTTGTTACGGTCTATATTCAATTGATATTGAGGAATATTTCCTTGATATAACGACGTAACCGAAGCTATATCTTTATTACTTGCCGATTGGGCTTGAATATCAATAATTGCCTTTTGCATTTCACTTGCTCCTTCATTGTTGATATCGAGTAATTCCATTTCAAGACCTCCGGAATTTCCTAAACCCGGAATCGCAGGAGGATTTATAGAAAATACTATACCGGATTGTATTTGCGATGTGATAGCGTTAACTTTATCAACTAAAGCAAAAACGCTTTCATCTTTCTTTTTTCGTTCATCCCAAGGCTTTAGGATAACGAAAAGAGAACCTCCATTGGATGTGGCTCCACCTCCCATAAAGGAAAATCCTGATATTGCGATGACTTCGTCAACTTCGGGTAATTGCAAAATTTGTTTTTCGACTTCGTCAACAACTTTCTCGGTACGATCTAGAGACGCTCCGCTTGGAAGTTGAATTGATGTCATAAAATATCCCATATCTTCACTTGGTATGTAGGAAGACGGCCAACGAGTAAGTCCCCAGAACCCAAGTAACGAAATAACTATGAATACGCTAAGTGCCGAAACAGGATGTCTAAGCATTTTACCTATACTTTTATGGTAGTCGCTACGGAAATTGTCAAAGGTTTTATTAAACCATTTGTAAATAAAGAACTTTGAATCGGATTTTTTAAGCCATAATGCACATAGTGCAGGAGACAGTGTAAGAGCATTAATTCCACTGAATGCTGTGGAAATAGCAATAGTAAGTGCAAATTGCTTATATAATTGTCCTGTAATACCACCAATAAATGCAGTTGGAATAAATACAGCCAATAGTACAAGTACAACTCCTATTACCGGTCCTTGCAATTCTTCCATAGCTTTGATGGCTGCTTCTTTTCGTGTATATTTTCCGGTATCAAGAAGTCTCATACAGTCTTCAACAACGACTATGGCGTCATCTACAACAATTGCAATGGCTAAAACCAATCCGAATAGAGTAAGAGTATTAATTGTAAAGCCTAAAAGTTTCATTACAGCAAATGTAGCTATCAATGAAACCGGAATGGTTATCATTGGAATCAATACAGCTCTCCAATTTTGAAGGAATAATAGCATTACCAACATCACAATAAGAGATGTTTCAAGTAATGTTTTCATAACTTCATCGATTGACGCATTGACAAATTTAGTAGTGTCGAGAATTACTTTATATTTTACACCTTGCGGAAAATATTGTTGAAGATTGTCGAGCTCTTTTTTTACATTCTTAGCAACATCAAGAGCATTAGCTCCCGGTAGCTGATAAATGGCAATCAGAGCAGTTTCTCTACCTGATACATTTGAGACCGTATTATAATCGACACTGCCTAAATCAATTTTTGCAATATCTTTTAGTCTTAAAATACTTCCATTGCTATTGGCTTTAATGATAATGTTTCCGAATTGTTCTGTTGTTACAAGTCGACCTTGTGACGTTACAGTGAATTGGAATGCCTCTTTGGAATTTGATGGTGGAGCTCCTACGCTACCGGCCGAAACTTCCATGTTTTGAGCTTGAATAGCTTGATAAACTTCGGAAGGCGTTACACCACGTATTCGCATGATTTCAGGGTTTAACCAAATACGCATACTATAATTACCTGCACCGAATACATTGACACCACCTACCCCATTGATACGGGAAAGTGCGTCAACTATATTTAAATTGGCATAATTACTTAAATATAAGGAATTATAACGGTTAGTACTATCTCCTTCCAAAGATAAAAACAAAACAATATTGGTTGATTGCTTTTGGGTAGTGATACCTTGTTGAATAACGGCTTCCGGCAGATTTCCTTGTGCTACTGCAACACGATTTTGAACCATGACAGTAGCCATGTCGATATCGGTTCCTACTTCAAATGTCACAGTGAGTTTATAAGAACCATCGGATGATGAAGTAGAGCTCATATACATCATGCCTTCCACCCCGTTTACTTGTGCCTCAATAGGTACACCAACTGTTTTTGCTACTGTTTCAGCACTTGCACCGGGATATGTTGCCGACACTTGTACCGTAGGTGGAGTAATGTCGGGGTATTGTGCAACCGGAAGTGTAAATATTGTAAGACCGCCTATTATAATCATTAAGATTGCTATAACGGTAGCGAATATGGGGCGGTTAATAAAAAATCTTGAAATCATAATCGTAATGTTTTATTTTTCCAAAACAGGATTTATTTTCATGCCGTCTCTCACTTTTTGTATGGCTTGAGTAACATATTTTTGATTTGGAGATACACCTTCGGTTACTATGCGAAGTGTATCATTTACAAGGTCCCCTATTTTTATAGGAGTATAGACCACCTTATTGGAATCATTGACAGTATAGATATATTTACCTAGCTGGTCAGTGCTTATAGCAGCGTCTTTAATAAGTATTGCTTCCGGTAATTCTTTATATGGAAGAGTGACAGTGCAATACATACCGCTTTTTAATTCACCGTAAGGATTGTTTACTTTGGCTTGCAGTGTAATTGTTCCGGTTGATAAATCTACCATCGGTGATAAATAACTTATTGTTCCCGAATAAGTGTGTGGTAAACTTTCGTTAAATGATAAGGTTACGGAGTCGTAAATACTTTTGTTTTTTGAATTTTTCTGCTCCGAAATCATTCTCATATATTGACTGTCTTCAATAGTAAATGTGGCTGTCATCGTTTCGTCATCATAAATTGTGGCTAGAACTTGCGGGCTTGAACTGCCATTTAGATAATTTCCTATATCGACACTCTTACTTGTTATTCTTCCGTTAAAAGGAGCTTTAATATAGCAATATCCGAGATTGATTTTGGCGTTTTCCAGTGATGCTTCGGCTGATTTTACGGCTGCAATGGATTGATTCCAATTCGATTCGGCTTGTACGAAATCAATCTGTGAAACAGCATTGGTTGCGGCAGCTTCTTTCATACTCAGATAATTAACTTTAGCATATTCGTTTTGGCTTTTAGCACTTGATAATTGTGCTTCAGCTTGAGATAATGCTTCTTGATATGGTTTTGGCTCAATAACAAAAAGTAATTGTCCTTTTTTTACATAATCTCCTGCTTTATAGTTTGCAGCTTGAAGAAAACCATTAACACGTGCGACAAGATTTACTTCTATTTTTGCTGTCAGAGAAGCCGGATAACGTTTGTGTAAAACAACAGAATCTATTTCGGGTGTTGCCACATTTACATTCATGACATATCCGGAGTCAGTTTCTTTCTGTGATTTATTACATGCTGCAAATATTATTGCCAACATTAATATTGAGAAAATCAGTTTACTTTTCATAGTTATATCGTTTTATATAATAATTAATAATCTGTGTTATTCCAACCTCCACCAAGTGCCTGATATATTGAAATTATAGATAATAGAGCCTTTCCTTGTGACGTAACTAGTGAATTGTTATAAGTGAGGTATGATTGTTGTGCTGTAAGAACATCAGAATATGCAGTCAGTCCTTTCTTGTACAAATCAATTGCATATTCGAGTGATTTATAAGACTCTTCTTTGACTTTTTCGGCTTCTTGTGCTTCAATCAGCATATATTTATACGTTATCATAGAATTTTGTACTTCTTTAACTGCATTCATTACCGTATTGTTGTAGTTGTCAATACCAATTTGATATTGCTCTTTTGCTTCAATCAATTGATATTTACGACTAAATCCGTCAAAAACAGTCCAACTTAAAGTCGGTGATATAGAATAAGTAAATGAGTCGTCTTTGAAAAGCTCCCCTATTTTACCGGATTTGAAACCGATACCACCATTAAGTGATAATGTAGGAAGAAAATCCTTTTTCGCAATTCCGATTGCTGCGGCATAAGAAGCCAACATATATTCTGCTTCTTTGATATCCGGACGTCGACGGAGTAAATCCATTGGGACTCCTACAGGGATTAATGCGTTAACATTTGGTAATCTGTTTGCTTTATAAATACTTTTAGGTAAGTCTTTACTATATACACCAAGTAATATTGCTATTGAATTGATTTGTGCTTCGATATTGGCTACTAAAGGTGCAATTGAGGCTTGAGTACTCAGAAATAAAGTTTTGGATTGTGATACATCAAACATGGATGCAAGACCGCTTTTAAAACGATTCTCTACCATATTTAGAATTTCTTTTTGAGATTGTAGATGCCACATTGCTACCATGTGTTGGGTTTGCCATGTGCGCAGATTGATGTATGCAGTGGCAACATTTGCACAAAGAGTAACCATAGCTCCATCATATTGACTTTTACTGGCTTGCCATAACGCTTTTTTAGATTTTGCTTGCGATGTGATTTGACCGAATAAATCTATTTGCCAACTGAAATTCAGTCCTAAGTCGAAGTAATCGTCGGTACTTTCCGCTGAACGTTCTTTGGTCCAACTTGCATTCATTGATAAATTCGGATAATAATCGCTTTGGGCTATTCTTATTGCACTTTTAGCTAAAGCAATCCTTTTTTGAGCAATTTGTAAATCATAATTGTTGTCAATTGCCATGTTTATGAGAGAATCGAGACATTTATCCTCAAAATTTGTCCACCATTTATCGTCACTTGGGAGTGTCTGGGAAAATTCGGATATATATGTCCAGTTTTGAGGTAAACTATCCCTTAATAGTTTTTTTTCTTGAGAAAAAGCCTGAACTGTTGAAAGTAAGATGACTATACCAATCATCAATCTTGAATGTGCGTGAGTTATCATACTATAGTATTTTAAAATTTTATTACTATAACTTTTATTTGAGGTATTGGTTCATTTTTGTGAGAATTTTTATAAGGCTATTGACAATAAAATTGCTAATTTTGTAATTCATATTAATAAGAATCGAGATTTTGGATAATTATCTAAATAAATTAAATGAACAACAACGAATTGCTGTTGAATATATAGACGGTCCTTCGTTGGTGATAGCCGGAGCCGGCTCAGGTAAAACACGTGTACTTACGTATAAAATAGTGTATTTATTAGAAAAAGGGGGTAATCCTAATCATATACTTGCTCTTACGTTTACCAATAAGGCTGCGCGTGAAATGAAAGACCGAATTGCCGGACTTATCGGCACTGAATTAGCTTCTCGATTGTGGATGGGGACATTTCACTCCATATTCTCAAAAATTTTAAGATTTAATGCTGAACGTATAGGTTTTAAGCCCGATTTCACAATTTATGACACAAATGATTCTCGTTCACTGATAAAGGTGATAATTAAGGATATGCAACTTGATGATAAAGTGTATAATCCGGCACAAATACAGAGCCATATTTCCAATATGAAAAATGCACTTATATCACCGGCAAATTATGAAAGTGATAATGAATTGAGACAAGCCGATATAAGAGCTAAACGACCTCTGACTTATGCCATTTATAAAGCATACTGGAATCGTTGTAAAGTAGCAGGTGCAATGGATTTTGACGATTTGTTGTTTTACACTAATATATTGTTTCGGGATAATGCTGATGTAGTGGAACGGTATCAAAACTATTTTAAATATGTACTTGTAGATGAGTATCAAGATACAAATTTTGCACAGCATTTGATTGTTTCCCAATTATGTAAGAAAAATAACAATTTATGTGTGGTTGGTGATGATGCACAATCTATTTATTCGTTTCGCGGGGCAAATATCAGTAATATTCTTAATTTGTCGCGTGCATATCCCGATTTAAAAACATTTAAACTTGAACAGAATTATCGTTCTACTCAAACAATAATAGGAGCTGCTAACTCTCTAATTGAAAAAAACAAATATCAGATACACAAAAAAGTGTTTTCAAAAAGTGCAGTAGGCAGTAAAATATCGGTGATACAATCGTATTCCGATTATGAAGAGGGATATGTTGTAGCAAATCAGATAATTGCAGTAAAAGCAATTCAAGGTAGTTCTTATGAGGATTTTGCAATCCTTTATCGCACTAATGCCCAGTCTCGTGTTTTGGAAGAGGCTTTGAGAAAACGAAATATTCCCTATCGCATATATGGAGGATTGTCTTTTTATCAACGTAAAGAGATAAAAGATGCAATATCATATTTCCGATTGACAGTTAATCCCAATGATGATGAGGCGTTAAGGCGTATCATCAATTATCCGGCACGTGGTATAGGTGATACAACCGTAAATAAAATTCAGCAAGCTGCAATACAGAAAAATGTAAGCATGTGGGATGTTGTGAATAATCCTGTTGCCTATGAATTGTCTGTAAATGCAGGAACATTGAAAAAACTCCAAAATTTCACTTCAATAATACAAGCGTTTATAGATAATAATAACGCCGGGCAGAATGCTTTAGAACTTGCGCAAACCATTCTTCGTGATTCGACAATACTGGCTTCAGTGCATAGTGACAATACACCTGAGAATATCAGTAAACAAGAAAATTTATCGGAATTGCTTAATGGAATCAAGGATTTCATTTCTACCAAGCAAGAATCAGGCGAGGAAAATTCCATTGCTTTGACAAATTTCCTTGCTGAAGTATCTTTGGCAACCGATCAGGATGTAGCCGATGAAAATAACATTGGTGAATGCGTTACATTGATGACAGTTCATGCAGCTAAAGGACTTGAATTCCGTAATGTGATAATTGTTGGTGTTGAAGAGGAATTATTTCCATCGGCTATGAGTAGTGATACGGTAGAAGGTGTTGAAGAAGAACGCAGATTACTATATGTTGCTATAACCCGTGCAAAAACAAATTGTACACTCACGTTTGCTTCATCTCGTTATCGTAATGGTCAGACTAAACAATGTCAACCGAGTCGTTTTATTCGTGATATAGATTCAAGTTATTTGTCTTTATCTCAAACTTCGGCAATGATGGGTGAATCTGGTTATTCTACATCTCGACATAGTAACAAATGGGACTTTGAGGATTATAGCTCAAAACCTGTTTTTTCAAAACCGGCGAAACCTACGTTTACAAATTCAAGCACAAAACCTTTAGTTCAGAAACAATTTAACATGAAAAGTTCTTCTACGTTAACAATAGGTGATTTTAATAATCATTCAGTGCAAGAACTTGTTGAAGGGATGAAAATACAACACTCTCGTTTTGGCATAGGTGTAATAAATGAAATTATTGTCGATGAAGAAAAAATAAGAGTAAATTTTGGTGAGTTGGGTGAAACGAAGTTACTTATGCTTAAGTTTGCCAAATTTAAAATACTCAAAGAATAATTAATGGAAAAGATTGTAATGAAAAAGATTATAATTGTAGGAGCTTCTTCAGGTATAGGTCGTGAAGTTGCACTGAATTTTATAAAAGATGGTTGGCATGTTGGATTAGCGGCTCGTCGTGAAGCTCCACTTCGGGAATTGAAAGAGCAATTTCCTTCACAAGTAGAATACGAGTTACTTGATATCGTACAACCGGATGCACCCGATAAATTACATTCGTTGATTACACGCTTAGGTGGAATGGATATATATTTTCATTGTTCGGGAATCGGTCACCAAAACACAAGAATTGATATTGAAGTAGAACTTCAAACGATACGTACCAACGCATTGGGATTTACACAAATGATTGACACAGTGTATAATTATTTTAAACAAAACAAACAGGCAGGACAAATAGCTGTTGTATCATCAATTGCCGGTACAAAAGGATTAGGTGTGTCACCGTCTTATAGTGCCACTAAACGATACAATAACATTTATATAGATTGCCTCGATCAGTTGGCTAGAATGCAAGAGGTGAAAATTTCGTTTACCGATATTCGTCCGGGATTTGTGACAACAGCATTGCTTGATGACGGACAACATTATCCTGCACAAATGACTGTAGAATATGCCGGAAAAAAGATTTTCAATGCGGTAAAGAAACGTAAGCGTGTTGCAATAATAGATTGGAAATATGCTATAATGGTATTCTTTTGGCAACTTATTCCTCGTTGGCTATGGGTTCGCCTCCCCATCCACACTTGAAAATAAGATTATTTCAATAATTTCAAAAGTCTACTTTTTATTTAGAAATAATCTTTTTAATCTTTCTTGCTATTTTGAGGAAGTTTTCAATATTGAATTTACCCCATTGACTATTAACTACAATTTTAGTACTATCTTTTAAGATTATAATATCATTCTCTTTTAGGAAAAATCTATTTTTCCAATCAGGACGTATTGTTGAAATCATTTCATTTACCTGAGAGAGTGTACGAATTACTCCTAATGATTTACTATGAGTCTCTGGAGGAAATATTTTTTCTAATTCAAGAAATGTAATATTAGGATGTTCATTTATATAATTTCTTATAAATTCTAAAACAAATCGACCTTTCCCATAAAAATATTTTCCGTCAAAAGAATATTTAGTGTAATCTTGACTATTTGATTTATAATGATATGTATTATGTAAAATATAATTTGAAACCGAACTCGTTTTGATAGAATCAATATTGTGTAATGAATTGGTAACTACAGAATGATTAATTACATCTTGTTCTTTCAGGGATTCTGTATATTGCATTTGTGGAATTACATCATTTATTGTTGTTATTCTCTTGATTTTATTTGCTAAAGTAATAAAGTTTTCAATATTGTAGTTATCCCATTGGTTGTTAACCACAACTTTTGTATTATCTTTAAGTGCTATAATATCTGTGTCTTTTAGAAAAAAATAATTTTTCCATTCAGGTCGTGTAGTTGAAATCATTCCTTTTACATAAGAAAAATAATGTATTACACCTAATAATGGTTTATTATGAGTCTCTGGAGGAAATATTTTTTCCAATTCACGAAATGTTATATTGGGATGTTCTTTTACATAATTCTTTATAAACTCTAAAACGAATATTTCTTTCTCGAGAAAATAATTATTGTCAAAAGAATATTTTGTAATAAATTGATTATTATTAGTCGTATAATTTTCTTCTTGTGTTTTAATATTTCTAGCTGTTGGTGGTGTATCATTAATTGTAGATATTTTTTTAATCTTTCTTGCTATTTTGAGGAAGTTTTCAATATTGAATCTTCCCCATTCACTGTTAACTACAATTTTAGTACTATCTTTTAGGATAATGATATCATTCTTTTTTAGAAAAAATCTATTTTTCCAATCAGGACGTATTGTTGCAATCATTTCATTTACTTGAGAAAGTGTACGAAATACTCCTAATGTTCTACTATGTGTTTCAGGAGGAAATATTTTTTCTAATTCAAGAAATGTAATATTAGGATGTTCATTTATATAATTTCTTATAAATTCTAAAACAAATCGACCTTTCCCATAAAAATATTTTCCATCAAATGAATATTTAGTATAATCTTTATATTGTGAATTATGTATGTCATTTAATCCAGTAGATTCATTAAACGAAAAGGAATCTTGCATATAACTATGTTCCTTAGATAATTTATGTTGTAAGATATTATATAGAATTGTTTGGATTGTATTAGTTTTCAGTAATTTATTTGTATCTTTTAAATTCTCTTTAGAGCTTATCTTTGTGATTTTATGCAGATTGGAGGTGTTTAACTTATTAATTATATCCTTGTTGTTTTTGTTTATGAGGCTCCTTGTGAACTCTCGAATTTCGTTATCATTAGTTTGTACCTCATCTTTGTTTGATAATTTAATTTTTAATAAAATCTCATTTAATTTTTGTTTAATCTCATCATGATTTTTAATTAATTCAGAAATAACGGTTTTATCATTATGATTTTTAGCTTTATTATTTAGGTCATGCCCCAATTCAATACTTTGATTTGGAGTACCATAAGATGTGGTTTCTTTTGTTTTAAGAGTAAAAGGTTTTTGACTATTTAATTCTATACTTGGAGTTGTTTCTATATTGTTTTTTACATCTATTGTTTCATTCTCTAAGATGTTTTCTTGATTTGAAGTAAATCCTAAATGATGTTTAATTTTTTGTAATAGCTTCTTCATGTTAGAATATAAAATAGATTCTATAATCTCCAATGAATCTATCAATTTACAAATAAGGTGTGGAGATTATTATTGTTTTATCTTATATTCAGGTCTTGGCGTACCTATGCAGTAGATAAAACAATAGCCCCACACCGATATTGCTATATGATACCACTATGGTGGCATTGATATAGTCAACCAATGTAGGTGCTATTGCTAATTTCATCTTTACTGCATTTACAAACCGCCAAGTTTGAATATAAAAGATAAAATTTCAATAACACCTTTTGTTAAAATGTCGTGGACACGATAACCAACGCTATGGTTAGTGTATCCATTACAAAATTAGCAAAAAATGTTATGATCTGGGTTTAATCTACATAAATATTTTAAATAAATTCAATTAATAAGATGTTTCGCATTATGATTTTGACTAATTTTGTAAAAAATAGAATCAAATTTTTATGAACTATCCTACTCCTTATTATATTATATATGAAGACAGATTACGCCGAAATCTGGATTTGATTAAGCATGTAAAAGAATCGGCAGGTGTAGAAATTATTATGGCATTCAAAGCAAATGCTTTGTGGAAAACTTTTCCGTTATTTAGAGAATACGGTGTGAAATCTACGGCAAGTTCACTAAATGAAATGCAACTTGCAAATGATGAATTGCATGTAAAAGCTCATTCTTATTGTCCTGTTTATACCGACTCTACGATAGATAAGTTTCTTGCCGGTAGTTCTCATATAACATTCAATTCCTTGAAGCAATTTCACCGCTATAAAGATAAGGTGGCTGTGTATAATTCAGAAAATCAGTTACACGCAGTGAGTTGTGGATTGCGTATTAATCCAATGTGTTCGGTGGTAGAAACTGATATTTATAATCCCAGTAGCCCCGGCTCACGATTCGGTGTGGTTGCCGAAGATATTAACGAGATTCCGGAAGGTTTAGAAGGTTTTCATTTTCATGCTTTGTGTGAATCCTCTTCTTATGATTTGAAAAAAGTGCTTACGGCTGTGGAAACTCAATTTGGTAAGTTCTTACCTAAACTAAAATGGCTTAATATGGGCGGTGGACACTTGATGACGCGTGAGGGGTATGATGTAAATCACCTTATAGCTTTACTTAAGGAATTTAAAGCAAAATATCCTAATCTTCAGCTTATTCTAGAGCCGGGTAGTGCATTTACATGGCGAACCGGTGACTTGATTTCATCTGTAATGGATGTTGTGAGTAATCATGGTATAAAGACAGCGATATTGGATGTATCATTTGCATGCCACATGCCGGATTGCCTTGAAATGCCATATCAACCAATCATCAGTGAAGCACTTAAAGAAGTCGATGAAACAAAACCTACATATCGCATGGGTGGAAATTCGTGCCTAAGTGGTGATTTTGTAGGTGATTGGAGTTTTGAACAAGAATTAAAAGAAGGTGATGTATTGACATTTGAAGACATGAACCACTATACGACAGTAAAAACTCACATGTTTAATGGAATACAACATCCTTCAATATTGTATCAACATAGTGATGGTTCTGTTGAGGTTCTCCGCGAATTTACCTACGAAGATTACAAAAATCGAATGGACTAATTTGAATCTTCTTGCATTAAAATTTTAGTTTCATGTAGTTGTAATTCATTGTTGATGTCTTTAATTATATCTCCTATGATCTTATTCCATGTTTTTAATAATATGGAATAAGATTCAAAATAATCAGAGTAACAATAAGTTTTAACAATATGATTATTATTTGATAAGATAATTTTAGTGTCTAATAAATTATTATTTGACGATAATTGCACAAAATAACCATTTTGAAATTCAATTTTATGATCTTTATCGTTTTTATCAATTAAATTACATATTAAATCCTTATTAAGTCGTTTATTACCAACTAATATTTTTTGTATTGATTTATTGCACGCCATCTTTTTATCAATATTTTTGTATTCGTTAATCAATTCAATGGCTAACAGTCCTCTAATAAAAAACATAAGCATTGTTATAAAATTATAGGTCCATAAATTGCTATGTATTGTATTAAGGTCGAAACAATATAAAAAATCAAATAAAATTGAATATTGAGGATTATCATAAATTTGATACGTTATTAATCGTTGTATTTCAAAATAATGTGCAGTAAAAATACAAGATAAGATAAAAAACAGAAGATTATTTAAACAAAAGAAAGTTAAGGTAAATATCCATAATCGATGGATTGATTTATATGTATTAATCTGTTGCGTTAATGTTGCTTTATCACATGTGTATTTAAAACGACCTTCGTATAGATTATCATTATTTTTTATTGTTATGTATAACTCAATTAAAGAAAAAAATATTGTGGTAAATAATACACCAAAATCAAACCATAGTAAAGGAATTATATTTAGGGAGGTTCTATAAATTAATCCATTGTTAATCAGTGTATTATTTGTATATT
>CAZTFX010000002.1:0-84520 GCA_964613095.1 uncultured Muribaculaceae bacterium | reverse complement strand
TCCTCCAATTTTTGTAAAAAAAAAAGAGACTGCCAAACTTTCGTTGTTAGACAGCTCTTTTATATCTAGAAAGTTTGCATGTCGACAAGTCGTTTGTAATGTTGATTTAGGGCAATCAATTCATCGTGTGTACCTCGTTCCACTATCTTGCCTTCATGCATTACGCAAATCATATCGGCATTCTTGATAGTTGACAATCGGTGTGCAATCACGATTGTTGTACGATTTTTCATCAACCTATCCAACGCTTCCTGAACTAATCGTTCACTCTCTGTATCCAGAGCCGAAGTTGCTTCATCAAGTATAAGAATAGGCGGATTTTTCAGTATTGCACGAGCAATACTTATGCGCTGGCGTTGTCCTCCTGACAATTTGCAACCGCGATCACCGATATTTGTATCAAATCCTGATTCGGAAGCCACAATAAAGTCATACGCGTTTGCTACTTTTGCGGCATTAACGACCTGTTCCATCGTTACATTTTCCACACCGAATGTAATATTATTATAGAAAGAATCATTAAACAAAATCGCTTCTTGATTAACATTCCCCATAAGACCACGCAAATCAGACACATTCAAATCTCGAATATCCACACCATCTATGGTTATACTTCCCTCATTTACGTCATAAAAACGAGGAAGTAAATCGGCAAGAGTAGATTTACCTGAACCTGATTGCCCCACAAGAGCCACAGTCTTACCATATTCAATATCAAGATTTACATCATCAATTACCCAATCATTACTATACTTGAATCTCACATTCTTATAAGAAATATTGCAATTCTTTCCCTTCAACATTTTAGGATTTGCAGGATTTTTAATCGGATTATCGGCATTAAGAATCACATCTATACGTTCCATTGAAGCAATACCCTTTTGTATTGAATAGGAAGCTTTTGATAAATCTTTTGCAGGGTTTATAATACTATAGAATATTACCATATAATAAATAAACGAAGCTGCATTAATGGTTGACTGTCCGGAAAGAATAAGTGTACCACCAAACCACAATACTATTGCTATTGTGGCAGTTCCCAACAGCTCACTCATCGGGTGAGCCAAGTCATATCTGCGATTACGCTTGTTTGTCAAGTCAAAAAACACCTGATTCTCTTCACAAAAGCGTTTTCTCACTTTATGCTCGGCATTAAAAGCTTTTATAATGCGTAATCCGCCTAATGTTTCTTCTATAGTTGATAACAGAACACCCCACTGAATCTGTCCTTCCAAAGATACACGCTTAAGAGATTTACCTACTTTTCCCATAACCGTGCCGGCAACAGGCAACAATATCAACACAAATATTGTAAGTTCCCAACTCACTGCAATCATCATGCCCAAACATGCAATAATCATTACAGGATTTTTAAACAACATATCAAGTGATGACATGATAGAATTTTCCACCTCAGCAACATCACCACTCATGCGAGCCATAACATCACCTTTTTTCTCACTTGTAAAAAAACCTATTGGCAAGCTGACTATCTTCTCATAAATCTGATTACGAATATCACGAACAACTCCGGAACGAATGGGTATCAAAAAATAAGAACTAAGATAGGCTGAACCTGTCTTTAATGCAGTCATTACAACCAATGCTATTGCAAGAAACGCCAATGCCACCGATTGCCCCCAATTTTCTATAATTAACTGAACATAATAGTAGAAATTATTTACTGCAACATCTTTTAACGAGCCGCTACTCCAATCCATGAAAACATAAGTTGCTTCATTTATCTTAAAAAGCATTTGCAAAATAGGGATAATTAAAGCAAACGAAAACAGAGTGAGAATAGCAGTCAAAAGGTTAAAAAATATGTTTAAAACAAGATATTTTTTATAAGGCGGTACAAATCTTGTGAGTATCTTAAAAAATTCTTTCATTGTCGATTATTATTAAAAAATTACGCCTGCAAAGATAAAACTTTTAAACTTTATAGCTTACTTTGCATCGAAAAAAGTACATAGATAAAAAATATAATTAGATAATGAATACTAACAGACGATTTGTGATGACATTCATGTGTGCTGTGATGGCACTTTTTCTCTCTACAATGTCAGCTATTACATTAAGCGGTAGGGCTATTGATTCCAACGATAAGTCGGGATTGGCAGGAGCTACAGTAAAATTACTAAAAGCGAATAAGGATAGCACCTTAGTGAAAGGTGTAAGCACCGATGAAGACGGATATTTCTGGCTTACCGATGTGGGACAAGGAAAATATATCGTCAGCATTAATTATATAGGTTACAAAAACTGTAATAAAAATATCACAGTAACCAAAGACAGCCGTAATATGAAACTAGGAGACATGGCTCTTGAAGCTAGTTCTATTATGCTTAAAGAGGCTGTCGTTACCGGTGTTAAAACCGAGATTGTCGTAAAAGAAGATACAGTAGAATATAATGCCGATTCTTATAAAACTCAACCTAATGCCGTAGTAGAAGACCTTTTGAAACGTCTTCCGGGCGTTGAAGTTGATAGTGAGGGTAAAATTACAGCCAATGGTAAAGAAATCACCAAAATTCTTATTGATGGGAAAGAGTTTTTTGCCGACGATACTAAGGTGGGAACTAAAAATATTCCTGTTAATATCGTAGATAAAGTACAAGTTGTAGATCGTAAGTCAGACCTTGCACGCCTTACCGGTGTTGATGACGGTGAAGACGAAACTGTAATCAATCTTTCTGTTAAAAAAGGGATGAATAACGGTTGGTTTGGGAATGTAACTGCCGGTTATGGTACCGATGACCGTTATGAAGCCAATTTCATGATAAATCGTTTCAGTGATGGAGATCAATTCACTCTTCTTGGCGGAGCCAATAATACCAATAACATGCGATTCACCAATGGTTCGGCTTCTCGCTTTTCACGATTTGGAGGTAGTAATGGTATAAACACCAACCAAAATATAGGTTTCAATTTCAACGTGGGAAGCAAGGATAGTGAGAAATTCCGTGCCGGTGGTAATGTCATGTACTCTCATAGTGTACAAGATTCCAGAAATAGAATAAACCGCCAATATTTGTTCACCGATTCTACCTCTTATAGTAATTCTCGCACAATAAGCCGCGACGAAAGCCATAATGTAAATGGTAGATTCCTTATAAAATGGGAAATAGATTCTTTCAATACACTTGAGTTCCGTCCAAATTTCTCTTTCAATTTCAATGAATCGACAAAAATCGATTCAACTCGTACCCTTGATGGAAACATGAAAGACGTAAACTACAGTCTCAACAATGATAAATCGGATGGTAAAAGTTATGAATTTGCCGGACAATTAGTCTATAATCATAAATTCCGTTCACATCCCGGACGTAGTTTCAGTATCCAAATGCGTTACAGCATGAGTGATGTAAATGAAGATGGTAATTCGTTATCACACAACCGTTACTACCTTTTCGATGACTCTCTTGAAGTAATCAACCAAATTGATGAAAATCATCGCTGGAACAATCAAGTGAATGGACGCATTACTTGGACCGAACCACTAGGAGACATCAAAAAAGCCCTTTTCCTAGATATCGCATATCGTGCAAATTACAGATGGAACAATGCCGATAAACTTGTATATGATGTGCCATATATCAGTACTCCCGAAGCCGACCAGGCAAGAAGTATTGGTTATATGAACCGACTTTTGACTAATTCGGATGTTGTTAATTATATAAAAACTCAATACACAAGTTTTGCTCTTACAAATCCTGTACTGCTTGAACAACTCTTGACAGACGAATTGGCTATGGGAAATCCTGTGCTTAATGAAGACGACAGCAACCGTTTCCGTAACGATTTCTTCACTCAAACATTTGAATTGGGTGTACGTAAAGTATCCAGTACGCTTAATGCAAACTTCGGTGTTTCATTAAACCCATCAATGTCACGTAGTGAAAACTTAATAAATGATGCAAAAAGTATCCCGACAAGATGGGTTTGGAATTTTGCGCCCTATGCTCGTGTACGTTTCAAGATGTCAAAGACTCGTTCTTTACAATTAAACTACCGCGCCAGCACAAGCCAACCTTCAATGACTCAATTACAACCGGTTGCCGATAAATCCAACCCATTACGTATCGTGCAAGGTAATCCAGATTTGAAACCTTCGTTCACTCAACGTTTGTTTGCTCGTTACAACGATTTCAATCAAGCTGCACAACGCAGTATCATGGCAATGATTAGCGCACAATACACATTAAACAGTATTATATCCATGACCGATTTCAATAGCGAAACCGGTGGTCAAATAACAACTTATGGAAATGTTAATGGAGTGTGGAATGTGTTTGCAATGGGTATGATAAGTGTTCCTTTACGTAATAAACATTTCTATTATTCAACTCATTTAAATACACGTTACTCAAGCACTGTGGGTTATAACAACAAGACTTATAACCGTAGTGGTTCGCTATCGGTAAATGTTTCACCGGGTATGACCTACCGTACAGACTTATTGGAACTTCAATTAAGACCAAACTATAACATTCAAACAACACATAACACAGTAAATACTCAAAACGACCTGACTGTACATCGTTATGGAGGTATGTTTAATGGAAACTTGACACTTCCTTTTGGTCTATCGTTCAATACCGACTTAAACTTTAGTGCTTCTAAGGGATATTCCGATGGCTATGATACCGAACAATGGTTATGGAATGCTTCTGTTTCTTATGAATTCTTAAAAGGACGTCAAGCATCAATCACAGCTCGCGTTTATGATATTTTGGGACAAAGAAAAAGTATCTCACGTAGTGTGACTGCCAACTACATACAAGACAGTGAGTATAATTCTCTAACAAGATATGCAATGTTCACTTTTGCATACCGATTCAACACATTTGGTTCCGACAAGAATCTACCTGCAGATGCAAGAAACTATGGAGGTTGGGGACCCGATGGTATGAGAAGATGATAAATGGGTAAGTTGCTTACCTTTTCATAATTTTTGTTTTTAAAGTTTCCCGGAGTTACTTTATTTTTAAGGTTTCGCCGGGTTTTATTATGTCATTTTCTTTCTTTTTATTCATTTTTCGCATATTATTCAATCTTATACCTAATTTTTGAGATATAGAATAAAGAGTTTCCCCTTCTTGAACAACATACATTTTGTTTTCACCTTGATATTTCTTATTCTTTTCCTGTAAATAAATCATTGTACCCGGCTCCAATGATTGGTCTTTTTTTACATCATTAAATGATAGTAATTTTTTCTTCTTTATATTGAATTCTTTAGCAATAGATTCATAAGTATCACCCGATTTTGCCCGCACAAACCGCAATTTACCAAGTTTATGAACGGCATGCACCATAACATCTCCTTCAGAAAAAAACATATCCCCTCCTGAAACAGATTCTTCATCTTTTTTACCTTTATCTGAATCAAAACGATGTAATTCATATCTCTCTATTATACTTATAAGTTTATCGGGATATTTAGGATCGGTGGCATACCCACATTTACGCAAACCTTTAGCCCAATTCTTGTAATCGGTTACTTTCAATTTAAATAAAGATGCATAACGCTTGCGTTTCAAGAATTTAGAATGATCCTCATAAGAATCTTCCACCTTTTTATACTTGCGAAAACATTCATTCCCACGTTCAGCTTTATGTTTTATCGTTTTACCGTTCCATTCACTGCCACATTTAATCCCAAAATGATTATTAGCCTCATTTGCAAGACGACTCTGACCTGCCCCACTCTCAAGCAAACCTTGAGCAAGCGTTATACTGGCAGGAATACCATGTTTCTTTTGCTGCTCAACAGCAATTTTCTTATATCGTTTAATATAATTTTCGTAGCTATGAGAACGTTTCTGCGCACAAATAGTAAAACTACCCGCAAAAACCAACAAAGTCGTTAAAATGGCATAAAAAGCACGTTCTCGATTGCTATTTGAGAAATTATCAATATATTTGCGTAAATACTTAGTCATCATGGAAAATAAAATTATTTCGACAAAGATAGAGGTTTATTCCTATAATGAATTAACCGAAACTGACAAAAATCTTGTAGAATGTGCAAAAAAGGCTACCGAAACCTCTTATGCACCATATAGCAAGTTTAATGTAGGTGCTGCTTTACTTCTTGAAAACGAAAAAATTGTCACCGGTTCAAATCAAGAAAATGCAGCATTCCCAAGTGGTACATGTGCAGAACGTACAACTATTTTCTATGCCGGAGCACACTATCCGGGTGTAAAATTCAAGAAATTGGCAATTGCAGCTTTTACCAATGGAGAATTTGTCGAAGAACCCATATCACCTTGCGGTGCTTGCCGACAAGCAATCTTGGAATATGAAAAATTGGGAGGAGAACCTATAGAAATAATACTTGCCGGACGTGAAAAGGTATATAAACTCAATGGGATTCGTTCCCTTCTTCCTCTATCTTTCGAAGAATTCTAAAAATAAGGTAATATTATCAATACAAAGAAATCCCAAATGTCACAAGATGAGTGAAATTTGGGATTTTTATTCCTGATAAATACCGTTTACAACGATTTTTTGTAAGCCCTACGGCGCTTGTGTTGAGTCGTATCGAAGTATTGCCATTGAGACTGAACTTTTTGATTCACCTCAAGTTCAGGATTACTTTCGGCATATTCATAACCATTTTGAATAAATGCAGGGATTAAATCGGCAAATAGCAAAGCGTTCACACCTTTACTTTGATATTCCGGTTTAATAGCGACCAACATAAGATCTATTACATTGTTTTTACCTCTCAATGCCTTCAACATGTGCCACCATCCGAATGGAAATAATTTTCCGCGAGACTTTTGTAAAGCACGCGACATTGAAGGAAGTGTGATTCCTACACCTACCAATTCTCCGCTTTCTTCGGTTATCAAACACACATTTTCAAGACGAAGTATAGGTAAATACATCTTTATATAGTGATCTATCTGTTTCTGTGTGAGAGGAGAATATCCATATAGAGGATCATAAGCCTCATTGATAAGTTTGAATATGGCTTCACCGTAATCGGATACAAGTTTCTTCGCACTCGTATATTTAGGGGTAGAAAGTTTATATTTTTTTCTTATGATATCGGCAATACGTGACATCTTTTCCGGAATAGAATCAGGCACCATGATTTTAAATTCGACCCAATCTATTTCTTTTTCAAAACCAAGTGATTCTATATGGGATTGATAATAAGGATAATTGTAAATAGTTGCCATTGTTCCTATTTGGTCGAATCCTTCAACCAACATTCCTTCAGGATCCATATCGGTAAATCCTAACGGTCCTACAATGGTATCCATACCTTTTTTACGTCCCCATTCTTCAACGGCTTTGATAAGAGCCTTACTCACTTCTTTATCATCAATAAAATCAATGAAACCGAATCTCACATGGCGTTCTTTGTACTTTTCATTCGTTACATTATTTATGATACCTGCAATACGACCCACAGGCTTTCCTGTAGCCTTATCGTAAGCCATAAAATATACCGATTCACAGAAATCAAATGCCGGATTGCCGGACGGTGTAAGCGTGTTAAGCTCATCCATCACAAGTGCAGGAACATAGTATTCGTTATCCTTATATAAATTTATACCGAAATCGACAAACTTCTGTAATTGTTTCTTATTTGTGGGAATTTCTTTAATTTCTATTGCCATAATAATTAACTATTGACTACACAAAGGTACACATTTTCAACTATTACACCAAATCATCATATCTCACATCACAAAAGTACACAAAAAAGGTGTTGCCCTGTGCAACACCTCACAATATTTTCAAGACTTTAATTATAGCACTACTTTTACAGCTTTGCTACCTTGTTTCTTCACGTATATACCGTTTTCAGGATTTACCACTTTCACACCTTGCAAATTAAAGTATTCAACAGGAGCATTTTCATCAACCATTGTATCTTCTACACCTGATTGTGAACCTGATTCATAAACATAACCGCAAATATAATGACTGTTGTGATCTACAAAATATAAATACATCTTGTTTTCACTCTTTACAGGAGCCAATACTATGTCACCGGATGCTGTTGCATTACCCAACATAAGATTTGTCCAAGTCTCTACATCTACCGAATGTACAAGACATTCCAAATTATCAACTGCAGTACCTGCAAATTTTGTCATATCAGTTACATCATATAGATAGAATTCAGGACCATGACCCCAAGTAGGGAAGTGACTTACAACGCCTAATGCAAGATATTTAGCACCGTTAAATTCCTTAGAATCAAGATTATTTGGATTTAAGGCCCAACCGGATGTATCGTTAGAAAATCTACCTGTTACTACACCTGTAGCGCTAACATGACAGAATGTACTACTATATTTAGAGTAAAACAAACCATCGGCTGCATTATTGCTATAAGAAGCAAGACCGGCTGCATTCACCGGAGCAGCACCCCAAGTCAAACCGGGATCAACATCATAAAGGCTATAATCTACAACACCTGTTACAGCACCATTTTCGACAGATATAGCTAATACTGTATATCCATCAGAAACTCCGGCTACAGCATCTGCTTGTAACAAAATCAATGCAGTACCATCGATGTCACCATTAATTTTAATTTTTTGTCCACATGGGAATGATGATGGGTTTGTAAATGAATGAAACAATGTAGGAGCTTCAGTTACTGATTTAGTACGGTAGATGTTAATAGTTTCACCGCCTGAAACCTTATTCACAATAAGAAGATTTCCGGCTTCGTCATTAGTGATACTACCGGCAACGGCATCGCCAAGTGTAATATCACCTTCCTTTACTCCAGTAAGACCATCAGCATAAACGGGAGTTGTACCATCGCCTTCACAAAATACCAATTTACCACCGACTGCCGCCAAAGTAGGACCAGTTGCTTCAGTATATGCTTTAGCTCCAATAGTTTCTGTAGGATCTGCTTCAAAAAGAACAGATGCCTTGAATGTTTCTGCTGAAACATTTAAAGAGAAGAGCATTGAGCTCATTGCAAGAAGGTAAAGTTTCTTCATTTCTTTAAGTTTAAATGTTAATAAAAATATCTATGAATTATATTTGTGTTTTTAAATTAATACAAAAGCAAAGCGTATGTTTTTAAAAAATCATATTATATACGGCACGAAAGTAGTATTTTTTCATATCAACACCAAATAATTTCCTGAAAATCAATCGTTCTTTTGAAGAATTAATGTCGTTTTTTAATATTTTATCACACTTTTCCCATTGAAAGGTTAATTCAATCACCCTTTATTACACCAAATAAGGACAGCTACAGCCAATAATATAATGACTGTGAAGAGAATATAATAATTATCGTATCTGTGTTTATTCATTATTCTAATCAGGATTAAAATTGAAAATATATGAAAGGTGAAACATCTTCACTCATGAATTGTATTACCAATTGTACGACGATTACAAATATCAATAGTTTTATCCACCATTGAGAACGAACAAATCGGTTTCCCAGCAGCGTCCACCATCTGCTCGGTACTGCATGTGCTGCTATTATCACTACCATAAGGATACACCACACATAACGCACCTCAACGAATACAGGTAAATAATCGGCATGGAAATTGGTGAATATATTTTTGATGATAAGCCACGAATCGGGCCATGAATCGGCTCGGAAAAACACCCATAATAGCGACACATATACTATGGTAACAATCCATGATATGGATTTTACCCACCACGTGTGAGGTATGCGGGATAACCACGTTTTAGAAGCTTTGTGTACGGCAAGCCCTACTCCGTGCATAGCTCCCCAGAATACAAATTTCCAAGCCGCACCATGCCACAATCCGCCAATAAGCATTGTGAGAAAATTATTAATATAAGTACGTATCGTTCCTTTCCTATTTCCTCCCAACGGAATATATATATAATCGCGAAGCCAAGATGACAATGAAATGTGCCATCTGCGCCAAAATTCGGTGAGATTTGTGGATTTATACGGGAAATCAAAGTTTGTACTCAATTTAAATCCCATTATCAACGCAATACCTATCGCCATATCGGAATATCCTGAAAAATCACAATAAATCTGCATTGTGTAACCTATTACACCCATCAGACTCTCAAATCCGGTGTAACCGGTGGGATTGGCAAATATCAAATCATTATATTGAGAAATATAATCGGCTATCAACGATTTCTTGATTATACCCAAAATTATAAGCCAAAAACCGAAATACACTTCATCACGAGTGGCACGTCGATTTTCCTTTATTTGCGGCAAAAAATAATCGGCACGCACAATAGGACCTGCAACCAGTGCCGGAAAAAACGACAAAAAGAAAGCATATTCAAGCCATGTAGCTGTAGGTTCAACTCTTTTCTTATAAACATCGACTATGTAACTTATCGACTGGAACGTATAGAATGATATTCCTACCGGAAGAATGATATCAAGCGGTTGGAAATTCCCTCCAATCATTTCAGTCCAGTTCCAATAAAAGAAATTGGCATATTTAAAGTAACAAAGAATGCCAAGCGAAGCCATAATCGACACCACCACGCACAATTTTCGTCGGAATTCGGTCTTCTGCTTTATAAGCAGGCGAGACAAGAACCAATCCAGCAATGAAGTTCCCACCAACAACAAGAAGAAAAAACCACTGGATTTATAGTAGAAATAAAGACTGAATGCCACAACAAATGTCAACATCTGCCAACGGCGATTCTTCAACATCGAATAAATAGGCAGAAACACAAGGAATATAGCCCAAAACACGCCCGAAGAAAATATCATAGGTGCATCTTTCTGATAAGAAAGCAATTCTCCAATATTATGCCACAAATATGTAAAGTCCATATCTTTTATTTTTTAGGTTGGAGAATTATTACACGCTTAGGACGCGATTTATCCACATCAGGTTTATTCATTTTGATAGGATGTGACGCATGTTCAGGCATCCACCGAGCCACACTGTCTAGCCACAAACCTGCCGATTTACGAGTGGGGTGTGCACCATCTTTTGCTCGGTCAAAATGCATACCGTTTGACAAAAAGAACGAACCTTTACGTGCATTTTTTGCAATCAAATCATTAATACCTGTATCTTCTTTCCAATTAGGAGGTCCTATCCACACGTATGGTAAATCTCCCACTTGCGAAAGTATATTTTTCACAAATTTATCACGACGTTCAGCTATATTTCTCACAAAAAGTTCATTTGCACCTAGTGAAATAAACACGTATGTAGGCTTAAACTGCTCAATATACTCTTTCAACTTAGTCGATTCCCCCCACACTTCCGATGTTGAGCTGTACCAAATCACCGAATACAAAGTATGCCCATTGGCATCGGCATACGCAGCCATGCGAGGAGACAAACCCTCAAGCATGGAATCACCTATAAACAATATCGTTTGCGGTGTTTCATCTATCGTGCGCACCTTTTCAACCACAGTATCAACTGGTTGTTCAAGATTCTCTTGCACAATAGCAATAGTATCGGGTTCCTTTGTTAACCGTTCAATCATTCCCGACGACCTCAACTCAAGACTGCCTATTTTTATTGTATCAAATGCCGATAGAATCAAAAATATAATCAACGACACAACCAGTATCGCCCATAGTCCAAAATATTCTCTTCTCATAAAAAATATTTAATAACAAACTTGTTATTACAAATATTTATCAAGTATCGCTTGTTTCTCACTCGTAGCATTATTTATCAAAGTACGAGCCTTAGTAATCTCTAATTCCAATGCCTCTATCTGAGCTACAATGCGTTTTTGTTCATCAATATGGGGCATCGGGATTTTGTACTTCATTATATCGTCCTTATTGCCTCGTGGCATCTTAACGCCTTTTTTGCCTTCCATCACATAGTCAAAGAAGGAATCTCTACGAAGCATATAGAAGATATACTTAGGAAGATATTTATTCGCATCGGCAGACCTAAGTACAAGAACATCTTTCGAACATCCACCGTCCTTGTCAGCAAACCAAATCTTTTTAAGATATGGACGAATATTCGAAATCAGTATATCCTCTGGCTTATATTCGGTGATAGATGATATATTTGCAACTCCTTCAAAAGGAAGAACGCCCAATTTATTCTGAAGCATATTATCAGTTGTAATATATGTTTCAGACTCTATATCGCTATACTTAATAGACTTAGTGACAAATGGAGCAATAGTATTTAGCGTACTATCTGCTAAATTTAATGAGGATAGCAAGTTTTCAATATCAGCTTCACACTTATCAATCCACAACATAGAATCAGAAACCGACTTATCTACCTTGCCAATTTCATCTACAATCTGTTCTTGAACATCAATAGGAGGAACTGGTATTTTTTGTTTATTTGCAGATGCTAATGTAATGAATGGCTGTGCTTTTTTTCCTGCTTTCTCCCAGAAATCTTCATTATTCAGACACAAATACAAATAATCCACCAAAACTTTTTCAGATGGTTTTATTATAATTGTATTTTTAATTGCAGTCCATTTCCCTTTGGCCAAGAAGCATTTGCCACATCTGGCTCCAATCGCAGACAAAACAATCGCCTCCTCATCATGTTCAAATGTGTCTGTATGACCATCTTTGCCACTTGCACTGTAGCAATCATACTTTCCTTTTGGGGAATAAATCCTTTTTGTAAGACGTGTGTTCCCCCAATCAATAGATGAGACAAATCCAAGGGGAAGTATGTCCCACTTTGTTTTAAATTCTACTTTTTTTTTTGCTATTAGAGAAATGTTTTTTTCAAATACATCTCTATCAAAAGTAAGCATATCAATCAATGATACACGACTAACGTGAGGTTGCATTTCTTCTGCTATTGGCGATGTGTAATCTGCATTAAACGCTCTATACACATAAGTGCTTGCTTTTTCAGGATTATTGTAACTATCAGTATCGAAGAGTTGAGTACATTCATCAATATTCTTACCTCTTTGAATCGCATGAATACCCTCATTACCTCTACGATTTGAGAACTCATAGCCTAAAAAGCGTTTTTCTACATCTTTCTCACCGCTCTTTACAATAACAACCTTTTGAGGATATGCCAAAATAAAGTACAAAAGTTTTTCAGCCTCAATATTTAAGATTGCCTCATATAACTTAGCATCACTCTTTGCAGAAATTCTATTTTTATACTCTGCATAGATTTCGTGTGCTTTTACCTTGTCATTTGGCGATTTTTGCAACAATGTAACATAATCAGCATAATCAAGTTCCCCCCAAACGTGAGCTACATATTTTGAGGCAGGTGTTTCAATGCCATTGATAGTTACATCATTCAATGTGTGGAAATAAGTATCAACTGCACTCTTGGTGTTTGTTGCAAAATAGTTATCTCTACGACGCAGGAACAGAATAACAGTATTTGTATTGGTTGCCATAAAGGTATTGCTACCCAATTCTGCTATTGCAACAATATCAAAGTATTGCAATATAATCTCACGAGCTTTGGTATATATGCCCGAATTACTCAAAATTGAACTTGGGAGAATAACTCCTGCTATACCGCCATCCTTAAGCAACTGTTTCGTACGCTCAATAAACAGACACTCTATTTCGGAACTATTATCTGTCAATGAGTTATACAGATCAAAATCTTGCTCTGTGTAATAGTCGCGAGTTGTCTGACGGAATGAAGAAACTGAATACGGAGGATTGCTCAATACAATATCAAATTGCTGATTGTCCTTTTGTCCGTCATTTGTTAGCTTGCGTAATTTCCCCTTATACTCTTTGTTATTGCAAAAATTGGCAAGTCCATCACTGAGGATAACTTTCGCCAAGCCATCACCATGCAAATAGCAACCAACCTTACCAACTTTTACAAGTCGATAATCCTTTTCTATACCATATACATAATCTGTAGCCCAATCGAAATGACAATTCTGCCAATTGATAAGGTGCTTTCTTGTCTCCTCAATATATTTAGAGGTATCACAGGTGTTTATGATGTCTTGAATTTCGTGCATAAACTCGGTGATAAAGTGACCGCTACCAGCTGCATAGTCAATCATATATGGCAAAATCTCACCATCTTTGCGAGATAATTTTTCTGCCATAATAGAATCCAAAGGAAGACACTTTATGATAAATTGTGCAATAGGCACAGGTGTAAAATACTGTCCTGCCTCCTGCTTGAGACCGGTAGTAAGTAGTAGTTCAAAGAAGTCAGATAGATATTGCTGTCGCTTGTTGTATCGGATTCTATATCCCTGAATCAACTCTACAACCTCTTTTACAACCTTTGCATTCTCTTCAAACGAAGCATTGTCATATACCTCCTTGATTGCGAATTCATTATTCTTTTCAAGACGGAGTTTATTAACCTCTTTACGCAAAAAATCTTTAGTTTCCGGTGTAAGGTTGGCACAACGCTTGTTAAAATCATCATCATTAAAATCACTGACAATTCTATCCAAGAACTTTTTCATACCTTTGCTATAAAGGTCTGTCAAGCGAAGTTGGAAATCTACGTGATTATCTCGTCCTTCAAGCCACTGGAACTTTAATTCTTCACCATCAACTGCGGTTGTTTCATCATATACCTTACACAAGAAAAGCGTAAATATCTTATTGAAAGCATTACCCTTGTCTGATACTACATTATGACGTAATATTTCAAGAAAACGATTGAAGATAAAACTTGAATCCTCTGCTTTTATCTCCTTTAATTGTTCTTTTGTTAAAGCCTTGCTCTGGAAATTATATGGTTGCACCCAAGAATCGAAGATTCCGTTATCTTTGGTGAGTTTATTCCATTTTTCATAAATATCTTTAACATCACCATTGCGATAATCATTTTCAATCTTGATAATCTCATTCACATAGACAATCTTATTGCCTTTCAATTCTGATGCATACAACATTAGCACATCAGCCTTTCCACCAGATAATTGGAAATACGTGAATAATTGCCCTCCTTCCTTACGAATTCTTGCTAATTCCTTATTGTACTCCTTACCATATGTCTTACATTCGATAAGCATATATGGTGTACCATCTTCACTATTAACACAAATATCCAATCGTCCTGACGTACCATGACCAGATGGCCAAGTCTTTTCAAGAACTATGTTTTGAGGTTTATACCCTTTGGTAAGAAGTCTGTCAACACACTCAAGCACCACAAAATTTTCAAGTTGTGAAAAATTTTGTGTGGTCTTGCATTCAGCAATAATACCACTACCGTAGTTAATACTTTGTTTTTCAAAATCAACCTCTATGGCATAATCAAGATACATCTTATGATAAATACCATTCGTTCCATTTTTTGGAACAAATCCCAATGCTGCAACATGTTTCTTAATATCCATAGTAACCCTTTTTCTTGCAAAGTTAATACATTAATTATAAATATAAATTTATAATTGTAAAAAATATCATTTACTTCAAATAATCACATTCTTAAACTCTATAATTCTTTTAATCAAAAATGATTTTTATTTGTTATTATAATATTATAAATCTTATGTTTTTAGTATGGGAAATAAAAGATTGTTTATAACAGTAAAAAACTATATAAGGGAATATTTTGACCTTTCGGCTGAACTCGATGATGAAAAAACGGCAATACAAGCAGTGATGGACGGTGTTTCGTTCAAAGGAGCAAATATCATAATCCTGATTATTGCTATTTTTATTGCTTCTTTAGGGCTTAACACCAATTCGGCTGCAGTAATCATCGGTGCAATGCTTATTTCCCCGCTTATGGGTCCCATAATAGGTATGGGGTTCGGTCTCGGGACTTATGATTTTGACTTGATAAAACGTTCTTTTCGCAATCTTGCCATGGCTGCCGCATTCAGTGTGCTTGCCTCAACTCTTTATTTCCTTATTTCTCCCGTGAGTGAAGGACGATCGGAACTATTGGCACGCACATCACCCACCATATACGATGTACTGATAGGATTCTTTGGCGGACTTGCCGGCATTGTGGCACTTGCCTGCAAAAAGAAAGGAAATGCTATTCCGGGAGTGGCTATAGCAACAGCACTTATGCCACCACTGTGTACCGCAGGCTACGGTCTCGCAACATGGCAATTGCAATATTTCTTCGGCGCATTTTATTTGTTTCTTATAAATTCAATTTTCATAGGCTACGCTACAACCGTAGGTGTAAAGTTCTTGAAATTCAAACCACACAATTTCGTACATGAAGATACAAAAAACAAAGTAAAGAAATATGTTACCGGTATCATCATTGTAACTCTATTACCCAGTATATGGCTCACGTTCAATATGGTGCGTGACAGCTACTTTGAAAACAGTGCCAATAATTTCATCAATACCGAATTTGTTTTCCCAAATGCCCAAGTACTAAACAAGGACGCGGGTGTAAAACATGGAAAGAAATTCATACGAATAACTTTAATAGGTGAAAAGCTGAACACTGATTCCTTACATGTGGCAATGATGAAAAAATTGGACGAGAACCGATGGTTGAGAGGAACCGAACTCACAATACAGCAAGGAGTGGCAATAGGAGCCTCCAATCCATTGAGTTCACGAGAAATAACCACATCGATGTTTAATGAAATCTATGCCGATAATCAAAAGAAGATTGCATTTCAAACAGAACAAATAGACTCCTTAAAAATGCGCATAGGTATGGCTACCGAACTTGAACGATTGGCGTCGCAACTTGCTCCGGAAATAAAAGTATTGTTCCCTCGCGTGGATGATATCGCTTTAAGTCGTAACGTTTTCTGTTCCATAAGCAATAACAAAGTGGATACAGTAAATCTCGCTATTGTAAAACTCAATGGATTCATGACAACTCAAGACTCCCGAAAACTCGAAGAATATCTTGAAGTACGCTCAGGAGTAAAACCCATAAGAATAGTAAGAAGTGAAGAATTAGGCATGAAAAACCGATAAATTTATGTACTTTTGTCTGTATTTCAATTTTCTATGAAAATAGCTATAATTAACAAGAGCGACTTAAACGGAGGTGCCGCAATTGTATCTTACCGACTTATGAATGCTTTGCGTAAAGAAGGAATCGACGCAAAAATGCTTGTTATAGATAAAACAGGTAACGATGACAACGTAATAAGTTATGCCGACTGTGTGAAAGATAAATCGGTATTCCTTGCGGAACGATTACAAATTTTCTTGCAGAATGGATTTTCTCGGGAAAATCTATTTAAGGTTGACACTGCCTCTTGGGGACGTGACATTTCTTCCCACCCAATCGTTAAAGAAGCCGATGTGATTATGCTGAACTGGATTAATCAAGGTGCTTTATCGCTTGACAGCGTAGAAAAGCTATGTGCAACAGGAAAACCCATCATTTGGACTATGCACGACATGTGGGAATGTACCGGAATATGTCATCATGCTTACGAATGCAACCGTTATAAAACCTCTTGCGGTAAATGCATGTATTTGGGTTCTAATAACCGAGACGATCTTTCTCATCGCACATGGAAAAGGAAAAAAGTAGTTTTTTCGACTCAAAATTTATATTTTGTATCGGTAAGTAATTGGCTCGCCGATAAATGTAAAGAAAGTTCGTTATGCCGAGACAAAGACATTCAAGTAATCCCAAACACAACCAACATAGACGAATACTCTTGTACCCGTCAGTCCAACGCTTATTATAACATCTCCCCTGGCAAAAAAATAATAGCAATGGGAGCTGCGCGACTAGATGATCCTGTAAAAGGATTCTCCATTCTGCTCAGTGCACTGAAATGGCTGAAATCACACAAACCAAACATTGCTGATAACATTCATTTACTGCTTTTCGGCAACATTCGTGACGCATCATTATTACAAGAGCTCGATATTTCATTCACTTTTTTGGGACGTATAGGAGCCAACAAGGTCAAGGACGTGCTTGCTCATGCCGATGTGATTCTATCCACATCCCTATACGAATCCTTTGGAAACACTCTCATCGAGGGTATGGCAGCAGGATGCATACCCGTAACTTTCGGTAACGGAGGACAATGTGATATTGTAGAACACTTGCGTACCGGCTACATAGCCGAATACAAATCATACGAAGATTTTGCTTGTGGCATAGAATGGGCAGTAAATGCCGATATAAATCGTGAATTTCTTCACAACGAAATGGAAAAACGTTTCTCCCCCACCACCATCGTAAATAAATACCTAGAACTGATAAAAAATATCTTGAATTAAGTACAATTATTAAATTTAACCTTATATCGCAAGATTGTTGTATCTTTGTGGTGGAATCATAAAAAGATTAGTTTATGCAGACTGTATTGTTTCATGAAACGGTTTTCGGACCTATTCATAGTCGCCGACTTGGTGTTTCTCTTGGTATAAACCTAATGCCAAATGATGGTAAAATATGCTCATTCGATTGTGTGTATTGTGAAGCAGGATATAATGCTCAAGGTGCAGGAAAAAGCGGTATTCCATCACGTGAAGCCGTGAAAAAGGGGCTTAATCGTAAACTCAAAACAATGATTGAAGCCGGTGAAAATCTTGATGTCATTACTTTTTCCGGTAACGGAGAACCTACGCTACACCCTCAATTCAAAGAAATAGTACAGGATGTGATTATGTTGCGTGACAGATTCTTCCCGAATGTAAAAATAAGCGTATTGAGTAACAGCACTATGCTAAAGAAAGATTCGGTGGTGGAAGCTCTCAAAAAAGTAGACAACAACATTCTTAAACTGGATTCGGCAATAGCTCCAACATTCAGAGCTATTAACCAACCAACATCTAACGGTGTACTACCTGAAGGCGTTATAGCCGATTTAAAGAAGTTCAACGGCAAATGTATTGTTCAAACCATGTTATTGCGTGGTGAACACAACGGAATAAAAATAGACAATACTACCGATACCGAAATCAAAGCACTTATTGAGGCATACAAAGAAATTGCCCCACAAGAGGTAATGATTTATTCAATCGACCGTAAAACACCGGAAGAGAATCTTGAAAAGATAAGCAGAGAAGAACTGGAAACAATAGGTAAACACATAGCAGCGGCAGGAATAAAAGTTCAAATAAACTAATTTCTCCTGCATATTTCTTTATGCAAAAAGTTATTTTCCCGGAATTCCTAAAGAAAGGCGATAAGATAGCCATTGTTTCACCTGCAAGTGCTGTTAATCCCGAATATATCGACGGAGCTTGCCGTATATTAGAACAATGGGGATATATTGTTATTCCCGGAAAACATTGCCGAGGGAAAAACGGTTATTTCAGCGGAACTCTTGAAGACCGCTTGAACGATTTCAAAGAAGCATTATACAATCCGGAAATTAAAGCCATCTTATGTGGACGAGGAGGCTATGGTACGATTCATCTAGCCGAACATTTTTCGACAGAAGACATACGCAACAACGCAAAATGGATTATAGGGTTCAGTGATATTTCAATTTTTCATGCAATATACAATTTGCCTCTATGGCAAAACATTTAGCCCTTTGGGGAGAAAACGATACTAGTAACATAATCCTACATAATATTCTTGAAGGAAAATTACCTACGTATAAGCTACCATCACACCCTTTTAATAGACGTGGAACGACCAAAGGAATGATTGTAGGTGGAAATTTAGCTGTTTTGAGTGGTCTTATAGGTACTAAATACAATCTTTTCAAACCGGAAACAATTCTTTTTATCGAAGATATAGGAGAACCGATTTATAAAGTGGAACGCATGCTTTACAATCTCAAATTGTCAGGTGTTTTTCACAGATTAAGAGGATTGATTGTGGGACGTTTTACCGGTTACAAAGAACCAGACGACAATGGAGAAACCATGTATGAAATGATTAATCGTATGGTCGCTTCGTTTAATTTCCCTGTTGTTTATGATTTTCCATTAGGGCACATTGATGAAAACGTTCCTATTATTGAGGGGGCAAATGCAACATTAAAAGTAGAAAAAGATTTCACATTTCTATCTTTTTGCAATTAATTTGTAACATAATATAAGTTTTTAAATCTTCTCCATAAAATATCTGCTACATTTCACATTATTTCTAGTTAAATTACTACAAGTTAACCCTTTTCACAACATATAAAGTTTTCGTTATTTAATGTTAAAGATAAAATTTTTTTAGTCTTTCCTCTAATTTATTTAATTTTTTATTATACATTTGTGTCGTATTTGTTACATTTAAGTTACATATAAAAATTTTATTATGAAAACTACCGAACTAACTCAAAGCCAAAATGAAGCGTATGGTACATCGTCCACAACGTCAACCGAACTTGAATTTATGTGGAAAAACATTTATAACAACCTTAAAATAAAAATAGTAAACCTGTTTAATCGTGTACGAAACATAATAAGCCCGACACACTCTCATACTATTGTAAAAATCGAAAATCTACATAAATCTTACAGAAAAATGGATACTCCATCTAAACAAATATTCGTACTTTACGTAAAAGGTTACTCCTTAAATGAAATAAGTTCCCAATCGGGAGTAAAACCATCTAAAATCATTCTTACTGTACATAATTTTGTAAAAACATTATCTATGTCATGACGAAATAAGCAAGATTTCATCATTTCATTAAGTTTTTTAAAAAAGTTGTACTATCTTTAAACCCATTTTCTTAAATTATGGATTTAAAGTCATTTATTACATGAAATACAATCGATTATTAACTCTTATATCATGTATATGTACTCTATATACATATGCTGCAGCCCCCGAAGGCTATTATTCTTCATTAAATGAAAAAAATGGAGAAGATTTGAAAAATGCCATACATAAATTAGTTAGACCACACACTAAACTCACCTATTCCAGCCTTTGGAATTATTTTCCTCAAACTGATGCATATCCGGAAAAGATAAATAACCGTACATTAGTGTGGGATATGTATTCCGACAATTGGAATAGCCAGAACTATTGGTATTACGGAGGAACAAGAGGACTTAATCGAGAACACTCAGTACCTAAAAGTTGGTGGAACTCTCCCAGTAATGTAGAAGCGTATGAAGCTGGAACCGACATCATGCACCTATTCCCCAGCGATGGCGACGCCAATTCAGCCAAAAGCAATTACCCTCTAGGAGAGGTAAACACTTCACTCAGTGTAAAATTCAATAACGGAGTATCAATAGTAGGCTACCCATCAATAAGCGGAAGCAGCACCAATTTTGTATTCGAACCTGACGATGAATACAAAGGCGATTTTGCACGAGTGTATTTTTATATGGCGACATGTTATCAAGATTACACATGGAAATACACCTACATGTTTAATAATTCAAGTTATATGACCCTAAATCAATATGCACGTGAACTGCTTATGAAATGGCACAAAAACGATCCAGTAAGTGAAAAAGAACGTGCAAGAAACGACGCGGTGTACTCCATTCAAGGCAATCGTAATCCCTTTGTAGATGACCCCAATCTAGCCGACTATATTTGGGGTAATAAAATGGGAGAAACCTACAATGGTGGTGGAAGCAGTACCATAACAGGACCTGCAGAAATATTATATCCGCAATTGGGCAGTACTCTTGATTTCGGTGAGCTAGGTATAGGAAAAACTTATAATTTGGATCTTTACATAAAGGGTAAGAATATATCAGGTAATGGTGTAACACTTACCCTATATGATGACAATGGTAATTATAAAATGTTTTCACTTTCAACCGAAAAAATTTCCGCAAGTGCAATGAATTCAACTGAGGGTTACAAACTAACCATCACCTATAAACCTACAACAACCGGAACACATTCCACAACATTATTCTACTCTGATGGAGGTATCGAAACCAGCGAAACAGGTGTTTACATCAATGGTACTTGCCTTGAAGCACCTACCCTTTCTACACCGGTAGCTTTACCAGCCGAAAATGTGACTTCAAGCTCTTATAGAGCCGTATGGCAAGAAGTTACAGAACAAATAGACTATTACATCGTTACACGTAGCATATACAAAGATGGTACACTAATATCGTCTGAAAAAACAGATACAGAAGATACGTATATTGATTTCACTCGTGAAGCGGGAACAAGTGAAACATACTACGTACAAAGCTGCCGACTTGGCTATGAATCAGAAAAATCCAACACAATAACCGTTGCAGAAAATAGCGGAATTGAAGGCGCCAAAGCCGATAAAATTCTTGCAGTGGCAACACATGAAAGAGGTTTGAGATTCATATGTAATGAGCCGTTAAGTACCGTATGCATATATAACATGCAAGGAATTCTTATTAAAAAACTTGATTATGTAGAAAACAACGATGAATTATCTCTACCTTATGGAGTATATATAATCACAGCACAAGAAACACAACGACCTATAAAAGTTGTCGTAAAATAAGATTTTACACAAAAACAAAAACGTCTCACAATGTGATTTTGTGAGACGTTTTACTTTTTCAAATACAACTTTAGAATGGTTTTTCCTCACTCCCTGCAATATCGGCAAACAAGCTGTTAGCTAAACCTGACGCACCGATACGGAAGTATTCATTGGTCAACCACTTTTCTCCAAGAACTTCTTTTACAATGGTATAATATTTCACTGCATCCTCGGTAGTACGAATTCCTCCGGAAGCCTTAAATCCTTTCATTACACCATGTTTACCATAATACTCCTTAATACACTTACACATAACGTAAGCAGCTTCCAAAGAAGCTCCGGGATACATTTTTCCCGTAGAAGTCTTTATAAAATCAGCTCCTGAATACATTGATAATATGGATGCATTACGTATATGTTCGGCAGTTTTTAAAGCACCTGTCTCAAGAATAACTTTCAAATGTGCATCTTTTGCTGCTTCTTTTATTTCAGAAATTTCATCACATAATTCTTCATAAGCTCCATCTCGGTACAACCCAAGATTAAACACAATATCCACTTCATTGGCTCCATCCATTACAGCAAGAGCTGTCTCTGTGGTTTTAACCTCCAAACGAGACTGAGAAGAAGGGAAATTAGCAGAACATACAGCAATATTTACTTCAGAAACCTCAAGAGCAGCACGAACGACCTCGGCAAAACGAGAATATACACAAATTGCCGCAACATTTTTGTACATAGGATAATTTGTTTCAAAATCATTAACCTTTTGCACAAATTCCGTAACCGATTTTTCAGAATCTTCCGAACTCAATGTAGTTAAATCAATCGTATTAAGCAAAAACTTATATACATCTACATTATTATTCTCCTCTGCATGCTTTGCTATAATCTCGGCTACTGTAGCAGCAATTTTTTCATCATCAATACATACATCACTGTGCAAAATAGCCTCTCTATACTTATTGTGATTGTGTTCATGTTCATGACCACAACAACAATCATGATTATGTAATTCTTCCATAATTGTAAAATTTATTGTACGTTTTTTAATTTCTCATTATTTAAATGTCTCTCACTGTCTCTTATTGTTTTTTTACGGAAATTTTCTTCAAGAGCTTCAGTAAGATTCACTCCGGTTTGATTAGCAAGGCACAAGACCACCCATAGAACATCGGCAAGCTCGTCAGCAAGCTCTTTTTCATTGTCACTTGGCTTAAAAGACTGATCACCGTATTTTCTGGCAATAATTCTGGCAACCTCTCCAACCTCTTCTGTAAGGATAGCCATATTAGTTAACTCGCTGAAATAGCGTACTCCATAAGTATGAATCCAATCATCAACGCGCTTTTGAGCCTCTTCTAAAGTCATTTTCCTTGCAATTTTTGAAAACAGTTAAACCAATTTTTGTTTTTTTAATCCTCAACGCCAAAGTTACTCTTTTAATTTCGAATCTACAATAATAGTAACCGGTCCGTCATTAATTAGTGCCACTTGCATATCGGCACCAAACACACCCTTTTTCACTTCACAACCGATAAGAGACTGTAATCGTTCACAAAATTTATCATATAACGGAATAGCCAAATCATGACCTGCAGCATGAATATAGGATGGTCTGTTTCCTTTCTTTGTTGACGCAGTCAATGTAAACTGGCTTACAGCAAGAACCTCTCCACCCACGTCTATAACACTGCGATTCATCACACCGTTCTCATCATCAAAAATACGCATATTTGCTGCTTTAGTAGCAAGCCACTCCATATCTTGTTCAGTATCACCTTCGGCAATACCAACCAATATCATAAGCCCTTGATTTATAGCACTATACAAATCTTCATCTATTGATATTGAAGCGTTTAACACTCTTTGTATTACAATTCTCATATTATTCTGTTTTTTTCAATCCTTCAACTACTATTTTAGCTTTTGCAGCACCTACCACTGCTGCTACTGCCGATTCATCGGCTTCACGAAGGCGTTTCAAGCTCTTGAAATGTTTTATCAACGTATCTCTCGTAACTTCTCCAACACCTTTTATTCCATCAAGAATAGACACGGTTTGTCCTTTACTTCTTCTATTTCTATGATGTGTTATACCGAAACGATGTGCCTCATCTCGCAAACGTTGAACAACTCTCAAAGATTCACTGTTTTTGTCTATATACAAAGGTACACTGTCACCCGGAAAATAAATTTCCTCAAGTCGCTTTGCTATTCCCACAAGAGCTACTTTACCACGAATACCCATTTCGGTAAAAGCCTCCACAGCCGCACTTAATTGCCCCTTACCGCCATCTACAATCACCAACTGAGGCAACTCTTCACCTTCTTCCATTAAACGTGTATAACGGCGTGTCAACACCTCATTCATTGAAGCAAAGTCATCCGGTCCCACAACCGTTTTTATATTGAAATGACGATAATCTTTTTTTGAAGGCACAGCGTCCTTAAAAACAACGCATGATGCAACAGGATTTGTCCCTTGTATATTGGAATTATCAAAACATTCTATATGACGTGGCAATACATCCAAGCGAAAATCTCGTTGCATTGTTGTAAGTACTCTCATGGTACGTTGCTGCGGATTCAATTTCTCTGAACGCGATAATTTCTCAATCATAAACTGCTTTGCGTTTTTCAACGCTATATCCAATAATTTTTTCTTATCGCCTATTTTAGGTACAATAAACTGGACACCCTCCATTTCTGTCTCCGGAATAACCGGAACCAAAACCTCATGAGGCTTTCGATTGAATTTAGCCATTATTTCAACAACAGCCATCGACAACAATTCTTCATCGGTTTCCTCCAATTTCACACCGTACTCCAACGTGAGACACTGCACTATTGCTCCATTTCTCAAATGCAGATAATTTATATACGCACAATTATCATCTCTATGAATGGCATATACATCAATATCATTTATATGTGAACTAACAATTACCGATTTAGCCCTATATTTTTCGACTAAATCGTATTTCTCCTTAATAATCTGTGCTTCTTCAAATTTTAATTCACTTGCCAATTTTCCCATTTCATCGACAAGATAATCACATAGTTGTTGAGTGTTTCCATTTAATATTTGCCTGATTTCATCGATATATTTTTTATATTCATCAACTCCTATATATCCTTTACAGCAACCCAAACAATTTTTTATGTGATACTGAAGACACAAACTTATTTTACCACGCGTAACAACTTCCGGAGTTATCACATGGCGACACGTTCGAATAGGATACAATTCTCTGATTAACTCTATTACAGTTCGTGCTACACCTACATTAGAATAAGGTCCATAAAACTTTGCTCCACGAGAAGGATTTTCCCGCGTAAGAAAAACCCTAGGATACGGTTCGTTTGTAACACATATCCAAGGGTAAGATTTATCATCTTTTAATAAGACATTATATCTAGGTTTATGCTCCTTTATCAAGCTGTTTTCAAGATGTAATGCATCTTCTTCACTATCCACAACAATATATTTCATATCATGGATATTCTTGACAAGGATATTGGTGCGAGCCACACTATGTACTCGATTAAAATAGGAATTTACCCTGCGTTTTAATCTTTTTGCTTTACCTACATAAATAATCTTCCCCTCACTATCAAAATACATATAGACTCCGGGAGAATCAGGTAAAAGTCCTATTTTTATTTTCAAATTTTCACGTGCGTCCACACCCTCTTAAATCAATTTCAATAAGTAATCAATGAGGTAATCTCGGCATCTGCAGGAAAGGCTTTGCGACCATTCAAGACCGAAAGTTCCACTATGAAATTTATATAAACTTTTTTGGGATTTAAACTTTTCACAAGTTCATAGGCAGCAGCCATTGTTCCACCGGTAGCAAGAAGGTCATCATGAATAACCACCACATCGTTTTCATCTATTGCATCACGATGAATCTCGATTGTATCGGTTCCATACTCTTTGGCATAGGTTTTATTAATTGTAATTGCAGGAAGTTTTCCCGGTTTACGCAATGGAACAAACCCTGCACCAAGTTCGTAAGCAAGAACTGAAGCTCCAATAAATCCACGTGCTTCAATACCTACAACTTTAGTTACACCAAGTTCCTTATAAATATCCCGTAAAGTCTCCCCTATTTCATGTAGAGCTTGACCATCTTTCAATGCTGTAGTAAGATCTCTAAACAAAATTCCTTTTTGAGGAAAATCAGGTATATCACGAATCAAACTCTTCACTCTTTCCATTTTGTTTTCTTCCATATTGTATATTGTTTAAGTTAATGTTCCACGTGAAACAATTTTAATTTATCTTCCTAATAATAAAAGCAATATATTTATGTCACTTGGAGATATTCCCGGTATTCGTGCAGCTTGAGCCACTGTTTCCGGATCTATCTTTTCCAACTTTTGTCTTGCTTCTGTTGAAATAGCATTTATCTCACTATATTTCAATTTACCTTTCAACTTCACATGCTCCAGACGCATTACTTTTTCGGCAATCATCTTTTCTCGGTCAATATAACCTTGATATTTTATTAATATTTCGGCTGCCTCTATAATTTCTTCGCGTCTTTCAACTTCAAGTGTTTCAATAAAATTCTTCAACGGCTTTAAAATTTCAGCCAATTTATTAATATCAAGTTGCGGGCGTAACACCAGCGAATATAATTTACAACCTTCTTTTAATGGCGATGTTCCTAGACTTTCTAAATCTTCATTTATCAAAGACGGTTTTACAGAAAATTCTCTACAAAAATCAACCAAGCGATCTCGCTGTTCACGCTTTGATTTCATTAACTCATATCTTTCCTTTGTCGCAAGACCAAGTCTGTATGATTTTTCGGTTAGTCTCATATCGGCATCATCTTGTCGCAACAAAATTCTGTATTCGGCACGAGAAGTAAACATTCTATAAGGCTCATCTACCCCTTTTGTAACCAAATCATCTATAAGTACTCCTATATAGGCTTCATCACGACCCAAAACAAAAGGTTCTCCTCCTACTGCATTTTGATGCGCATTTATACCTGCAATCAATCCTTGACCGGCAGCTTCTTCGTAGCCTGTAGTTCCATTCACTTGTCCCGCAAAAAATAAGTTTTTCACTTTTTTTGTTTCCAGCGTATGTTTCAATTGAGTAGGGTCAAAAAAATCATATTCTATTGCATACCCGGGACGATATATCTGTACATCGGCAAGTGCAGGCACTTTCTGTAAAGCATTAAACTGCACCCCTAAAGGTAATGACGAAGAAAATCCATTTACATAATATTCATTTGTCGTTTCCCCCTCCGGTTCCAAAAACAATTGATGAGAATCCTTATCGGCAAAGGTTACAATTTTAGTCTCAATGCTGGGACAGTAACGCGGACCTATACTTTTTATTTGCCCATTATATAACGGTGATTCCGGCAAACCTTCACGTAATATTTCATGCACTTCGGGATTGGTATTCACAATCCAACATGGGCGCTGTTTCAACTCACGCTTTACTGCAGGCATATATGAGAATTTATGAAAATCATTATCTCCTTCTTGTTTTTCCGCCATTTCGAATTTTATAGAACGTGCGTCAATTCTAACCGGAGTTCCTGTTTTCATCCTTTCAGTCGTAAAACCCATGTCACGCAATTGCTCGGTAATACCGTAAGAAGCCGGTTCCGACACACGACCTCCCTTTATCTGTACTCGCCCAACATGCATAAGTCCATTTAGAAACGTTCCGGCAGTAAGAACAACTGCACTCGCTTTAAATTCTACCCCAAAAGCCGTTCTGACGCCCACTACAGTATTTCCATCAAATACAAATCCTATTGCATCATCTTGCCAAATATATAAATTGGGGGTATTTTCCAACACATTACGCCATTCCGACATAAATTTCATACGATCACTTTGCGCACGCGGACTCCACATCGCCGGTCCTTTAGAACGATTCAACATTCGGAATTGTATAGCCGATTTATCGGTTACAATACCCATTTCACCGCCCAAAGCGTCAATTTCTCGTACAATCTGTCCTTTGGCTATACCTCCAACAGCCGGATTACAACTCATTTGTGCTATTTTATTCATATCCAACGTAATAAGCAACGTAGAAGAACCTAAATGAGCAGCAGCACACGCAGCTTCGCAACCTGCATGACCGGCACCTATCACAATTACATCATATTCAAATTTCATACATTTAAATAAATTAAGTCAATAAAGCAAGTGACTCATTCTCATGTATTTCCATTATTTCGCGTTCTCCCTCACCCTTATCATTTATACCACATAAGTGTAAAACGCCATGAATTATCACTCGCATAAATTCCTCATCATAAGATTTCGAAAAAAGCTCGGCATTACTTTTCACTGTATCCAGTGAAATAAATAAGTCTCCACTTATTCGTCGTTTATTGGAATAATCAAAAGTAATTATATCGGTATAATAATCATGTTGTAAGAATTGTCGATTTACTTCCAATATTTTCTTATCATCACAAAAAATATAGGTCAGTTCACCAACAGTTTTATTATGACGGCTGGCAACATCTTCTATCCATGCCCTTGTCCTTTCTTGATCAAACTCCGGCATTACAACGTTTTTAACTATAAAATTTATATTTGACATAATTAACATAAATTACATACAAAGATAACATAGAATTAGATACTACATCATGTATTAACAAAAATTTACACAATGTAAGTTTTACTCACTTTTTTGTTTTTTCTATCGAAATATCAGAGCATTCTCAAAATCACTCTAACTACCTGATTTTACTTAAATTACAGCATTTTAAACCCTCTGAGATTTTAAAATTTCATAAGTTCTAAGGAATTATCGGGACTTTTTAACGGAAATATTGTAATTTTACAACAAAAGACTACACATTTCTTATGACAACGGCAGAAAATTGGAAAAACGAAATATTGAAAAAGGCAAACCCGGAAAAAGCAAAAATTTTATCCGGATTCTTCAAAACAGGAAAAGGTCAATATGGTGAAGGCGATATTTTTCTAGGACTCACCACCCCACAAAACAGAGAAATCGCAAAAAAATATTATAATGCCTCACTTGAAACAATTTTAGAATTGCTTCAATCACCTTATCATGAATTTAGAGCATCTGCTCTATTTGCCCTTGTACTTCGTTTCAAAAAAAATAAAGACAAATCAACAAGAAATGAAATAGTGGATTTTTATCTATCACAAACACAATACATCAATAATTGGGATTTAGTTGATTTGAGTTGTGAATATATTTTAGGTGAATACCTGTTAAATCACCCACATGACATTTTGTTCACATTAAGTGACAGTTCAAATATGTGGGAACAACGTATTGCAATTGTTTCAACACTCACATTCATTAGGAATAACCAATTTGAAACCACACTCACTCTTGCAGAAAAATATTTATCGCACAAACATGACCTTATCCACAAGGCAACAGGATGGATGTTAAGAGAAGTAGGAAAACGAGATATTGAAACATTGAAGAATTTCTTAAACGTACACGCACAAAACATGCCTCGTACAACCTTACGCTACGCAATTGAAAAACTGTCTTCGGAGGAACGTCAGCAATATCTTTCAATAAAACAACAAAGGATATAGCAGTTCCTGCATGATTTTTACAAAAATCATACAAGAAAAATTTAAACAAAATATTTTCGCACATACCATTTTGCATAAATAATGCATAAAATATTTCTATTTCTGCATTATCCTAATATTTTATAGCTTTTTATTTGTATTACTATTTTGTTTTAATTATTTTTGCGCCAAATTATTAATAATAACTTCAAAATACATTAACTAATTTATAAAAAAAACACCTTTTAGATTTTACGTTAAATTGTTCGGTAAAATAAAACTATACCAATCACAGTACAAATACCCTTTAATCGTTTTTACGAACTAATTTTAATGATTAAGGAAGTATTTTACTGAGAATTTATTTCTGTTTTAAAGATTATTAGCTATCTTTAAGCAAATAAAGCAAAACCTTATAAGGTGATGATTATAATATATAGATATATAAAGATATATAATCTCTAATGTAAAATATTTAAACAAAATAATTATTAATCATTAAAATTAAGGATTTATGAAGAAGTTTTTACTTAGCTTTATTGCAATTTTTGCAATATCTTCATTAGCTTATGCACAAGCACCTCATTCATTAAAGGCAACAGCCAATTATAACGCTGTTACCCTTAATTGGGAATCTCCCGAAAGTACAATCAAGCTTCAATGGCACGACGATTACGACTACGATGGTAACGATGGAGTAGCTGCTGATTTGGAACAACCGGTAACATTTTACGTTTCTAGTTATTTTACTGCCGATGATTTGAAAAACGTTGTAGGAAAATCGGTTGAAGCAATTTCCTATATGCAATATCGCGCGATTTATCAGGCTACAGTTATATTGTATGAAAACGAAAAAATCGTTGCTCAAAAAGAAGCCGACCAAAGTCTCTTTGAACAAGGCGAATACATGAAAGTTAATTTCGATGAACCTTATGTAATAAAAGAAGGTGTAAATCTACGTTTTGCCGTTAAATACGTATCCGGTCATAATATGGATTTTGTTGCCAATAAAGATGCCGGACCTACAGTATATGGTAAAGGTGATTGTATTTCCAATGACGGTAAAACATGGACTAATACCGGTAATGGTAACTTCCTAATTACAGCCACACTTGTAAATAATCACACAACTGCTCCGGACGGATTCAACGTTTATTGTGATGGAACAAAAGTAAATTCAGAGCCAGTAACCGAAACATCTTACACACTTACAGAACAAACAACAGGTTCACATAACTATGCTGTATCGGCTATTTACGGCAGCGAGGAACAAATGTCTTATACAACCCCAGCCGTTGTAAACAGTTTCCCAACTCCTAGATTTACAAAAGCTGAAACCGGCATATTAAATACTACTTTACAATGGAAAGCTCCTCTTACTGCAGTTGATAAACTTACTTGGAGCAACGAAACAGTACAAACAGGTATTGGAGGAACATCTTCTTCCGACCCAAAAATCTGGATTAAGAACGAATTTGATCCTTCCGATCTAATTGCTTATACCGGAGGTCAAATAACAGCAATAAACTTACACCTTTACAAAGAAGAAACCAGTTGTACTATCAGTGAAGCGGTTCTATTCATTTTTGAAGATGACGTAATGGTTTATAATCAAACTCTTACACAACTAGAGCTTAATCTTCTTGCTTTTGATTCTTGGAATAAAATAACACTATCTACTCCATATTCTATCACTGCAGGTAAAAAAGTTGCATACGGAGTATTCCTACGACACACAAAGAAAACACACCCTGTCAGTGTTGATACCGGAGGCAGTGTTAACAATAAAGGTAACATGTATTCAACAAGTTCACCCAAAAGTACATTTGCCAATTCAAAACCATATTGGAGTTCTATTGCAGAAGGTAATGTTTCAGGTAACTGGATGATGACAGCCGACATTACAAGCTCTTTCGCTGAAACCTTAGCAGGTTATGATTTATATCGTAATGGTGAAAAAATTGCAAGCGACATCAACACCGATTCATATATTGATAATGTTGAAGCACCCGGATATTACACTTATGAAGTAGTAGCAAAGGGTAGTAATGGAAACATATCTTCAGCCGATAATACTACTGTATATATCGAATTGCCTGAAGTATATCGTGCACCATATGTAGAAACATCTAAATTTGATGAAACTACCAAAGAAATATCAGCTTCTTGGAGTATGGATATGAATCTTACAAATGCAGGAGATCCTATTTATATAACAGGTTTTACCGGAGACATGAATTTAACTTATGGTTCTAAATTAAGTGCCGATCTTTTAAAGACATATTCAGGATACTCAATATCTCGCATATATGGTATGATAGGAGAAGAAACAGGTGAAATTAAAGTCGCTATATACACTCCAACAGGAACTGTACTTGCAGAAAAAACACTTGCTGCCAATACAATAGAACCTCTTACAACATTCTACGTAGAACTTGACAACCCTGTAAGTATCACAGGTGAAGAGGACCTTTATGTTGCTTATACAGCCAACTTGAAAGCAAATACTACTCCAATCGTAGTTGACGAAGGTTCTTTGGTTGACGGTGGTGCTATGGTAAGTTTTACACCTACAGAAGGTGCAAGCACTTGGATGGCTCTTGGTACAATACTTTCAGATGCCAATGATTACAACATCTACATTGGAGCTCTTGCAACACCTCCAACAGCAACACCGTCAAGCAAAACATCAGCTAAATCTTATATTTTGAGTTCTCTTCCAACAAAGGATATAGAAGTAACAGCAATACAACCAAAATCTGCAATTGATAATAATCCGGTTGTTTCAAGTTTCAACATCTATAAGAACAATGTACTTGTAGCACAAACCAACGAGTATAACTATGCTGAAACATTGAAATCTTTCGGTACATTCAACTATGAAATCTCAGCAGTATACAAAAATGGTTGGGAATCTCCTCGTACAAATATTATTTCTTTCAATAATACAATAGTACAAAAGAATCCGGCACCATTCGACCTTACAGGAGCAGTTTCAAATAATGATCTTGTTTTAACATGGAGTAACCCTAGCAGTGCAACCATTCTTACTTACGAAATAGGAACAAACGACAATGCTATGCAATTAACAGGTTCCGGAGATGGATTCTATGCCATAACAAAATACAAAGTTGAGGATCTTGCCGATAAAGTGGGAATGAAAATTTCTCATATTAAATTTAAACTAGCAAGCACTGAAGTAAATTCTCTTTATGCTACAGTTATGTATGGCGATAATGTCGTATATAAACAACCTATCGACACAAAATCTATAGTAGTAGGTTACAATACCGTAAGACTTGACAATCCGGTAGAAATACCAGCAAATTGGGAAGTTGGTGTAGGTTATATTATCAATGGAGCAACAAGAACACCATTGATGGTAATGGATGAAGGACCGGCTGTAGAGGGATACGGAGACTATTATTCAAGTTCAGGAAGCTATTGGTACTCAATGAAGAAAAAGAATAAACTTGATTACAACTGGAGAATCTCGGCTATTCTTGAAAAAGCAGATCAAAACCTAATAAAACCAATGTCTACCGAAGCAAGCAGTTGTACTTATAATGTATATAGGGATAATGAACTTATCGCAACAGGACTTACAGAAACTACTTATACTGTAGAAAATGCAGCAGATGGTTCATATACTGTAACTGCAGTAACCGAAGAAGTTGAAACCGCTGAATCCAATGCAGTTAATTACTCTTCAACATCTGCAATTGACAACGTTGAAATCAATGATAACACCAATATTGAATACTACAATATGCAAGGTATTAAAATTGAAAAACCAGAAAACGGTATTTACATCATGAAACAGGGAGCTAAAGCCGTTAAGATTGTAAAATAATACAATACCAATAAACAGAAATAACGGAGGTAACCTTTTTGATTATCTCCGTTATTTGTTATATCAAGAAACAATACTAAAATATTTTACTTTTAAACTAAAAACGGTCTTCCCTGTCTAGATTGCGGTAGTTTATTGCTTCTGCTATATGATGTTGTTTTACATCATCACTACCATCAAGATCGGCAATAGTTCGAGCCACTTTGAGAATACGATCATAAGCTCGAGCACTCATATTTAAGCGTGTCATTGCATCACGTAAGCGTGTTAACCCTTTTTCATCGGGTTGTGCATACTCATGTAACAATGCCGAATTCATTTGAGCATTACAATGCACACCTTTTATTCCTTTAAAACGTTCCGTTTGTATCTCACGAGCCTTTATCACGCGTTTTCTTATCTCTGCACTACTCTCGGACGGTATAGTTGAAGAAATATCGTCAAATTCAACCGGAGATACCTCTACTTGAATATCTATACGGTCAAGTAATGGACCCGATATACGATTCATATATCGTTGACGTGTACCGGGCTGACATATACAATCTTTTGATGGATGACCAAAGTACCCACACGGACACGGATTCATTGAAGCCACCATCATAAAAGAGGCAGGATACTCAACCGAATATTTTGCCCTTGAAATAGTAATAAGACGATCTTCAAGCGGTTGTCTCATCACTTCAAGGACAGAACGATTAAACTCCGGTAGTTCATCAAGGAATAAAATCCCATTATGAGCCAAACTTATTTCACCGGGCATAGGATTTGTACCTCCACCAACCAAAGCAACCGGAGAAACAGTGTGATGAGGAGAACGAAACGGACGTTGTGTCATGAGAGTCGATCCACGTTTCAATTTTCCCGCAATAGAATGTATTGTTGTGGTTTCAAGAGCCTCACGCAATGTTAATGGAGGAAGTATTGAAGGTAATCGTTTTGCCATCATCGATTTCCCACTACCGGGACTACCAATAAGCATAATATTATGTCCTCCGGCACAAGCCACCTCAAAAGCTCGTTTTACATTGTCCTGCCCTTTTACTTCCGAAAAATCAAAATCATAATCGTTGACACTACTGAAAAATTCTTCTCTGGTATTTACAACAGTAGGTTCTATGGTACCTGTTCCATTGAAAAAATTTACTACTTCAAATATATTATCAACTCCATGAACTTCAAGGTTATTCACAACTGCAGCTTCTTTGGCATTTGCTCGAGGAACAATAAATCCTTTAAAACCTTCGGCTCGCGCCTTTATTGCCATTGGAAGAATCCCGCGTATAGGTAATATAGAGCCATCAAGCGACAATTCTCCCATTATCATATATTGAGAAAGACTATCAACTGGTAATTTTCCATCAGCTGCAAGCACCGCAATAGCAATAGGCAAGTCATAAGCCGCACCCTCTTTCTTAACATCGGCAGGCGACATATTCACCACTACATCCTTACGAGGGAATTCCACTCCATAAACTTTTATGGCAGAACGAACACGTTCATAACTTTCTTTTACAGCAGTATCGGGCAATCCCACAATGCAAAAGCCGTATCCGCCTTCTATTGCAACTTCCATAGTCACAATTAAAGCTTCTACACCACTAACTGCTGCGCCATAAGTCTTTGTCAACATAATGCCGTTTTTATTTTTTCTTTTTATCTTTTGGATCTATATCCTTAAAATGTTCTCGCACCATACGAGAAACAACTGAGATAGAATCACCACGATACAATTGCTGTCCTATTGAATCAAGTATAATAAATTCCGGTGTATTCTTTATCATCAACTCTTTAATAGACTTATTCATAATACCGCCAACAGCCCAATAGTGTTTCCAATCGGTTTTCTCACGTCGTAAAGTACGTTTCCATCGTGTAGTATCACTATCAAGCATAATATCAGCAATCTGTAATTTGTTTTTCTTTTTATAATCAGTATATAAAGTATCCAATTCTTTTATTATCGATGTTCTTGATTCATCATCATTTACCCAAAAACATAATACTGTCATATTGCTACGCAATGGAATAAATGACTCCAATGAATCATTCTCGTTATATAACATAAACGAATGGTATTTTTTGCGATCTTCTTTTGTAAGTGTTAAGGAAGCATTCATTTCAGTGTATGCTTTCAAAATACTTGCAGAACGCACCTTCTCATCAATCTTATTTAGCAAATCATGTACATGTTTAGAGCTGTCCAAACTACTATAATCACTCAATAACAATAAAAGACTTGCCATTTTATCACCATTGATCTTAATATATTCTTCTATTTTCTTATCAAGCTCTTTTGTTTTTTCTTCCTGATATAACAGATGATTTTCTCGACGGAAATTATTCCAATCTTCATTCTCATCACTACCCTTCATCTCAATAAGATAGTTATGCTTTATGGTTCCTCGCATTTTCAGCCCATCACCATTTTTCATAACAACTTTGGTAAGTAACTTATTTTGAGCTGTATAAATATAAAAAATTGTAAGCATGGAAGACACACCCTCAAAGGTAAAACGATTGCCCTCAACTGTTGCATATTGAGTCTGAACTCCGGCTTCATTAACATAAACACCTCTCAGAGTCTGCTTTCCTGCATCAGATAAAGCCCCTTCAATTTTAAACCTATCATTGCTACAACTTAAAAAAGTAACTAGAAATAATAGAAATCCAAATAATATTAATATTCTATTTTGCATAAAATCAACCCTTTTAAATTACAAATTTAGCTATCTTTTCGTAAAACATAACGAAAACAACGCTAAAATTCATACGAAGAAAAATCTTTCTATTTGTTTATCATTTTTCGTAATGTGAAAATTGATTCTCGACCTTGATTCATGAGAAGATCAAATATACTCATATTAGGCTTGAACCCATGTCGTTCCTGCCAAACTTGCCAATAAGTTTGATTCTGTATAAAAAATAGATTATCTTGTTTATTCTCCCCTATTTTTCCACGAAAATCTTTTATGTTTTCATCAATAAAAGGTTGTTCTTGTGAAAATATCACATAAATCGGCAAATCCAGAAATTCTATAATTAAATTTTGTATGGCTTTATTAAAATCCACAAGATTGTTGATATCATGATTTTCATATATAGATTGTAAATCATCTGCAATATATTCAAAAAAAGGAGATTTGCCATAAGCGGAAAATAAAGCCCCCCAATGCACTCGACGCCAATCACCATGTTCCGATATTACCACATCACGAAAAAGCTCCTGTACGCCTCCTATCGGCTTTATAAGCGGTAAAGTAAGTGTTTGTGTCCCATTCGCCCCTATTATGTTGCAATGACTGGAACACCATGATATTTTATTTCGCTTCTCCCCTACAGAAATAATTGCTTTTTTACATACAAGCATAGCAGCATAATACCTTACACTGCCAGCATAAGCCAAAGAGAATACACCCTTTTCGTAACACATGATAACACATTATTTTATCTATTTGCCTGAATTGGCATTAGCAAAAATTCTATTCCAACGAATTCCACCGTTAAACAGTGATTTATCTTTATCAAAAGAAATCAATATAAATACAGGAGCACCCACAATGTGATCTTCCGGTACAAAACCCCAATAACGTGAATCGGCAGAATTATCTCGATTATCACCCATCATCCAGTAATAATCCATTTTAAACATATATTCATCGGTCTGCTTACCATTAATAAATATCTTACCATCTTTCACTTGCAAATCATTTCCTTCATAATTCTTTATTGCTCGTTCATAAATAGGAAGATTATCTACAGTCAACTTGATGGACTTACCCTTTGCAGGAATCCAAACCTCTCCATAATTGGCACGACTCCAGCCATAATCATGACTAATAGGATAAACATTAATAAATTCCACATCAGGAACCTTAACCACAGCCGTAATCCAATTCATCTTCTCAAGTTTTGACTTCATTTCTTTAGTTAGTGGACTTTGATAGATAGGATTAACGGAGCCATCAAAATTAATTTTTAATCCTAAATTGGCAGCATTCATAACCGATTCAGGATCATCTATTGCCACCATAGATCTATCATCAACACTTATACCTAATTCATCCCACACATTGTCCGGAATAAGTCGTCCATCTGTTTGTATAAAATGATTATATTGTACATTTTCCGGTTCTTCAAGCGGTTTTCCATCAATATATACAATATCATTTACAATCTTAAGTGTTTCTCCCGGAAGACCTATACAACGTTTAACATAATTTTCACGACGATCAACCGGTCGATAAATAATATCTCCGAATTCAGCCTTATTTCGCAACAATGTTTCACGACCTCCCGGTACAGTTGCACATAAAGTATAATAATCCGGATTCTGAACCTTTAATGCCACTGTATCTCCGGCTGGAAAATTAAATACCACAATATCATTACGTTCTACATTGCGAAGTCCTTTCAAACGATGGTAATCCCATTGCGGATTTTCAATATATGACTTACAACCTATAAATGGTAATGTATTTTGAGCTAATGGAAAATGAAGCGGTGTATTGGGTACACGCGGTCCATATATCATCTTATTCACCCATAAATAATCACCTACAAGGAGAGATTTTTCCAAAGAAGAAGATGGAATTTGATAATTTTGACCAACATACAAAAATATGAAATATACCAAAATAAGTGCATATACAATAGCGTCAACCCAACTCATAACGCTTTTTATTGCCTTGTTTTTTGTATGTTTCCACCATGTCCATGGTATAAACTGAGTCAAATAAATATCGGCAAGAATAGGTAAGAATAATAAAACCCACCATGAACCTAACCATATAACCCAAAGGAAAAATATCAATGAAACCACACCGAAACGAATCCAACGAGTCTTTTTCACTCGGGCAAGACGTTCTTTCAATCCACCGGTTTGCTTTACATTTTCAACTTTGTTTTCTTTTACCGTATTTTGCTTATCTTTATTTTCCATAAAAAAGTTTATCTGCCATATAATTTATATAACGCACTCACTTTAACCGAAGTTTAACATTAACTATCCGGAATGTGCTGTAAGTTGTTTATTTTACAAAGATAAGTTGAATTTTACACATACAAGCCAAGATGAAACAGATTTTAAATAATAACCAATAGTTTCTTCAACTTTAACGTATAATCAATATCTTTGTGACAGCACCCGAAGATGATTCATTTTCATTCTGAGAAGCAAAAACGAAATAAACACCACTCTTTACTCGTTCCCCTTGTGAATTACAACCATCCCATGTGGTCATTCCTCCTGTTGAACGTATTGATTTTATAACATTTCCTTCGGAATCGGCTATTTTCACCAAAGAGTTTTCCATGAGTCCTCTTATTGTAATATCACCTGTATATTCCGGTCTTACAGGATTTGGAAATGCATATATTTCGCTATAACTTTCGGCAGGAGGTTCATTATCACTTGAATATTCAAGTAATCCCTTGTCAGTGCCTATATAAACTTTGTTATTTGAAGGATTACAACGTATAGCATACACACAATTACTTAATAACGGACTATTATCAATAGTGAATTGCTCAAGTATTTCACTCCCATCTTCACTTACCAAAAGCACACCCGATTTAGATGTTCCTATCCATTTACGATTGGAGCCATCTACTTCAATACAGGTAACATCTGTATTATCCAATAAATAATCGGCAAGATTTGTTCCATCGTTACGCGGTACTTTTATGTGATTTATTGTAAAATCATTGCTCGTAAGTGCCTTTTGTGGAGAGAAGGATACAACTCCCCCATTAGTTCCCATCCAAACATTTCCGTTTTTATCCTCTGCAAAACAATTAATGTAATTCCAAGTAAATTCTTTACCATCTTGATCGGTCAATGAAGAAAATGTTTTTGACAAAATATTACTTGAAGCCGGATTACCGTCGTCATAAAAAATTACAAGTGGTCCTGCATAAGCTCCGTTATTATGTATTTTTATATCACGTGACGTAATAAGAAAATGACCTCTGAAACTTTCTGTTAACCCCAGTATTTTCGGTGAAATCCAGTCTTCTCGAGATAAATTTTCTTTTGATTGTTTTGATCTGGGCAAAACGGTGATATAATTATTCTCATTTTGAGATTGAGTCACCCAAAGATTGTTGTTTTTATCAAATCTTATACACGGAGTTGTACATATATGAAAAGCAGAACTTATTTCAACTTTATCAATGGCACTATTGGTCCAGTCATATTTTGCAACAACTTTCCCATCTGTAATTTTATATACACCTTCAAACCATGTTCCTATATAACAGGTATTAGAATCTTCAGGATCAAATATCAAACTATACGGAGCATTTATGTGATTATTATTATTACCTTGTTGGTTATAAGTAGGTGCATTGTCGGGCATTTCATTTTTCCAAGTTATACCATCATAAGAACTTAACACAGCACGTGAAAGATAATCAGAAATATATCTGGTTGAAGCAGTATTCATTACAAATAGTTTATCTTGTCCCGTATTATATTCAAGATAATACGGTAATGCTACAGTTGAAGCATTAGGACGAGCAAAATCCATTAAAACGGTTTCTGCTCCGGTTTCCGATAATTCTACATGTCGTATTCCTTTTTCATTCAATTCCCATAAAGAACCATCGGTTTCATAAGAACTTAAACACGATTTTTTCATAGATTCCGGCATTTGAATAGAAGATGTTTTTTCACCATTTTCATTCAATCTGTATAAAATACCTGTATTATCACTATACTGAAAACCTGTAGGCGTTGGTTGTAAACTATTTACTCCGGTTTGTGATATTATACCGACATAAGCTATATCATTTCCATTTACTTTAAATTTGTACAGCCAACCTCGTTCAAAAAAGAAATAAGTATCATCTATTGACAACAATCTGCCATCTTGTTTAAAAGAACATACAGGCACTTCATCTATACTATTATAATACTTTCCTATTTCTTCAATATATAATTGATTGTTATCGGAAAATATCAACTTATCCCCTACGACACACAAAGAGATAATCTTTGTATTATATATTCTGGATTCTTTTACCTCATTTTTTTCATCATTCAAGCGAACATAACCAAAATCGGTGGCAACAAACACACCATGATTGGAAAAAGCAATATGATTGATTGTTTTAGTAGAAGAAACACTTGCATTATATATATCAGGAATATTTATAATATCTCCATTCTCATATATAATATCGATATTACTATTAGTATAAGCAACATAAACCCTTTTTTTATCATAATCATAATAAATATCATTAATGATAACATCATTCATATCACCCGATTCCGATATACTTACGGTTTCCTGATTCTCTTTATCATAATAATATAACCAACCATCAACCAGATAATAGACTTTATCACCTGTATCTATAACTTTTTTTGCTGAATTTCCAAAAACACCATGGATATGCCATTCTCCTACCGAAGCTAAAGCATTAAAACTCACAAAAAACGATAATATCAATAAATATATAATCCTTTTAGCCATAATCATATAAATTAATACTTATATAACGGCAAATATCAATGCTTATTTTATTATGCTAAATTGCAGTATATTGTCATTTTCCTGAATCTGATTATTTAATTTAACCGATAATGTGTAATTTCCTGTTTCAACCGGAATATTATTATCATTTGTACAATTCCAATAAACTTTGGAACTTGTTGCTTGAATGTTTTTTACTATTTCCCCATTCGAATTCTTTATATACAAAATTGAATTAATCGGAATATTATCAAAAACTACAAATCCTTTAAAATAGGGAGTTATATGATTTGGATTTACTGATATTTTACTTATATCATCATAATTTTCGGGTATATATTCCAATAAACAACCATTTAATCCTACAAAAACAGACTTAGTATTAGAATTCCAACAAATAGAAAGAACTTTATCGTTTGGAAAACTACTGTTTGAACTATTAAAATGTTTCAAAACCTTAGAACAATCTTCATTTAATAAATATATCCCATCATCCAAAGTACCAACCCACTTACGGTTATATTCATCAGTTGAAATACAAGTAACAAATACATTATCAAGTATATAATTATTATGTTTATCTTTAGGTTTTATTATACTGAAATCTTCATTAAAAGCATTTTCAGCATTCATACTAAATAATCCCCATGTACTTGCAAACCATAAAATACCATTTTTATCTTCTTCTATGTCAAAAATAAGACTCCATGTTACTTTTTTACCATCTTGATCATAAAAATAAGTAAAATCTCGAGATACTATATTTTTAAATAACTCGTCATTCTTAAAGATTTTAATTGAACCTTCATAAGCTCCATCAAATAGTATTTTATTATCATTTTTATCTATATGAAAACATAAACGTTTCTGGTGCTTTGTTCTAATTTCCGGAACAACCCAATCTTCCAAAGATATATTATCAACCTTATTTACAGAACTGTTTTTTAATATAGTTATTTCTTTATCATTATCATCAGCAGTATGTTGAATTGTCCACAAATTACCGAATGAATCAAAATCCATACAAGGTACATGACAAAACCAATTATTCAAAGCATGAACCAATGGACTATTAGTCCAATCATATTTAGCTATAATTTCATTATTTTTTATTTTAAAAATTCCTTGATACCAAGTTCCAACATAAAAAGTATTCGGATCAGTTCTATCAAATATCGGTTTGTATGGATCCTGAAATTTATAACCTTTCAAATCTGTTGGTATCTCATTCTTCCACGTTACCCCATCATAAGAACTTATATAAGCAGTTTTTCCATACATTTCTATAAGATATTCAGATTTTGCACCTCCACTTGTTACGTAAAGTTTCTTATTTTTATCATTATAGACTAATTCTCCTATTCGCTTGGCAGTTACACAATTTGGAATTATTTCATCACCGATTGCTGTCATAGCCAAATCAGTTGTATTTAACGAAAAATTTTGTAATCCTTTAGCACCGAGCCTCCATAAAGAGCCGTCTTTTTCATAGGAAGATAACAATGTATTTTTCAATTCTGCCGGAAGAGTTACATCGGCTGTTTTGTTTCCGTTTTTATCAAACGCATAAAATTTAGAAATAACAGTTGCCGAAGTTCCTCCCAATGCTATAAAACCATTATATGCAGCTTGCACATCATAAACTTTTGCCGAAGACACTGACGTTTTAGTAAAACTTCCATCTTTACTTATTGTAACCAGATAGAGTAAACTTCCATTCAAGAAAAAATGAGTATCATCAATAGGTAAAAGTGTTCCTGATACACCTAGTGACGTTGTTTTCATTTGACTAATATTCTTCACATTCACATCTTTTGAAACATAAAAAGTTTGACTACCGTTACAAAGAATAATGTTTTCACCCACTTCAGCAACCGATTGTACATTTGAATTGAAAAAAGCAGCTTTTTCCACAGTAAAATAAGTGTCTTCAACTTTTAAGTATCCTACTTTTGATGCAACATAAAAACAATTTTTTCCGAATGTAACATCATTTATGGTGCAATCTATTGTACCCGCAATATTTTTTAAATTAGAAATATTTACGGTTGTTCCATCTGGACGAAGTATATCTATATTAAAATCGGTATATGTAACTACAAGATATTTCTTTTCATAATTGTAATAAATGTTTTTCACATAATAGCCTGAAAGTCTATTAAGTTTTGACAACGATTCAAACTTTTCTGTTTCCTTATTATAAACATTCAAAGAATTATCGGTAACACAATACACCATATCTTCAGTGTCAACAACACGCGTTCTGTTATCATTAAAAATAGTATGTATTTTCCACACACCGTTATCACTTTCAGCCTTAATCCCAAAGGATGTAAATATGATAAGAGTAAAACTCAATGCTATTTTCAATAATTTTTCCATATATGTCAATTTCTTATTGTTTCAATATTTTTTTCACCGATGTATTCCCATTATTGGTAAACGATAAATTACACCATTTTCCATTATACACACATTCATATCTCATTTTATATGAAAGATATTTCAAGCATTTCACCGTAAATTTCACATCATAACAAAATACCTGTTCTTCGGGCATACATTCCATCATTTTTTCAACACAACTCACGGTTTCGCCACACACATCTATTTTTATATTTACAGTCGCATCTACCGGCAATACAACATTACGATGAATTATCAATGTCGTTCCATTATCCTGCGATACCACATCCACACTTTCTTCTTCATCAAGATGTGACGATTCCGAAAAAGAAACATCCCCTTGATAAATATATGAATAAGATTGAACTTCCTTATGCGATTTTAAGAAGAATCCCGCAATAAGAACAGCTATAGTTATGGCAATAATGTAAAATTCTACTGTTACAAAAAAATCCATACTTCAAAAGTAACCATTTTTTTTTTTTTTCATACACAACCCAACAAAATAAAGTCACTTTTGTTATAAATAATGCTTTAACTCTCAATAAAATGACTAATATACCTCCCTATAAAATAGCACACACTATTATAAAAATAATAGATTATTTTCTAAAGAAATGTTCACTTCCACACAACGATACACTTGAAGAAATCATCTATATGACTATAGTGATAGCTATTGCTTGCGGAATAGGATGGATTATAAGTAAAATAGCCGTTTTTATAACCAATAAAATGCGTTGGTTTCGACGAGCTTCACACTCCGGTGTAAAACAAGCTGAAAAGGCTCTGTTAAAAGTAAGTCACATCATTCCGCCTATTGTGTTTTTATCACTTATTCCTTTTGCTTTTTCCGTTGAAAGCAAAGTTCTTGCTATAGTAGTCAAAATAGCCATTATTTATTTGATTTTTAGTATTATATTGGCTATAAACGAATGTTTTAATTTTATTTGGCGACGTTATGACGAAGTAGGAAACACCCATAATCATCCACTTAAAGGTTTACCACAAATAGCAAAAGGGCTTATATGGTTCATAGGTATAATCATCATAATTTCGATAATAGTCAATAAATCTCCACTTGCTTTATTCACCGGATTAGGAGCCTTTGCCGCCGTTGTTATGTTGGTTTTTAAAGACAGTATTCTAGGACTTGTGGCAGGTGTGCAATTATCGCAAAATGACATGCTCCGCGTTGGTGACTGGATTATAGTTCCGGGAACACCGGCAAACGGTATTGTAGTCGATGTATCTCTTACTGTTGTAAAAGTACGCAATTGGGATAATACTCTTGCTATGCTCCCTCCTTATACGCTTGTGAGTACTTCTTTTCAAAATTGGAGATCGATGTATGAAAGCGGAAGACGACAAATCAATCGTTCCTATAACATTTCTTCTCAATCCATTCACGCACCGTCAGTCTCATTGCTTGAATCTCTTAAAAATATACCGTTATTAACCGATTTTATAATACTAAAACAAGAACAACTCAAAAACGGAATCGTTGAAAACACCAAAAATTCACAAGGTGCTGTAAATGGAAGCATAGATACCAATCTCGGATTATTCCGTGCCTATCTCACACTTTATTTGCACAATCATCCGCTTGTAGCACAAGATTCTTTGCTCATTGTAAATGAATTGGCACCTACATCGCAAGGTATTCCAATACGCATTTATTGCTATACTACAGTAACCGATTGGGTATCACATGAGTCGGTACAAAGCGAAATTTTTGAACATCTTGCACTTATGGCTCCGCGCTTTGAACTGGAACTATATCAACTCATCCAAAATCCAAATTAAAACTATTTTTAAGAAGAAAATCAAAAAGTTTTTTTACAGCACGTCCGCGATGACTTATTGCATTTTTTTCATCAGCACTCATTTCAGCAAATGAACAATCAGCTTCTATAGGTTTGAATATAGGATCATAACCAAATCCACCATTTCCATGTCTCTCGGTAAGTATTTCACCCTTTACTTCACCTTCAAAAGTGCATGTATTACCTTCATATATCAAAGTTATGACCGTTACAAATCTTGCCGCACGATTTTCTTTACCCGACATTTTTTCAAGTACTTTATCAATATTGCGTTCACTATTACACTCATCTCCTGCATAACGTGCCGAATACACTCCCGGTTCTCCCTCAAGAGCATCTATTTCAAGCCCTGTATCGTCGGCAAAGCAGTCATAACCATATTTATCCTTTATATAATTTGCTTTAATACGGGAATTACCTTCTATAGTAGAAGCTGTTTCGGGAATATCTTCATTACAACCTATTTCTTTTAAACTCAAAATTTTGAATTTATCTCCTACTATTTCACGCAATTCACGCAACTTGTGTGCATTATTTGTAGCAAAAACGAGTTCTTTCATTACTAAAAAAATAAAATACCTTACCTAAAACAAGATAAGGTATTTTATATTAATGGTTTATTATAATACTATATTTACAATTTTATTTGGTACTACTATGACTTTTTTAGGTGTTTTTCCTTCCATCCACTTAGCCGATGATTCATGTGCAAGTGCCATTTTTTCAACTTCTTCTTTAGAAGTTCCATTAGGAACAGCCATATTGAAACGTGATTTGCCATTGAAAGAAATAGCGTAGTTTACGTTGGCTTCCACCAAATATTCTTCATTACATATAGGCCATTTAGCATCACACACGCTGGTATTATGTCCTAAACGATGCCACAATTCTTCGGCAATATGAGGAGCAAATGGAGCCAAAAGCACTATCAATTCATCATAAATTTCTTTACTTACGCATTTAAATGAATTAAGTTCGTTTACACATATCATGAATGCACTCACCGAAGTATTATAAGAGAAATGTTCTATATCAAATGTAACTTTCTTTATCAATTTATGAAGTGCTTTCAACGCTTCAGGTGTAGCCTTTTCTTCTTTTACTACTAATTCATCACCCTTAAAGAATAGTCCCCACAATTTTTTCAAGAAACGATTTACACCATCAATACCGTTGGTATCCCAAGGCTTACTTTGTTCAAGAGGACCTAAGAACATTTCATAAAGACGAAGTGTATCGGCTCCGTAAACTTCAACTATATCATCAGGATTTACTACGTTGAACATTGATTTTGACATCTTTTCAACAGCCCAACCACATACATATTTACCATCTTCAAGTACAAAATCGGCATTATTAAATTCAGGATGCCATGCTTTGAATTTTTCCAAGTCAAGAATATCGTTGCTCACAATATTAACATCAACGTGAATAGGTGTTACATCATAATCTTTTTTCAAATTATAAGATACGAATGTATTTGTATCCTTTATACGATATACAAAGTTTGAACGACCTTGAATCATACCTTGATTTATAAGTTTCTTGAATGGTTCCGATTCGCACACGTAACCATAGTCATACAAGAACTTATTCCAGAAACGACTGTAAATCAAGTGTCCGGTAGCATGCTCAGTACCACCAATATATAAATCCACATTACGCCAATATTCATTTGCTTCGGTTGAAACAAGTGCATTCTCGTTCTTTGGATCCATATATCGCAAGTAATAAGCCGAAGAACCTGCAAAACCAGGCATTGTATTAAGTTCAAGAGGACGACCATCATTATTTATCCAATTTTTAGCACGTCCTAGAGGAGGTTCTCCTGTTTCAGTAGGTAAAAATTTATCTACTTCAGGAAGAAGAAGAGGCAATTCTTCATAACTTAACACTTGAGGTTGATTATTTTCATCATAATAAACAGGGAACGGTTCACCCCAATAGCGCTGACGACTGAAAATAGCATCGCGAAGACGATAATTAACTTTTACCTTACCTATACCACTTTCTTTTATATATACTTTTGTTTTAGCAATAGCTTCTTTTACTGAAAGTCCGTTAAGTTGAAGTTTATCATTAGAAGAATTGGTCATTATCCCTTCCTTAGCATCAAAACTTTCTTCACTCACATCACAACCCTCAATAAGTGGAACTATTTCAAGACCGAAATGCTTTGCAAATGCATAGTCACGACTATCATGAGCAGGAACAGCCATAATAGCACCTGTACCATAACCTGCAAGTACATAATCACTTATATATATAGGAATATTTTTACCTGTTATTGGATTTACTGCGTATGAACCTGAGAACACACCCGATACCTTTTTATCTATCATGCGTTCACGTTCCGTTTTATGCTTTACTTCATCAAGATAAGCATCAACAGCAGCTTTTTGATCTTCAGTTACTACCATTTCTACATATTCACTTTCAGGAGCAAGTACCATGAAAGTAACACCAAATATAGTATCGGCACGAGTAGTAAATATCTTTAATTGGAAATCTTTATTTGCCACAGGGAATAGCATTTCAGCACCTTCGCTATATCCTATCCAGTTACGTTGTGTTTCCTTAATAGAATCACTCCATTCTATAGTATCCAAATCATTCAACAAGCGTCCTGCGTATGCACTCACGCGAAGACACCATTGATACATTAATTTTTGTTCTACCGGATAACCTCCGCGTAATGATACACCTTCACTCACTTCATCATTAGCAAGCACAGTACCAAGTTTTGGACACCAATTTACCATTGTATTGCCAAGATAAGCTATACGATAGTTCATAAGAATATCATTTTTTTCCTTTTGAGTGTATGAATTCCACTCTTTGGTAGTAAATTCTAGTTCTTCTGTTCCATGTGCAGGAATATCTTTACTTCCATTGACTGCAAAATATTCTTCAAGTTCACTTATAGGACAAGCCTTATTAAGTTTGGTATTAAAATAACTCTTGAACATTTGTATAAATGCCCATTGAGTCCATTTATAATAAGAAGGTTCACAAGTCTTTATTTCACGACTCCAATCATAACAAAACCCTATTTTATCCAATTGTTCACGATAACGAGCAATGTTTTGCATAGTTGTAACTTCAGGATGTTGACCAGTTTGGATAGCATATTGTTCGGCAGGCAATCCGTACGCATCATATCCCATAGGATGAAGTACATTAAAACCTTGCAATCTTTTGTATCTCGAAAAAATATCGGAAGCTATATATCCCAATGGATGACCTACATGTAATCCTGCTCCGGAAGGATAAGGAAACATGTCGAGTACATAGTATTTAGGACGACTTTTATCCACCTCAGTCTTATAAGTATTGTTTTCTTTCCAATACTGTTGCCAACGCTTCTCAATATCTTTATGATTATATTCCATAATGATGATATATATTTATTATTATTATTTCTTTATTAATCCAAGTTTTTCTGATATTTCAAGCATTCTTTTAATAGGAATGATAGCTTTTTCTGCTATTTCTTTATCAACACTTATTTCAGGTAATTCATATTTTAAACTGTTATAAAGTTTTTCAAGTGTGATAAGTTTCATATAAGCACATTCATTACAAGAGCAAGTTCCATCTTCCGGAGGAGCCGGTATAAACTCTTTATTAGGACAACGCTTCTGCATTTCATGTAATATACCACTTTCAGTGGCTACTATAAAAGTATTACAATCATCATATATTGCATAATTGAGTAATGCCTGAGTAGAACCCACTTTATCGGCTATCAATTGTAAAGGCTTCTTACATTCAGGATGTACAAGAATTTTAGCATTATTATGTTCTTTTTTAAGTGAAATTATTTTTTCAAGCGAAAATTTTTCATGCACATCACAAGCACCGTCCCAAAGAAGCATATTACGTCCGGTTATTCCATTTATATAATTACCAAGATTTCTATCAGGACCAAATATAATTTTTTTTTCCTGTGGGAGACTTTCCACTATTTCTTTTGCATTGGAAGATGTTACCACTATATCGGTATATGCTTTAACAGCTGCACTTGTATTTACATAACTTATTACAGTGTGATCAGGATGATTGTTTACAAATGTAGCAAACTCATCGGCAGGACAACTATCGGCAAGACTGCAACCTCCATTCATATCGGGAACTATAACTTTTTTACCGGGACAAAGCACCTTAGCTGTTTCTCCCATAAAATGGACTCCACACATTACTATAATATCTGCATCTACACGAGCCGCTATTTGTGCAAGAGCCAAGCTATCGCCTATATAATCGGCTATATCTTGTATTTCGTTACGTTGATAATAGTGAGCAAGTATTACTGCATTCTTTTCTTTCTTTATACGCAATATCTCACTTTTAATGTCTATACCACTTTCAATAGGTACATCTACATAACCTTTGTCAACAGATATCATATATAAATTATTTTTTATTTTATAAAAAAATTCATTTAAATGTTGGTTATAATAGGTTGTTAATAATAGTGATAACTTTTTTGCTTTTTTCTTGCATATTAAGTTATTAAACTATCTATAAAGCTTATTAATAGTTTATCAACAATAATTTATTTTGATTATCAATAAATTATGTACGTTATTAATAACCTGTTAATAACGTGCAAAGTTAATAATTTTCTATGTATTCATCTATTAATAATTGTAGAAAACCTTGTGTAAAGTTAATTAAAAATAAAATGCTAACTTTTTTTATTATAAAAAAAATCCATACATAAAATGATGAATATTAAAAACAAAATTATAAGTACAAAAGTTTATGAAAACTTATTATATGCTTTTCACAGGTTATTAACAGGTTGTTAATAGTTATATATTTTGTAAATTTGCACTATATAAAAGTTTAAAATATGAAAAAGAAATCAATGCTTGATCTTCATCGTATAAATTGTGAAGAATTTAAAAATGTTCCTAAAATACCACTTGTAGTTATACTTGATGATGTACGCAGTCTTAATAATATAGGAAGTATATTTCGCACTGCTGATGCTTTTGTGGTAGAGAGTATTTATTTGTGTGGTATCACAGCATGTCCTCCGAGTGTGGAAATACATAAAACTGCATTGGGTGCTGAATATTCTGTACAATGGTACTATTTTGAAGATGTATGCAAATGTGTAAATGAACTTCGACACAAAGGTTATAAAATATGTTGTATAGAGCAAGTAGAAGATAGTATAAGTCTTGAACAATTTATAATCAACGATTGTGAAAAGTATGCTGTTATTCTTGGAAATGAAGTAAAAGGTGTCCAACAAAAAGTTGTGGATATGAGTGATTGTTGCATAGAATTACCTCAATATGGAACAAAACATTCACTTAACGTGTCTATAACAGCTGGTATAGTAATGTGGGAATTTTTAAAACATTTAAAATTATAATTTTATAATTTTATAATGTTCCTTGCTCTATACGAATGCAAATACGTTCGATTATAGCATCATTTTTGTCACTTTCAGGTTTATAACCTGATTTCATATTGACTCCAAAAAAACGACCGAAAGTTTGCCAAAATCCTGCACGAAAACTACCTAAAAATGCTTTTATAATATTATAACTTGATTGATTAGTTTCTCTGTTAATAAGTTTTATAAGCATTTTACCTTGACTTTTAGTCATTTTTTTCATTATAGGTTTATATTGTTCAAAAATTGCTTTTTCAAATTCTTTTAAATATTGTTCTTTTTCTTTTTTAGTAGGAAAAGTTTCTATATATTCATAAGTTTCCAATAAGGTAGAACAAATTAATTTTGCATAGGGTAATGTTTTTTTTACATCTCTTACTGTTCTCCAATAAAATTGTTCTTGTTTTTTATTTTTAAATTTTTCTTTTGGATATACAGTAATAGGATAGAAAACATACATACATAGAGTATCACCTGTTTCCTTTTCTATAAAATGATATTTTCCTTCAAATACCTTTCTTAATGGAGATAATTCATCAGGTGATAAATCAAGCGTTTGTGCCGATATAGTATTTATACCGATTATTAATAATAATATGTAACTAAAAAGTCTTTTCATACCACAATTAATATTGGGACAAAAATAAAATAAACATTTAAAAAATATACTATAATTCTCGTTAAATAAAAATATATAATAAAAAAATGGGTACATATTTATATGCACCCATTTATAATGATTTATTTTTTAATTAGAAATTTACACCTGCTATTTTAGCTATTTTTTTAGGTAAATCAATATTATTATTTAATCCATTAAATTCTTCAGCACCTACACCAATGGCAAAAACAGGAGTAAAATCACCGGTGTGACCTGTAGTAGTCCATCCTATACCTGTATATTTACAAAAAACTTTAAATACTTCATTAATAAATGAATTATAAGTAAGATAAAGAGTCTCTACGTTTTCTTTTTCTTTTTTATTAAAAGTATTATTAAAAGCTTCTTTCATTAATTTATCATCTTTATCATCTACTTTTATAGAACCATATAATCCTAAATTATTAGTAATATAATTTTTCATTTCGTTCCATTCTATTTTTTTACCTGAATCAAGTAAATTTTTACAATATGATTGAAATTCAGATATAGAAACTTTTTGATAATCAAGGTTTTTAAGTGTTACTCTTTTATTACCTTTTACTCCAAATGTCATACCTCCGGTATTATGATCAGCTGTAACAATTATAAGAGTTTCATCGGGATGTTGCTTATAAAATTCGTAAGCTACTTTTACTCCTTCATCAAAATCTAAAATAGATTTTATTGTACCCGGATCATTTGAATGTGCAGCCCAATCTATATTACCACCTTCTATCATCATGAAAAATTTTTCAGGACTATTTTTTTTAAGATGATTTATACAGGTTTTAGTAAGATAAGGAACATTAAAATTTTCATCACCTAAACTATCTACTGTATATCCGCAATGTCCGGCTTTATTAGGTTTATTTAAAAGAATAAGTTTATTATGATTTTTATTTTTTTCATATTCTTCTTTACCTTTTACTATTTTATATCCTGCTTTCTCTATATTACTATATAAGCCTGTTTCTTTACCTTTGTTTTTGTTACCAAGTAAAGTATAACCTGCCAATATATCATAATTGGTTTCAATTATACCCATTGCAATATCATAATAGTTTTTTCTTGATGGTGCATGACCATAAAATGCTCCCGGTGTAGCATCATTAAGAGTCACAGTAGTAGCAATACCTATGCCGTAACCGGCTTCTTTAAGTGATTTAGCTACACTGAAAACAGGAACGCTATCAGGTGTTACACCAAGCATAGAGTTATTAGTTTTGCTACCAGTAGAAAGAGCTGTTCCTGCTGCTGCTGAATCAGTAATATGTCTATTAGCCGAATAACTTGTAGCTAATGATGTTACTGGGAATTGTAACATTTGCAGATGTTCTGTATTGTTGAGAACAGTACGATTATAAGCTTCGGCTACCATAATAGGTCCCAATCCCATACCATCACCTATAAAATAAAATATATATTTAGGTGAAGTAGCACATACATTGTTTACTGAAAGTAAACAGATGAAAAACAATAAAATTCTTGAATACATTGATTAATTATATTTTAGTTAGTTATTTTAGTTGCTACAAAGTTAAGTATTATTTTATAATGAAATTTTTCAAAAATATTAAAAAATAACGACACTTACATTAAATTGTAAATGTCGTTAAAGTGAAAATATAAAAAACTAAAAGTTTTATTTATCTTTTTTTAAAAGGTCACGAATTTCAGTAAGTAATTTTTCTTCTGCTGATGGTTCTGGGGCAGGAGCCGGTGCAGCAGGAGTTTTTTCTTTCTTTTTATTAAGTTTTCCTATAAGTTTTATAAATACAAAAATACAGAATGCTATAATAATGAAATCAACTGTATTTTGTATAAAATTTCCGTAATTTAAAGTTGCTTCGGGAGTTATTATAGTTCCGGCTGCATCTTTTACTTCGGGTTTAATAACCCATTTTAGTTCTTTAAAATTAATGCCGCCTACAATTAGTCCTACAGCGGGCATAATAACGTCATTTACAAGAGAAGTAACAATTTTTCCGAATGCTCCACCGATAATGACACCGACTGCCATATCAAGAACATTTCCTTTCATTGCAAAATTTTTGAAATCTGTTAAAAATTTACTCATAAGTATAAATTAAAAGTTTATTTATATTGTATAATTATCAGCATTTTAGATGATGAGCAAAAATAAAGAAAAATTTCCATTATTTATGACTATCATAAGTATTTTTTCAAAAAAAAAGTATTACTTTTGCATGGAATTAGTGTGTAGTATTTAAATCTGCCCTAATTTGTTATGTTTTAGGTGAAAAAGCTAATTGAAAAGATTGAATAATAACCCTATTAATTAGGAACTTATATTTTAACTAAATAAATTTATTTTAGAAAATGACAAAAGTAGGTATTAATGGCTTCGGACGTATCGGTAGATTCGTATTCCGTGCTGCTCAAACAAGAAACGACATCGAAATCGTAGGTATCAATGACTTGTGTCCAGTAGATTACTTGGCGTACATGTTGAAGTATGACACAATGCACGGTCAATTCGAAGGCACAATCGATTATGATTTGGAAAAGAGCCTTCTTATCGTTAATGGTAAGAATATCCGTGTAACTGCAGAACGTAATCCTGCTGATCTTAAGTGGAATGAAGTTGAAGCTGAATATGTTGTTGAATCAACAGGTCTATTCTTGACTCAAGAAAAGGCTCAAGCTCACATCGAAGCAGGTGCTAAATATGTAGTTATGTCAGCTCCTTCTAAGGATGCTACTCCTATGTTCGTTTGTGGTGTAAACTTTGACAAGTATGTAAAGGGTACTCAATTTGTATCTAACGCTTCTTGTACTACTAACTGTCTTGCTCCTATCGCTAAGGTTCTTAACGATAAGTGGGGTATTGCTGATGGTTTGATGACAACAGTTCACTCTACTACTGCTACTCAAAAGACTGTTGATGGTCCTTCTTTGAAAGACTGGCGTGGTGGTCGTGCAGCTGCTGGTAACATTATTCCTTCTTCTACAGGTGCTGCTAAGGCTGTAGGTAAAGTTATTCCTGAACTTAATGGTAAATTGACAGGTATGGCTTTCCGTGTTCCTACTCTTGATGTATCTGTTGTTGACTTGACAGTTAATTTGGCTAAGCCTGCTACTTATGCTGAAATCTGTGCAGCTATGAAGGAAGCTTCTGAAGGTGAATTGAAGGGTGTACTTGGATACTGTGACGAAGATGTAGTTTCTTCTGATTTCTTAGGAGATGCTCGCACTTCTATCTTCGACGCTAAGGCTGGTATTGCTTTGACTGACACTTTCGTTAAGGTTGTATCTTGGTACGATAACGAAATAGGTTATTCAAACAAAGTTCTAGAACTTATTGCTCACATGAAGAAAGTTAACGGTTAATTTTAATCGTAACATCTATAAAACTAAAGCCTAAGACATTCAGTCTTGGGCTTTTTATTTTGGGTATTTTGAAAAAGCCTTATTTTATACTATCTTTGTTGCATTAAGACTATTAATGCTGAATAATAACTAATAAAAAACTATGATCAAAAATCGTATTATAACAGCCTTATTGGCTTTAATTTTACTAGCAGGAAATATTTATTCTGCCAATCCAAAACGTGAAATGCGTTCTACGTGGCTCACATTGGTTTCAAACATAGACTGGCCTTCTACTAAAGGAACATCTGCTTCTGTACAAGAAACTCAAAAAAAAGAATTAATAGCTTACCTTGATAATCTTGAAGCATTAAATATGACTTCTACATGTTTACATGTTCGTACTATGGGTGATGCAGCATATCCATCGCAATATGCACCATGGTCAAGTTATATAAGCGGAACTCGCGGTGTAAGTCCGGGATGGGATCCATTAGCGTTCTTTGTTGAAGAGTGTCACAAGCGTGGTATCGAAGCATACGTGTGGTTGAATCCTTACCGTTGGAGTTCCAGTGGTACAAATACATGGTCAACCGATAAAGACCTTGAATGGAAAAATAAAGATATGCTTATAACAGGTGATAACGGGACTTATGTAACGTTTAATCCGGCTCTTCCGGAAACGCGAGAACTCATTGTTAACGTGATAAAGGAAATTATTACTAATTATGCTATCGACGGTATGCTGTTCGATGACTATTTCTATCCAAGTGGAGGTACCACCGAAGGAACTGATGCTCCTGATTACAGTCATTATAAGGCGAGTGGTACAACTATGTCCATAGGAGATTGGCGTCGGCGTAACGTAAACGATATGGTTGCCGACTGTTATAATACTATTAAAGAGTTACGTCCTGATGTGCGTTTCGGTATAGGACCTGCCGGTGTTTCTAGTAAATCGGCAAGCAAATATGGTCTTCCATCTCTTTCTTCTTATGGTTCATCAGCAAGTGATTGGCAGTATGCTCAAATATATTGTGATCCATTGGCATGGATGGCAGAAGGAACAATTGATTTTATCTCACCTCAACTTTATTGGGAAACAACACATTCAACCAATGGATATGAAGAATTAACACATTGGTGGAGTGATGCTGCCGATAAGTTAAAATGTCATTATTATGCAAGTCAGGCATCTTATAAAATTAATAATTCCGGTTGGGGTGTAACAGAAATTTCCAAACAAATAAAGCACAACCGCACATACGTAAAAAATAATAATTGTGGTAGTATTTTCTATAATACAAATACTTTTAAGAGTGGTTTAAAAAATCTTGTTAATGATGTATATTCTACACCGGCTCTTTCTCCTGAGATTACATGGAAATCGGGTACTAGTTATGATAAAGTAAGTAATCTTGCTTATAATAATGGTACTCTTACATGGGATGCAACCACCAATGGTAACTCTATTATTCGTTATACCGTATATGCTGTTCCTATGAATATTGCCATTGAAAATGCAAAAGCTGCCGATGGCGACGGAATAGATGTACAATATTTGCAAAAAGTGGTGTATGGCACTTCTTATACAGTTGCTACCGACAAACAAACCAATTATTATTATATAGTATGTGTTTTTGACGGATATAGTAAAGAACATGAAATGGCTGTGGTGAATTATCCGGAAGGAGAATCGGAAAAAGTAACACTTGTTTCTCCTATAAATAATGCTGTTACAACTTGGAATACCGACTTTTCATGGACTGCTGTTGAAAATGGTACTTATACCATTGAAATAGCCGATAATTCAGAATTTACTAACGTAATTTATCAACAAAAAAATATTAAAGTCAATACTGTAACGATTGATTTGGGTATTATTGAAAGTGAAAAAATATATTATTGGAGAATACGTTCTGTACAACCTAGCAAACTTGAAACTGTGAGTGAAACGGGAACATTTACATCTCCGGCTCGTGTTACAGGACCAAGTCAACAGCTTGTAGAACCTCAAAATGGTGCCGAAATAGAAGAAAATTGTTATTTCTTATGGTATCCGGTTGATGGAGATTTTGAATATTATACACTTGAAATTTCCGATAAAAATGATTTTTCTTCTATAAAGTATAGTAAAGATATTGAATATGAACCATTGGCAGAAAGTGTATCTCATGAAGTAAATGCATCAATACTTGGAATAGGTACATTCTATTGGAGAGTTGTTTCTAAAGGCTCGCACATCACTCCGGGATATTCTGAAGTTAGAACATTTACTATTACAAAAATTTCAGTAGGTGCATACGAACCGGGATATGAGATGAAAACCGATAAAAATACTTATTCGGCAGTAGGAACATTAAATATAGAAAATGTATGGATACGTTCAATATTGAGTGATTATGCTAACATATCATTTGGAGAAAACGGTTCATATAATAGAGGTATGTGTGCCGTAGGTGATTATGTTTATGTTTCAGATCGTGACGAAAACACTTCCGGAAGTAAAACCTATTTGAGAAAATACAGTATAAATACAGGTGAATTTATTCAGCGTTTGGAACTAGGTTCCGAAGCCACAGTAGGTTATTATCCATGTAATGATGTAATAAAAGATAGTAAAGGTAATATTTGTGTAACAAATTTGTCGTTGAATGCAAGCACAACACCGCTTAAAGTATTTTTGGTAGATACCAAAACAGGTGAAGTTACCCAAGTTGCATCTATTGTTACAAATCAAGCAGAACGCGTTGACCATGCTGCTATATGGGGAGATGTAACCACCGGTAATTTTAAGGTTTATGTAGGTCTTAAAGGAACAAAGAAAATAGCACGTTGGACTTTTGAAAACGGAAAGCAATCCAAAGAAGAAATATGTACAGTAACTTCTTTATATTCCGGTTCTAATTTCGGTATAGCACCACGTTTGACTATAATAGATGAAAATTCATTGTTTGTAGATGGTGGAGCTATTCCAATGACCAGATATAATTTCTCAACGGGAGCAATGGAGGGTTCTTTTAATGATAATAAATCATTGGCTCCTAGTGGAACAGAAGCCAATGGTTGTACATTCTTTACATTGAATGATAAAAAATATGTGGTTTATTCTTATGGAGATGATGAAACAAGTACAGAAAATACTCCTTATACATTCAATGTGGTTTCAACCGATAATAATATGTCATTCTCTTCAATGCAGTTACTTTGGACTTTACCAAAGTCTGGACTTGGTTCTGTTAATAGTTCTACTATGCAAGCTCCGGTTGATTATATTGCTATTGATAATAATACTGTAAGAATATTCTTGTATGTACCCGGTTGTGGACTCTGTGCTTATGATATTACCGACACAAGTATATCGGGAGTTAAAAATGTATTTGATTCGGAGATAGACATCAAGGTGAAGGGTAATAATATTATCGTAAGTGACATCGCTAAATCAATAACTGTTTATAACATGATGGGAATGAAGATAGCACATGCAACAAATGTTGCTGAGTTGAATGTAAATTCAACATTAGGTTTGTATATAGTTGAAGTTGTTGTAAATGGTAAGGTTTACACTAAAAAAGTTCTAGTAAAATAAGTAATAAAAGGATATAATTTTAGCAAGGCAGTCTTATTTAGGAAATAATAGGGCTGTCTTGTTGTTTTCGGTGATGATGTTGAGGATGTGTTGTGTCGATTGATTACGCACTTTAGCAACGCGTCCGGCTATTTCTTCGATAGAAAGTGTTGATTCATCTGTTTCAATAAGGAGACGTTCTTCAGGAATAGAGTTTAAAGCTTCTCTATTGAATTTCTCGCCAATAGAAATAAAAATACTTGATTCAGTAAGAATAGGGCGTAAAACATTGTTATTTGACCTAAATCCATGCATTATCCATGTTTGTTGAGGTTTGTATTTGCGATAAAGACGTAAAATTTCATTGCTGCAACGCACACAATGAATTATAAGGGGTTTATGCAATTGTTCCGAGAGTTCTATATGTTTTTCAAAAATTTCTTCTTGTATTTTTATAGGAGTTTTTATTTTTGAATCAAGTCCACATTCACCTATGGCGATTATTTGTGGTTGAGTTTTTGCTGTTTGATATATTTTTTCAAATTGTTTTTCCCGGTCTGTTTTTTCTATATTCCATGGATGAATACCTATTGAATAAAAAAGGTTTTCAATAGGATTAAATTTGTCGATATCAATATTTATTATGGCATTCTTTTGTGTTTTATTATGTGTATGAACATCTATAATCATATATATGAAAATTAAGGAATGGGATCATAACCTTTGCCTCCCCAAGGATGACATCTGCAAATGCGTTTTATCGCAAGCCATAAACCTTTTAAAGCTCCATGTTTACGTATAGCTTGTATGGCATATTCACTGCATGTTGGGGTAAAACGACATGTCGGAGGAAACAGCGGTGAAATACAGTATTGATAAAAACGTATAGGTAAAATTAATATGGTAGCGAAAATGTTTTTCATTATTCTACTGTATTAGAAATAGTTTTGTCAATATTGTTTATTGTTTTTGTCAACAATGTCTTCATTTTATCTTCTATCAAAGCATAATCACTAATTTCGTCGCTTAAATATATAAATGCAATTTTAATAGATATGCCTTTTTCCTGGAGATAGGGGATAAGCATATTACGATTAAGACGGTAAGCTTCGCGAACACGTCGACGTAGGAGAACACGATTTACAGCTTTACGTATTTTCTTTTTAGGTATTGTTACAAGAAACTGGGATGGGGTTGTTTCCTGTTCAACGAAACAGAATGCTGCACGTAACGGATAGCAAATAGCCGACTTTCCGCCCTGAAAAATTTTGTTGATAGCAGTGCGGCTACATAGTTTTTCGTATTTATAAAGTCGGTTTCCGGTCATTTGTTTCGTATTCTTTTTGCAAAAGTAAGAAAAGAAAAACAGATGAAGATTATCTTCATCTGTTTTTCTTAATGTTTTGAGCTTTTATTTTATTGTTAAGCTTTCTTTTTCATTTCTTTTTTCAAGTACATATCAAGAGCACTTGTCATTGAAGGACATTCCGGAGATGGTGCTTCAAGGTCTAGACGAAGTCCGCTATCTTTGATTGCTTTGGCTGTTGCCAGTCCAAATGCACTTATTCGTATATCACCCTGTTCGAAGTTTGGAAAATTCTTTTTCAAAGAATCTATTCCTGAAGGACTAAAGAACATAAGCATATCATAATCAAACGCCTCACCTTCTTCAAAATCGTTACTCACAGTGCGATACATTACAGCTGTAGTATAAGGAATTTTGTTGTCGTTAAGGACTGAAAGAGTATCCTTATGAACATCGGCTACAGGTAATAGGAATTTTTCTTTGATATGTTTAGTGAGTGAAGGAATCAAATCATCCAATTTACCCGATTTACCGAAAAATATTTTACGTTTGCGATAGATTATATATTTCTGAAGATAAAGCGCTATGGCTTCGGTAGTACAGAAATATTTCATTGTATCAGGAATATTGACTCTTGTTTCTTCGCAAAGACGGAAGAAATGGTCGATAGCAGTTCTCGCAGTGAATATAATTGCGGTATAATCGGCTATAGAGACTTTTTGCTGACGAAATTCTTTGGAACTTAAACCTTCTACTTTTATAAAAGGTCGAAACTCTATCTCTACTCCATATTTATCGGCAATATCATAGTATGGCGATTTTTCAGATGAAGGTTTCGGTTGAGAAACCAGTATTTTCTTTATACTCACGATAATACTGTTTTTATACTATATAATTTCACACAAATAAATTGCTCCCGCGCACATAAGGAATACAGGAACAATTTCAACGGTGCAAAGATACAAAATAAAATAGACACAAGACTCCAAATTATTGAAAAAAATCCTAAAACCTTTACAAATAAAGACTAAACGCGAGCAAAAGTAAAGTATAATGGAGCTATTTAGCATAAATGTGCTACATGCCGGATATAGAATAATAATAAAAACGATGGGAAAAAGAAATAATCCCAAAATGGATTGAGTGGACTTGAAACCTTCAAGCCATAGTCGGGTGTCTTCACGTTCACGTGCAAAAACAAAGCCCAAAATATAGTAGAGTATAAGTTGAAGTATAATGAAACCTCCAAATAGTAGAGAAAGATATCCCACCGACTTGAAAACGTGTTCCGATAATGATAATTCGGGGAATAATTGATTTATACCAATGTAGAAAAGTAATCCTGACATAAGGCAGGTGTTTGACAGGAGTGCTATCATCATTTGTGTTTCACTCATGGTATGGTCTTCGAAAGCGTTTTGACGTTTTCGCACCGAGAACATGTGTTGAGTAAAATTTGATACATATTTATATCCGCTACGGAATGATATTGCCAGAAAGAAAAATACAAGCATGACAAGACCCATGCAACCGTTATCATTCAATGGTGTGTTATTGAATGGTTGAGGCGCCTTTCCTTCAGGAAGGGCAACTATTGGAGTTGTTTGTATTGCTTGTTGGGAAAACATATATCAATATTTGGATTCTATTTTTTCATCGACGTTGAGATCGATGGTACTGAGAATGTTTATTGCTTCCTCTGGAGTTTGGGCGGTATGCCATAGCGAGGAATGTGATTGTTTCATAAACTTCTCGTCGATACAATGTTGAAGCATATCAAGCAGATGATTGTAGTAACCATTTGTATTTAGTATAAGTATAACTCCGTGAAACAATCCGAGTTGTTTCCATGTGATAATTTCAAGAAGTTCTTCCAACGTTCCACATCCACCGGGAAGAGCTATAACAGCATCGGCTAGACGGCTCATGGTCTCTTTGCGTTCATGCATGTCGGTAGTAATAATTGTTTCGGTTAGATTGGGATGACACCATCCATTGTCAACCATGAAACCGGGAATTACTCCTATTACCTTACCTCCATTATCAAGAGTACCATCAGAAACGGCACGCATAAGACCGCAATTACCGGCTCCACACACACAGGTAATTTCGTGTGTGGCAAAAAGTGAACCAAGTTGATATGCTGCTTCTTGGTAAGTTTTATCAACCATTGCGCTTGAAGCACAAAACACAGTTATATTCTTGTATTTATTCTTAATCATTGTAAAAAATAAAACGTAGGTATCATCAATTGATATTCGTTTACAAAGTTACTGAGAAAATTTTGTATTGCTTAGATTATCTTATTAATAATCCACTTACCGTTATTTCCTCCTTGTCGTATTAATATTCCTTTATATCTTAATATATCTATTATTTTTCTAACTTGTCGTTCGCTTATATTTAATTGTTGTGAAAGTTTTGCTCTTGAAATAGATGGATTTTCTTTTATTATTTCTAGCAACCTTGATTCCTCCTTTGGAACACTTTGGAACGCTTTTGGATCATCGTTGGAACGCTTTGGAACACCTTCTTCATTTCCACGCCATATAACAACCCTAAAATCTTCTTCTTGATAAAATTCCGGAGATTTTAGTCCATACTCGCGACATTTGTTAATGATGTCTTCTGTTCCTGTACCCACCTTTTCAATATAGCCATTCCAATACATAGGGTCGGCAAGTAGTGGATTCGCAGGTAAAGACTTATGAGGACCATGCAATTTCTGTACAGTCAATCCATAAGGCAATGTGCCAGGATTCCAAACCTCCAATCTGTCACGAAACAACATGACCTGAACGCTGGCATTACTCGTATAATCTCTATGACATACAGCATTTACTATGGCTTCTTTGACAGCATCAATAGGCAATTCAGGATGTGTCGGTATATCCGCTTTTTCTCCTTCAGCACGTGTTCCAACCCAATTATTGATACGGCTCATCACAAAACTTGTGGCTTGGTCAACAAGTTCAAACACATCACCTCTGTATATTTGATATGCAGGCATAGGCTTTTTCACAACATTTCCATAGAATTGCACACATTTAACTTCAGAAGTAATGAAATATTTTTGTGGTTTCTTTCCAAATAGTAGAACTGCCGCATTTGCCAATCTTCCTTTGTCGTCAATTAAATCAAGATGTGTAAGCAATGATACTGGTGATGTTTCAACAGGAAGAGGAAAATTACGCTTTGAGCGTGCCATATGGATAAAATTCTTCATCTTATCCTCGTCTAAATCTTCCAATGTTGCTCCATTGTCATTAGACGCATCGAACGGTCGCCAGCGGATATATTCTTTTTCTTCCAAAAAGCGAATTAATGAAGCATATACAGACGTTCGCAACCCATCAATATCCACAAAGGTTTTACGTACAATATCTCGTTCGACCTTTCGGATTAAAGCTGTCTCTTTCGGATGTCTTTTCTCCTCTCCAATGCTCTTTATGTATATTAGACGGCTTTTATGAAGCTTTGCAGCCAAATCATATTCACGTTCTGTCGGAGAAACACCATCTTCATCCTCATATCCATAAAGATTACCATACAATCCTAAATAAATATCACAAAACTCCACTTCCTTCAAATAGACGTGACTTGTTGGATACTCATTGGCTGGAACATCTTCAAATATAAATGGCTCAAAGAATTTACCGAGCAATACATCTGTTCGGATATAATGACAAAGCATAGCTCGTTCTTCGGCAAATTCACTCTGAACACTGCTTATGAATATTTTTATACGTTTCATAGTTAAATATCAGTTCCTTATATAATCTATCTCACAAACATCATCTTGTATAAACGTGATAAAAAGTTTTTGTGCGTTCAAGAAATCTTTTAAAATAGCGTTCTGAGTGACCGGAGTTTCCCCATTCAAGATTAACAACAATAGTAGTATTATCCTTTAGAATAATTTTTTCATCATCTTTCATAAAATAATGCCTTTTCCAATTGGGACGTTCTTCGACAAATTCAATAGGGCGAACAACTCCCATATTACTACTGCTATTTAAATTTGATGGAAACACTTCTTCCAGTTCATCAAAAGTTATATCTGGGTGTTCTGATACATACTGTTTAACAACTGTTAGAACAAATTTCCCTACTTTATAATACATAACCCCATCCAAAGAGAACTTTGTTTTATTCTTTTCTATGTTCGGTCTATTCTTTATAGGATTTTCATTGTGTGTTTCTGTATGATATGTATGTTTCCATTCAACTTTACATATAAATTTGCTCAACATTTCATTCAAAATATTTTCTTCAAATCCTTCTTTAAGAAACTTTTCTTTAATTAGTGTCACAATATTCTTTGTGGCATTGTTTTCTGAAAAATATTCAGATAAACGTTGTTGCAAATTATTACGGGAAATAATTTGATTATAACGCTCCTTACAAAATTCTTCCAATTTATTAATATCAAACTTTTCATACGATAACATTTCACAGAAAGTCTCACCGTTAAGGTTTTTATTTGATAGTTCTATTGTAAATACATTTACAGGATTATCCAAATCATTAGGATTATCATAATAGAATCTAATATTTTCACCGAAATACAAACCTACGTTTAATTTCAGTTGACGCATATAATTTCCCAATTGCCCAACTTGTTTATCATTGCACACATTATCAGGTCTTTTTATTTCGATGGGTAAAACCGGGGTATCATTTTTATATAGTATAATATCAGGACGCAGAGTATTACCAGCCCCAAAGCCAAGTGTTAATTGCGATTGAATTGTTTTATTAGAAGATTTCCAACCTAAAAATTTTAAGCAAGTTTCTATCTCTTTTTGATATTTGAGTTCTGAAGAATTGTTTGTTATACAATGCTTTAAAGTTTCAACAATCTCAATCCAATTATCATTCATAAACTAATTATTTTTTTATATTATTAATCACTATATTGAACTCTACGCAAAGTTAAATTATTTTATGGAGATAAAATGATTTTAACAAAATAAATTAAACCATATATTTTTGTAGATATATTACAAATATATCGGTCAATACTATTTAATCTCAATCCTTTTTCTTTTAATCGTTTGGCACTTTCTTTCATTTCTTTATATTATCTTTGTGGGAAATTTATGTTATAACATGGAAAATTATATCGTATCGGCTAGAAAATACAGACCCAGTACGTTTCGTAGCGTAGTGGGGCAACAAGCTCTTACGCATACCTTAAAAACTGCCATAGATTCAGGGCGATTAGCTCATGCTTATCTGTTTTGCGGTCCTAGAGGGGTGGGAAAGACTTCGTGTGCGCGTATTTTTGCCAAAACAATAAATTGCCTAAGTCCTACTCCCGATGGTGAGGCTTGCAACGATTGTGAATCTTGCAGGGCGTTGAATGAGCAACGTTCTTATAACATTGTGGAACTTGATGCGGCTTCAAATAATTCAGTAGATGATATTCGTACATTGACAGAACAGGTACGAATTCCACCGCAAATAGGTAAATATCGTGTGTTTATCATTGATGAGGTACACATGTTATCTCAAGCAGCATTCAATGCTTTCTTGAAAACACTAGAGGAACCTCCGGCACATGCCATATTTATTCTTGCAACTACAGAAAAGCATAAAGTAATACCTACCATCTTATCTCGTTGTCAGATTTACGATTTTTCTCGTATTACTGTTCAAGATATTGTTGACCAATTGCAATATATCGCAGGTCAAGAGGGCATTACAGCCGAACCTACGGCTCTTAATGTTATAGCACAAAAAGCTGATGGTGCCATGCGTGATGCACTTTCTATTTTTGACCAAGTTGCTGCCTCTTCTCAAGGTAATATTACTTATCAATCAACAATAGACAATTTGAATGTACTCGATCATGATTATTATTTCAAACTCGTCGATGCATTCATGGCTGTGGATGTTCCTAAATCATTACTTATTTATAAAGATATTCGAGATAAGGGATTTGATTCGTTGTTTTTCATTAATGGACTTGCCGAACATATTCGTAATCTTATGGTGGCGGCTACTCCTGCAACAAAGTGCTTGCTTGAAACAACCGAAGATATCGCCAATCAATTTGTAGTACAAGGAGCAAAACTTACACCACAATTTTTCTATCGTGCACTTGATTTATGCAATAAATGTGATCTTGATTATCGCACTGCAACCAATAAGCAATTGCTTGTTGAACTTACTTTGATTAAACTTTGTCAGCTTTTTGATAAAGCTACCCCATTGCCTGCTGGCGGTGATGGCGGTACAGATACATTACGTAAAGTTGAGCCTGTAAAAAACGAAAATCAGGTTTCAACGGCTACAGCGAGACCGGTACAGCAACCTCAAGTGGTTTTACAACCAAAACCTGTTGTTACCGTCAGACCTGAAGCGCCAGTTACATCACCTTCGGTATCAGCACCGACTGTTACACCGCCTAAACGCACATTTAGCGGAGTTCCTCGTATCTTAATTAATAAAACAGCAGAACAGGCTGCTCAAGAGCAAGGAACAAAGCGTGTAACTTCTCAACATCGCACATCTCCATTTACCCAAGAGACTCTGATGGCTGCATGGCAGCAGTTCATAAATGAACATCCGCGAGAACAAATCATTATAAATACCATGCGTTGTTCTCTTCCTCGAAAGATTAATGAAACGCTTTATGAGATAGAAGTTGAGAATCAAGTGCAGGTCGAATCATTCAATTCACATCGTATGAGAATAATTTACTATATGCGAGATTATGTACAAAATGATATGCTTGCGATAGAAATTAAGTTGAATCCTAATATTGAAAAACCTAAATTTTGGACACCGCAGGAAATTGTGGCTTCGATTAAGGAACGAAATCCCTATTTTGATAAGTTTATTGCCGATTTCGACCTCGCCTTAGCTTGATAAAAGGCAAATTTGGGGGTATCGTATAATTTTTATATGATATTCCTTTTTATTGTTATTTGTTCTATTACATTATGTTGGATATTTTCGGATAATCAGTAAAAATAAATACTCATATAAGGTTTTTATTACTCAATGATGATATGTGATTAATAGAACCTCTCTTAAATCAATGTTGTATTTGGAGTTGAGATTAATATGCAAATTTCAATATTTTGTGTTTTAGTTTAAGTATAATATATGCAATAGAAAGCGACAATATAATTGTTATAAGAAATACCATAGCATCCATTTGTATACCAAAATGCTTAAATATAAATCTAAAAACAATTCCTATAGGGAAATGACAACAGAACACTATTGTGCTTACTTTTCTATAGTTGAATTTTGAACTTATATCAATTTTCATTTTTCCAAATATCAAAATAGCTAGAATACATACCGGTATCAACATTATATAGCAGTCGTTAGCTATAGCTAACTTGTTGTAAGTTATTATAAAATATTCACCATACAACAACATTAAACACACGATAAAAGATACTTTTAACCAAGATATATTTAATTGGGATATTTCATTTTGCTTTTGAACAATAACTCGTCCTATTGGTATCCATAAGAGTGATACTGGAAAACTGGTATATGGCGTAGTGAATATGTTTCTATATGATTCATAATATTGTTCTAGACCATATTCTTGTAATAAAATTCCATAATTGGATGATAGACAACAAAATCCATATAACAATAGTGAAAAAATGAATATCACAATACAATTTAAATATTTGCACATGAAACATATCAACGTTGTACCAATAACGGATGCCATTATATACCAAGAAACAGGAAATGTACTTGAGAAAACAAAGTGTTTACAAACAGATATTAAATTGGTTAACACACTGCCTTCATACCAACCTCTAAGTACTATCGTAAACGGTAATAAGATGATGAACCAAAATAAATATAGTTGCATATTTCGTTTAACATAACGTTTTAGCGTTGCTCTTTTTTCTTTTATATCCACTATTACATCATATTTCAAAAAAAAGAAATATGACTAAATAATAAAGAACATCGGTACAGCACAGCGCAAAATAGGGAAAATTATATCATAGCTTGTGGTGTGAATAGCCACAACCAACAAACACATTATAAATTTCAACACGTCAGTTTTCTCCCCAAACAGATTAAATTCTTTGATGTTCATTCTTAGTTTTAAGCTCTTTTGTTTCTTTATATTAAGAATAATTACAAATATAGGTATTTTCTCTAAAATAAAATTTGCTTTTCTAGGATTTTTTTACTATCTTTCGGAGCAAACTTTAAAATAGCTCATATTATGGATATGAAAATTGTTGACCCAACAAAAAGTAATATAAACCTAACAGATGATAATTGTATTTATATTATTAATAATGTAATAGACTTAGAGAACAATTATACTTTTGAGATATCCGGAAATAATTGTATTCTGAGATTTACAGAAAAAGGACAAATAACTAATGCTACTGTCATACTAGATCATGTATATGTTGACGCACATCCAACTTCTCACATATTTCATTCCATTACGAATGTAGATGGTAATGATATTATACTAACAAATGAAACTGTTTATGTAGATTGGTTTCATTTTGCAAATAGTACAGATGATACACAATCTTTGCAATTATGTATTAATATAGCATCTAATAATGGAAACAAAATTCAATTGTTACCAAAGATTTATATAGTTTCCTCTACTTTGAATGTTTACTCCGGTACTGTGATAGAAGGAACTATTAAAGGAACATCTAATGGATCGGATGTTTTTGGGTCAAGAATTGAAACAGAATTAGATAATAATACATGTGTGTTTATGTTTATAACGCCTAAAGGAGCTAATTTTAAAACTACTTGCAATAGATTTAAATTATCTAATTTTGCTATCGCTAAACAAATTGGATTACGGAAAGAATATTTACATTGCAGTGCTCTAAAATTTGATAGTGATGAATCTTATGACACTCCACGAACCGGAGAAGTTTCAAGTATGTATATAACCGGATTCGAAAAAGCTATCGAGATAAAAGCTTTATCTTATGTAAAATTTAATGATATAAATATTGATACTTGTAAAAATGGTATAGTAATTTCAAAAGAAGGTGGTAAAACTCTTGAATTTGGGTGGTTTCATAGGATCATCATTAATAATGGTTTATTGTCGGCAGACACAAAAGTTAAAGGTATTACCATTAACAATGGAAACAATCTCTATTTCGAGGAAATTGATATCAATGATTGTAATATAGGTTTCAATTTCACTGCAAAAAGTGATTTATTTGTAATTTTTGTAAACAGAGTAAATGCAATAAGGTGTAATACTTGTATACAATTCGATATGGAACAAAGTTATATTACAAGAGTGAAAATGTCGGAAATAACTTTAGGTTACGGTGCTTGTTCAAGGGCGTCTGATACACAAGCAATAAGCGATATGTACCATGGAATATATATTAAAAATAGTGGCGGTTATAATATGACTTGGTGTACTTTTACCGATATATATGACACTTACACTGTTGAGAATTCAAGGTCAATAAAAATTGAAGAAATTTATTTGGATACTTGTAATTTTGAACGAATAAGAATATTAAATCCAATGGAAGGTGTTTCAAAAGTCCAAAAGTTAAGACTTTTTACGTTTAAACCTTACGGTGAAATAACATCACCTGCTATTACCACAAGCGATGATCCTATGGATTTAGGTCAATTTGTTGTGAGAACCGAAACAAAAGAGTTATATGATGGTATTCTTTTTACAGAACCCATTTCTCTAACTCCGATTGTTACTCCTATAGGAGATAGTCCTATTCCATCTTCGGTGACTGTTTTCAATGATTATGAAGCGAATAAGACTAAAATGAGTATAACAATAGGCGGGGAAGATAACAAAACTTATAAGTATCAATATTTTTTCCCGACAATGATTTAAAAATAACTAAAAACGTCCAATTATGAAAACTTTATTAAAGTTTAAGTTAGTTGTGGTTGGTTTTTTAGCATTATTTTCCACAACAATATATGCCCAAACTCAATTCTTAAGTAATAATTTATTATTTTCTATAATCTCGGAAGAAAACAAAGAAGTGGAACTTTCTTGTATTGAAGCAACCGGAGATGTAGTCATTCCGTCTGTGGTGTCGTTTCTTGGGCTTGATTATAACGTGGTAAAGTTGGCAGAAAAATGTTGTTATTATAATGATGAGGTAACTTCAATTGAAATCCCGAATACGGTAACTGAAATTGGAGAACAAGCTTTTTACTTATGTAAATTAAGTTCTGTAACACTATCAAATAATCTTACAAGTATTGGTAAAGAAGCATTTCGTTCTTGTTCTAAGTTAGTTTCGGTTAAATTATCAGATAATACAAACGATACTATAAATAAAAGAGGAGTAATTGGGGATGAGGCTTTTTATAATTGTGAGAAGTTGAATTCTATAGAACTTCCAAATAATATTATGCAAATTGGAGTAAGAGCATTTTATAATTGCACAAATTTAGTGTCAATAAAATTACCTGAAAGTTTGACTTTTATAAAGTATGATGCATTTTATAATTGTGGATTGACTTCAGTTGTATTTCCTGAGTCCCTTACCACATTGGGATCTGGAGCTTTCTCCAACTGTAAATTAACGTCAATAAAAATTCCAAAATCTGTTACATTTATTGATGGGGGAAGTGTTTTTGATACAAATGATGTGGTGTCAATAATAGTAGAAGATGGAAATCTTACCTACGATTCTCGCGATAATTGTAACGCTATTATAGAAACTGCAACAAATAAACTTATTAAAGCATGTAAGAAAACAATAATACCAAGAAATGTAGAAATTATAGGTGTAGATGCTTTTCGTAATCTCAGCTCTTTTTCTCTTATTATTCCAAATACTGTTAAAAATATTGAGAGCTACTCTATTTCGGGTTGTAATGATTTAAATCTTTATGTTGAAGATACGAATGACATATTAGAGTGTTCTTCTAAAACTTTTATTAATTGTACAATTAATAATTTTTATTTGGGCAGAAATCTAAAAACATCTCTACCATTTATAGAGTACACTACAATACATAATTTGAATATTGGAAAGAATGTTTCACTTATAAAAATAACAGATTTTATAAATAATATTAGTACACTTGAGACTATAAATGTAGATAAAGAAAATACCATATATTCCTCTCCGAATAATTGTAATGCTATTATGTCAAATGCCGATAAAATTTTGATATTGTCAAGTAAAAATACTATTATTCCTGATAATGTGGAATTTATCGGAGATTCTGCTTTTTATAAAACTACAATACAGGAGATAATCATCCCTGATAAAGTCAAAGCTATAGGAAAGTATGCTTTTTATAAATCTAAATTACAGTATATCCATATTCCCGGAAATGTAAAAACAATAGGCGATTATGCATTTAGTTGGTCGGAATTAAACGATATAAGTATTGGGGATGGGGTTGAATCAATTGGATATTATGCATTTGCTCATTGTGGCTCAAGTAAAATTGTTTTTTATGGAACACCAACTGCAAATAAAAGTTTTGTACGTTGTACTAATGTGAAAGAGGTATTATCTTATTCTAAAACACCCAAGGAATGTTCTTTAAATGATCCTGACTGGTGGACTGAAGGAGATCGTCTGCAGGATTACGTAATGTTTCATTATGCCACATTAAAAATTCCATATGGAACAAAAGATATTTATGCGTCTTTGTCTGATTGGAATAAATTCGACAAAGTGGAAGAATTTGATGCTGCAGTGGGTGTTGATAATGTGGATAATAATAATATAGAGGAAGTGGATCGTTATGATATTACCGGAAAACTCTTGACACAACCCACAAAAGGAGTGAATATAGTGAAAATGAGTGATGGCTCTATCAAAAAAATCTTAGTAAAATAGAGGTTTATAAAAAGTAGAACAAAAATAAAAAGTTCTTATAGGGATACATCCTACAAGAACTTTTTATTAGAGGGAAACGGTAACCAATTCATTACCATTAAAGAAGCAACTAATACCTTTTAATTGGTGGATTGTAGCGTCCTTTGAAATTTATTTTATTTTGGCTTGGATGGCTTTGCTTTCTTCTTCATAACCCGGTTTATTGAGAAGGGCAAACATGTTGCGTTTATAATCTTCAACCCCCGGTTGGTTAAACGGATTCACATCAAGAATGTAACCACTGATACCGCAAGCTATTTCAAAGAAATATATAAGTTCGCCAAGGCATTTTTCATCAAGACGTGGAAGAGTTATAATCATGTTGGGTACACCTCCATCTACGTGAGCAATACGAGTACCAAGCTCTGCCATTTTATTTACTTCATCAATGCGTTTACCGGCGATGTAATTTAATCCGTCAAGATTGTCTGCGTCGGTAGGAATAGTCATTGTGTGAGCTTGTTCTTCTACTGTGATAACGGTTTCAAATATTGTGCGTTCACCATCTTGAATCCATTGTCCCATTGAGTGAAGGTCGGTAGTAAAGTCAACCGAAGCAGGGAAAATCCCCTTTTTGTCTTTTCCTTCGCTTTCTCCGTAGAGTTGTTTCCACCATTCGGCGAAATAGTGTAGTTTAGGATTATAATTTACAAGTATTTCAATCTTTTTGCCGGCTTGGTAAAGAGCATTACGTGTTGTTGCATATTTTACTGCGATATTGTCGTTTCCGACTTCGGCGGTAGCTGTTTGCATGTTACGTGCACCTTCAACAAGGGCTTTTATATCATATCCGGCAACGGCGATAGGAAGAAGTCCTACCGGAGTTAGTACAGAGAAACGCCCTCCCACATTGTCGGCAATAACAAATGTTTTATAGCCTTCTTCGGTTGCCAGTTTGCGAAGTGCACCTTTCTTAGCATCAGTTATGGCTACAATCAATTTTGCGGCTTCGGTTTTGCCTTCTTGTGCTTCAAGAAGTTCTTTTAAAATACGGAATGCAATAGCCGGTTCGGTTGTTGTTCCTGATTTGGAAATAACGATAATACCGAATTTTTTACCTTTTAGTAATTCAACCAATTCATAGGTATAGTCTTCACCTATGTTTTGTCCTGCAAAAAGTACGCGAGGACCATTAGCCGGTTTGAATTCTGCAAATGAATCACTTAAAGCCGAAATTACAGCTTTTGCACCTAAATAGCTGCCTCCAATACCGATTGCTACGACATATTCACATTCGTTGAAAGCTTTTGCCGCCTCATTGATTTCATCCAGCAGAGTATCTTCTGTTTCAGCAGGAAGTTTTACCCATCCTAGGAAATCGTTACCGGCTCCGGTTCCTTTGTCCAACTTCTCAATAGCTTGTGCTGCAGCAGTGTTAAGAGCATTAATAGCACTTTCACTTACAGTACCAAGTACATTTTGATTGATAACTTGAATCTTTTTCATTATATGTTGAATTAAAGTTTATTATATTTCTATTATTATTATACGAGTTGTGTCGCTATTTTTTGTATTGTGCTTGTGGGAGATTCTTTATTATATAATATAGAATAAACACCATCAAGTATAGGCATTTCAACTCCATATTTTTTGTTTATTTCGTATATACATTTAGTTCCATAATAGCCTTCTACAACCATTTCCATTTCCATCATTGCCGATTTCACGGAATATCCTTTTCCAATCATTGCACCGAAATTATGATTTCGACTGAATTTTGAGTAACAAGTTACCAATAAGTCACCCAAATAGACCGAGTCACAGATGTTTCGCTTACATGGATTGACTTTCTGAAGGAAACGTTCCATTTCTTTTATGGCATTACTAACCATCATGGCTTGAAAATTATCACCATTCTTCATCCCATGAAGAATACCGGAAGCAATAGCATATACATTTTTTAAAACAGCACCATATTCAATTCCGGTAACGTCATGTGATATGACTGTTTTCATCTTTGGACCGTTAAGTCTTTCTCCAAAACTTCGGCTTAGTTCTTCATTATTTGATCCTACTGTTAAATAGGACATTCGTTCAAGAGCCACTTCTTCTGCGTGGCAGGCACCACTCACCACAAGAATATTTTCCGGTTTCACTTTATAGAAATCACGCATATACTCTGTGATGACAACATTTTCATCGGGGACAATTCCCTTTATTGCCGTGACAACATATTTGTCACTGATATCAACAGTTATCTTCTTGAGATGTTCCTTCATGTATGGTGAAGGCATGGCAAGAAGTAACGTATCTGCTTCATTACACACCTTGTTGATGTCGCTTGAAAATTCTATTCGATTTATATCAAAACGAACATCACTTAAATAAGCAGGGTTGTGTCCTGTCTTTAAAAAATCGGCAATACGGTCATCGCGCCGCATATACCACATTATCTTTTCATTCGTATTATTGGCTAATAGCAGTTTAGCGAGTGCGGTAGCCCAGCTACCGCCACCCATTACTGCTATTTTGCCCGGGAAATGATTATTCATATGTCCCAGCTATATGTTTTAAGTTGTGATCTTTATTTATTCCGATTCAAAAAATGAATTCGGTTTATTTTTCTGCCGCTTCAATCCAAGATGCAATTTCATCATTGCTTGGATTCTTTAAGCCTAACTTATGTTTTTTATTCAATCCGCAGATATCCTGCATTAGTTTACCGGGATTTGCTCCTTTTAAACTTTCAACGGTCAAAAAACCTGCTTTCTGGATTACTTCAACCCATTCCTCCGGTACACCTATTTCTACGTATTTTTCAACACTGTCGCGTTTTGCAACTTTTTCGGGACGCATTTGAGGGAATAGGAGAACTTCTTGAATGGTGCTTTGACCTGTCATGAGCATAACAAGGCGATCCATACCGATACCCATACCCGATGTAGGAGGCATACCGTATTCAAGTGCGCGTACGAAATCTTGGTCGATGAACATAGCTTCGTCATCTCCCTTTTCGGATAAGCGAAGTTGTTCTTTAAAACGTTCAGCCTGATCGATAGGGTCGTTAAGCTCAGAATAAGCGTTACACAACTCTTTTCCGTTAACCATAAGTTCAAAACGTTCTGTAAGATCCGGATTAGAACGATGGCGTTTGGTAAGAGGAGACATTTCTACCGGATAATCGGTGATAAATGTCGGTTGTATATAGTTTCCTTCACAGAATTCACCGAAGATTTCGTCGATAAGTTTACCCTTACCCATAGTTTCATCCACTTCCATCTTCAATTCTTTACAGATAGCGCGAATTTCATCTTCGTTTTTGCCTGTGAGGTCATAACCGGTGAATTCCTTGATACTGTCAAGCATTGTTACTCGCTTGAATGGTGCTTTGAAGCTAATCATGTTGTCACCTACTTTTACTTCATGAGTACCATTCACATCCATACACACTTTCTCAAGCATTTTTTCGGTGAAATCCATCATCCAATTGTAGTCTTTGTAGGATACGTATATTTCCATACAAGTAAACTCCGGATTATGAGTGCGGTCCATACCTTCATTGCGGAAGTTTTTACCGAACTCATAGACACCTTCAAATCCGCCTACGATAAGACGTTTCAAGTAAAGTTCATCGGCAATACGTAGGTATAGAGGAATATCAAGAGCATTGTGGTGAGTGATGAATGGACGAGCTGCTGCTCCTCCCGGAATAGATTGAAGTATAGGAGTTTCTACTTCAAGATATCCCTTACTGTTGAAATATTCACGCATTGAACTATATACTTTTGTTCGCTTGATGAAAATTTCTTTTACCCCTTCGTTTACCACAAGATCGACATAACGTTGACGATAACGAAGTTCAGGGTCATCAAATGCGTCATAGGTAACACCGTCTTTCATTTTAACGATAGGAAGAGGGCGTAATGACTTGCTCAATACGGTTAATTCTTTGGCATGAACTGTTATTTCACCCATTTGGGTACGGAATACAAAACCTTTAATACCAACAAAGTCCCCTATATCAAGTAATTTCTTGAATACGACATTGTACATGTCTTTATTTTCATCGGGACAAATGTCATCACGACTTATATAAACTTGTATTCTTCCTTTTGAGTCTTGTAGTTCCATGAATGATGCTTTTCCCATGATACGGCGACTCATCACACGACCTGCAATGGTAACATCACGCACAGGTTCTTCATCTTTAAATTCAGCCTTAATATCGGTTGTATATGCTGATACGTTATATTCGGCAGCGGGATATGGTTCAATTCCCATATTACGCATTTCTGCGAGACTGTTACGTCTCACGATTTCTTGTTCGCTTAAATCTAGTAAGCCCATGTCTTTTATGTCTTTTTCGTTATTATTTCTTATGTTATAAGGCACTATACACCATTATCTTGCAAAAATACAAAAAAACGCTTATTCTTCATTCATAAATGGTAAATTCTTCATTAAAATGTGATATTAAATGTTGATGTCAGGTAATTTAAACTATTTATATGGAGTTATGTAATTGCATTAATAAAAGATTGTTTATATTTTTGCAATGTTTATAGAAAAAGGATTATAGTGATGTTGAAGAGACATTTAATTTTCTTGATGTTGATGTTTGTGGGGATTTACTCATCTTTGCAAGCTCAGATTGTTAAAATGGAAAATGATGAACGTCTTTCTGATAGTATCCGTCGCGAATTTGATAATGGTCCTTATTTTTCTCTTTATAAGGATAATTATTTCACGGTAGGAACCACTATCGGTTCTCGTCCTACTCGCACCAATAGCGATGTGAAATTTCAAGTGAGTATAGCACAACGATTGACTAAAAGTACATTACCGTTTAATTCCTATCTGTTTTTATTCTATAATCAAAAGGTTTTTTGGAATGTTTTCCAAAATTCAATGCCTGTGCGTGACCTTAATTTTAATCCAGGTTTGGGATTGAGTAAATTGCTTATCGTGAAAGATCGAGTGATAGGAAAGGCTTCGGTCTTGATAGAACATGAGAGCAATGGGCGGGATTCTATAAATTCTCGGAGTTGGAATAAAATTTCATTCTGCGGTTCTATTTATTTAAGTCCTCAGTTCATGGTTCATGCCAAATATTGGATACCGATTGTAGATGGTGTTAATAACAAAGATATTTTAAGATATAGCGGAATCTATCAGAGTGGAATTCAGGTTACTTCTCGTGACAAAAAAATTGGATTGGCTCTTACCCTGATAAAACGTAAAGGGTGGAACCTGAATTACAATACAATAGTAGAGTTTAATTACCGTCTTTTCAAGAAAGACAACCAGTACCTTTTCTTGCAGTATTATAATGGCTATGGTGAAAGCATGCTTGATTACAAGCAATTTCATTCACGTTTACGCATGGGTATAGTAATTAAGCCTAAGTTCTTTAGTGAATTTTAGTCAGGGTATTAGGAACTGATTTTCTTTGCAAAAATGCGACAAGCACTTTCTACCATCATGGCACAAGGACGATTTTTGTAATATTCTTGAGTGCGGGCATTAGGAGTAGGGGATTCGAGCTTTCCAGTGCGAAGTCCTAATAATTCGGCACATGTAAGGGAACCGTTTTCATTTTTAAATTCAGCGGCAAGCTCTTGAACAAGGTTGTAATTTTCTGCACGTTTTTGAGGAGCTTCGGTTGTAGAACATCCGTTTTCCAATCCGGCAAGTATAAACATACCGCTGGCTGCTCCGCAAGTGAGACGCATTCGTCCCATGCCTCCGCCAAAAGAAGCACTCATACGTAACGCTACGTCTTGTGGTACACCGTAAAGGTCGGCAAATGCTCCTACAACAGCCTGAGTACAATTAAAACCACTTTTGAATAATTCAACTCCGCGAGTTACTATTGCTTCTATTTCTTCTTGTGTCAAATTCTTTTCCATATTGGTTTTGTTAATATTGATTTAGGGCGTTTCGAAGTTGTGTAATTACAATTGCTCTTAATTCAATAGGTGATACCACTTGTACTTCGGCTCCATGAGATAAAATTTCAGCCACAAAATCGTTGGTTATAAATAAGTGATAGTGAAATAGGGAAAATTGGTCATGAATTTCTTCGTGTTGACTGTGATGAAGTGGTAATGCTCGCAAGTATTTAGCCTTTTGAGGTGATACACGTAGCACAATATCTTTTGCCTTGCCGTGACTTGTCATTATGCCAAAACAGTCATTAAAATAGGATGTTCCATCGAAGTCTGCTGGCATTATAAATGTGTCGGGATTGATGTTAACATCATTCATTCGGTCAAGTGAATAAGTTTTTATCTTTTTATCTTTTATGTTATATCCTATCACATACCATAATTGCTTGAAAAGACGTACACAATAGGGTTCTATTGTGACACCAAAACTGGTGTTGACTCGATTATATGCGCGATAAGAGAATGTAATGCGATTACATGCCTTTAAGGCTTGCATAACAAGTGGTAGGTTTGTGCGCGCCGAAGGAACATCTTCTAAAATGATTCGGTTACTCACATCGTGGGAATCGCGTAATAATCCACTCATTGAAGCCGAGTCAAGAAGTAGGTTTAACATTCTTGATGATTGCCCGCTTTCGTCACTGGCAATATAATATTCATAAGTCGATGTGTCGTTTTCTATATCGATATTGAAAGTCTCGGCAATACCCTGACGATAGTTGTAGAATGTGCGTCGTGACATGGGATTGCCATCGGATAAAGAAGAGTTCACCCACAAGTTGTTTAACTCCTCGCGGGTGATTCTTCCATATCGTTGAATAGTATCAACTATCCAAATGTATTTATTTATGACGTTTTTTGCCATAAATGATTTTTCTTATGCGTCTTCAGCTTTTTCCTTTTTTGCAATTATAGCAAGACCTAATACTGTAACAAATGCGTTAAGCAATAGTAATTCAAAGCTCATTACATATCCAAATGTCTTGAACAACCAATCTTGAACGAAATAACAGATTACAGGTGATGCGATACATACGTATGGCACGAACTTATCGTGTACTTTGTTCTTGTTGAACATACCGAAAACAAACAAACCTAAAATAGGACCATAAGTATAACTTGCAATAGAGTAAACAGCACTGATTGCGTCTTGGCTGTTTAAGTAATAAAATACGATGATAACGATAGCCATTACCACAGCCATTGATACGTGAACAAATTCACGTTTTTTCTTTTCATTGCTCTTATCCTCTTTATCTTGTGTTTTCAAGATGTCAACAGTGAAAGATGTAGTAAGAGCCGTCAATGCTGAACCTGCAGCAGAATAAGCAGCGGCACAAAGACCTAAAATAAACAAGATACCTACGAAAATCGGCATTGTTCCGCCGGCTGCGATAAGACCAAACAAGTCATCCGATTTTTCGGCAACGATATTCATCTTACCGGCATACTGATAAAGAAGAACTCCTAAACATAAGAATAATCCTACAACAAAAACTTGAGTTACGGCACTCACAAGCATGTTCTTTTGTGATTCCTTGAAGTTTTTGCATGCAAGGTTGCGTTGCATCATGTCTTGGTCAAGACCGCATGTTGCAATTACCATGAATATACCTGCAATGAATTGTTTCCAGAAATAAGTACCTTCTTTAGGATTATCGAAATAGAATAGTTTACTGTTTGGATCATCGGCAATAGCTCCGAAAATGTCACCAAAGTTATAACCGAGGCCGTTAGCTATAAGGATTATACAAAGCACAACCGAAGCTACAAGGCAGAACGACTTTAATGTATCGGTCCATATGACGGTTTTTACACCACCTTGCTTGGTATATAACCAAATAAGAGCTACGGTGAACAATACGTTTACTTCAAATGGAATACCTAATGGAGCAAATACCAATGCCTGAAGTGTAACACACACTACATAAAAACGTACTGCGGCTCCAAGCATTTTTGAGACGAAGAAAAACCAAGCACCACTCTTGTGGGTGTTTGAACCGAAACGTTGTGCCAAATATCCATAGATAGAAACAAGATTACGCTTGTAGAACATAGGAACAAGCATAAATGCAATTACTGCATAACCGATGATGAATCCGAATTGCATTTGAAGATAAGAGAATCCCTTAGCTTCGACCATACCGGGTACCGATACGAATGTAACACCCGAAATTGCTGCACCCATAGTGGCAAATGATACAATCCACCAAGGCGCTTTTACGCTGTCGGCATAGAAGCCGGCATCTTTACTCTTGCGGTTAGCCAAGAATGTGATGAGGAATAGTAGGCAAAAATATCCTACAATTGTCGCTAATACTACCCAAGGAGTCATTTCTGTTTAATTTTTATTTTATTGATAGATTTTGTTGTTATTCTGCGTAAAGAAGATAAGGACGGCGTTGTTGCTTGAAACTTATTACGTCATCAGCCCAAGTAGCCTTAATTTCGGCAGCCGATTTACCGTTTTTAATCATCTTACGTATTTCACCATCACCTATAAGTAATTCGAAGAAACTGCGGAAATAGTGGTCGTCAAGATTAAGATTTTTATATGCGTCGATAGTATATTCAAGGTTTACCCCCATTGCAATAGCTTCGTCTTCGGTGATATTGGATAAATCTACGCCATAACATTCACGATCTAGTTGAGGAGGGAATTTTGCTCCATCAACACTACGAGGAGTAAATTTGTAGTCATAACCCTTCATGTTTGGGTGTCCGTAGCAAAGGAATGGTTTGTCGGTTCCACGACCAAGACTTACCGGAGTTGCTTCGAAATAGCATGTTGAAGGATATAGATAAATAGCAAGCATTGATCTCAAGTTTGGAGATGGAGGTATAGGTAGGCGATAACGAGTTTGGTGAGTGTAATTCTTGCAAGTAATTACGTGCAATTTGTTATCAGGAAGTTTCAATCCGTCTTTTAACCAACCTTCACCATTTGCCATTTTTGCAAGTTCTCCCATTGTCATGCCGTGAACAACAGGTATCGGAGCATAACCAACTCCCGATTTGTATTTCATGTCAAGAATAGGACCATCTACATACATACCGTTGGGATTTGGACGGTCAAGAACGATAAATCCCTTTCCATAGGTAGCAGCAGCTTCCATGAGTTTCATCATTGTTACGTAATAAGTGTAATAACGAAGACCTACATCTTGAATATCTACTACAAATACATCAAACTTAGCCATAGTTTTTTTGCTTGGCATAGAACTTTTACCGTCATAAAGAGAAGCGATAGGTATTCCTGTTTTTGAATCTACGCCACTTTTTACATGTTCGCCGGCATCGGCATTTCCGCGAAATCCGTGTTCAGGAGAAAAGATGGTTGTTACATTGATTCCGTTTTCCAACATAATGTCAAGTGTGTGCTTATCACCCACCATACCGGTGTGATTACTAAGAATAGCCACACGTTTTCCTTTAAGCAATGGAACATATTCATTAACTTGAGCTGCACCCACTTCAACAGGTTTTGCTGCATATGCACTCATTGCAACCAGTGCCATAAAAACGGCAAGAAATAGTCCTTTTAAGATTTTCATTAGAATTTTAGTTGTTTTAGTCCGTAAAATAGGTAATTTGTGCAAATTTAGCTTAAATCACTTCAAAAACAAAAATAAAACACTTCAAATTTAATCAAAATTCATGAATTTAGTGAAAAGAAGAAAATGAGTGCATGCTATTATTTCTTTGGGGGATAGTCGATGGTATAGTGGAGACCGCGAGATTCATGACGTTCTTTCGCTTGACGCATAATCAAGTAACCAACGTTGATTATATTGCGTAATTCGCATATTTGACGAGAAACCTTACTGGATTTAAATAATTTTTCGGTTTCTTCGTAAAGGATATCCAATCGGTTCCAAGCACGGTCAAGACGCAGATTACTACGCACAATTCCTACGTATGTTCCCATAATTTCTCCCACTTCTTTGGCGCTTTGTGTTATAAGTACCATTTCTTCGGGGTGCTGTGTTCCTTCATCGTTCCATTCGGGAATATCTTCGCGATAAGAATATTCATTGATGTGTTTCATTGAATGTTTTGCTGCAGCATCGGCATAAACGACAGCTTCAATAAGGGAATTTGAAGCTAATCGGTTGCCTCCGTGAAGTCCTGTACATGAACATTCTCCCACTGCATAAAGTCTTTGAATGGAAGAACAAGCGTTAAGGTCGACCTTTATACCTCCGCACAAATAGTGTGCTGCAGGAGCTACAGGAATATAGTCTTTCGTAATGTCTATTCCTAGACTGAGACATTTTTTGTAAATATTAGGGAAATGATGTTTTGTTTCTTCTGGGTCTTTGTGGGTTACGTCAAGGAAAACATGATCTTCTCCGCGAGTTTTCATTTCGTTGTCGATAGCACGAGCTACAATGTCGCGTGGAGCAAGAGATAGGCGAGGGTCGTATTTGTGCATAAATTCTTTTCCGTCGAGTGTGCGAAGTACTGCTCCATAACCTCGCATGGCTTCGGTGATTAAGAATGATGGACGATCTCCCGGGTGATATAGTGCAGTAGGGTGAAATTGGACAAATTCCATGTCTTGAACGGTTCCTTTGGCACGATATACCATTGCAATACCGTCACCGGTTGCTACCAATGGATTGGTTGTTGTGCGATATACGGCACCACAACCTCCGGTAGCCATTAATGTGACTTTTGAAAGGAATGTGTTAACCTCTCCTGTTTCTTGATTAAAGATGTAGGCTCCATAGCAAGTGATGTCGGGAGTGCGACGTGTAACGATTTTGCCTAGATGGTGTTGGGTACATATTTCTACTGCAAAATGATTTTCAAATATATCAATATTTGTGTGTTTCTTTACGGCTTTAATCAAGCTGTCCTGTATTTCAAACCCTGTGTTGTCTTGGTGATGGAGAATACGGAATTCGGAATGACCTCCTTCACGGTGCAAATCAAATTCTCCGTTTTCGTTTTTATCAAAATCGACACCCCAATTAATCAGTTCTTGTATTTGAGAAGGAGCTTTGGTGACAACTTGTTTTACAGCTTCTTTGTCACTAAGCCAGTCTCCGGCAATCATCGTGTCTTCTATATGTTTGTCAAAATTATCGACAAGCAGGTTAGTGACTGAAGCTACTCCGCCTTGCGCCAATGCTGTATTAGCTTCATCAAGAGTGGTTTTACAAATTAAAGCAACTTTTCCTGTCTTTGCCACTTTTAAAGCGAAACTCATGCCGGCAATACCTGAGCCGATAATGAGGTAATCATATTTATAAATCATATCAGATTACAATTAATCGTATTTTCAATAAAATGTTTTACAAATTTAAAGTAAAAATAGAAAATTGCTAAAAGAAAATTTCTTTTTGTGGGTATGATACAAAAAATATGCAATTATTCATTACCTTTGCATTCTGAAAAAGGTAAAAAGGATAATGAAAGGTAAAAAGAATAGTATTTATCAGCTCGGAAATGAGCCGGTAGGTCGTTTGTTGTGGCAATATAGCTTGCCTGCCATTGTTGGTATTGTGGTAATGCAACTATATAATATTGTAGATAGAATTTTCATTGGGCAGGGCGTAGGTAGTGAGGCTATTGCAGGACTTGCCATAACATTTCCGGTTATGAACTTGTCGGCAGCGGTAGGAACTTTGATTGGGGCAGGTGCAGCAGCCCGAATATCTATTGTTTTGGGGCAGAATGATAAAGCAAAAGCGGAGCAAATACTAGGAAATAGTCTTGTACTTACCATGCTTTTCGGTATCATTTATATTTCGCTTTTTGCTATATTCTTGGACGATATTTTGATACTGTTTGGAGCTAGTGAGGTTACATTACCTTATGCACATGATTTTATGGCTTACATTCTACCGGGTATGCTTGTAATGAATTTATGTTTTTCATTCAATAATATAATGCGTGCTTCGGGTTATCCATCTCGTGCTATGGTTACGATGTTTATAGGTGCCGGATTAAATGTTATTTTGGCTCCGATATTCATTTTTGTCCTTGATTTGGGGATAAAGGGTGCAGCAATGGCAACAGATATAGCAATGACTGTTTCCATGCTGTTTGTGATGACGCATTTTTTCTCAAAAAAGAGTGAATTGCATTTTAAGCCCGGTATTTATCGCTTGAAATGGCATATTTTTATTTCCATTACAGCCATCGGGGCAGCCCCTTTTGTGGTTAATATGGCAGGTAGTGCTTTAAATGGTATAGTAAATAATTTGTTACATCAATATGGTGGCGATAATGCTGTAGGCGCATTGGGAATCTTGATGACTTACGCACAGCTGCTCTGTATGGTAGTGGTAGGTATAACTCAAGGAATGCAACCTATAATTGGGTTTAATTATGGTGCGCGTAAATTCAATCGCTTGAAAAAAGCATATTGGTTATCGGTAGTAGCTGCTTCTGTTGTTACTTTTGTGGGATGTTTAGGTGCTCAATTAGCTCCTCATTGGATAGCCCGAGCTTTTACCACCGATCCTGAATTGATTGAAAATACATGTGTTGCTTTACGAATAGGTACGATTGTATTTTGGGCTGTGGGATTTCAAATTGTATCTACCAATTATTTTCAGTCTTTGGGATTGGCCGGAAAATCTATATTTTTGAGTTTGACACGTCAAATATTGTTCTTGTTACCGTTGATTTACATTTTATCCCGAATATTTGGTCTTACAGGTATTTGGATTGCATATTCTACTTCCGACTTGGTTGCAACTTTGGTAACAACAATAATGATAATATTCCAAATGCGTAAAGTGAACCGTTTGGCAGCAACAATGTCAAAAGATTGATAGAAATTTTGTCGAAATCTTGCAAGATTAAAATAAATAGCATACCTTTGTACTCGCTTTTCGAGGTAACAAGAAAAAGCAGGTCCTATAGCTCAGTTGGTTAGAGCATCTGACTCATAATCAGGGGGTCCTTGGTTCAAGCCCAAGTGGGACCACACAATTAATCGCTAAGTGGTTGAAAATTCAATACTTAGCGATTAATCTTTTAGTTTCAGCACGAATTTAGCCCTTGTTAGTTGAAAGCGAAGTGAAGAGGTTGCAGATCGGTACAAAGTATGCTTGATAGCGTATCGTCTCTACGGCTCAGTAGCAAAAGTATGTGTTTCTATAAATAAGTGATACCTTTGTAGTG
>CAZTFX010000001.1:0-150490 GCA_964613095.1 uncultured Muribaculaceae bacterium | reverse complement strand
AATATACAAATAATACACTGATTAACAATGGATTAATTTATAGAACCTCCCTTAAATTACTTACAATTATTTTTAGGGAAGAACATATAATTAATGACTTCATTGAGTTCTTTTTTTGGATAAAGCCCCATTATATATTGCGGATTCCCTTTTACTGGAAAAAATATCACCATTGGAATAGATTGTACACCAAAAGCATTACCAAGTTCTCTATTTTTATCTAAATCGATTTTATAAAAATCAATTTTACCTTTATACTCAGTTGCCAATTCCTCTAAAATTGGCGATAAGCGACGACAAGGTCCACACCAAGTAGCATAGATATCAAGAATAACAGGTTTTGTACCTAACATTTTAAAATTCTCAAATCCTTTAGAATAATCACCTACTTGTTTCGAGAATTGTTCTTGGTTTATTTCTTTTACTTGTTTTGGCATAGCTGCATTGGCACAAGAAATCAGAAAACTTGCTATAACAACAAATATACCTAATATTATATTTTTCATATTTCTATATTTTTAACCTATAATATAACACTATAAAATTGATTTTGTTTGAACGCAAACTCCTCTGTAATATTTCTAAAACAGAGGAGTTTTATATATTATGTCTCTTATTAAATTAACCTTGATGTTGTACGCGCAACAAATCATTCACGGTTTTTACAGGATTGAATGTTGCTAAAGGTACATCTACAAATATGGTATTCCAATCACTCATCGAACCGTTCCACAATCCGGGAAGCTCAAGGGCTTTGATTGTTGTACCTGATTTTGACTTTTCTGAAATCAAACCGGTCTTTTTATCAACATAGTTCTTCAAGTTAAATTTGTTACCCTTATAATCCTTAATATAACATACCAAATCAACAGGGTTAAAATGCGTACCGGATTTAATAAGTTCTGCAGATTCAAGTTTAGACATGTCAAACTGTGCCGATTCAAGAATTTGAGGAGATGTAGAACCATCGTTATTGTATGCAATATAAGGACCACCTCCGGGTTCTCCATCATTTTTCACCATACCGCATACACGGATAGGTCGATTTAGTTTATTCTTTATATATAAAACCAGCTTACAATCCTCTAGATGTTTGGTGTCTTCATGTCGTACACATAATGTATCATGTAAGAATTGAATCATTTCACGAATGTCAGCCATAGTATAGTTACCACTTTCCAACATTTCAAGATAAGTCTTAATTTGTTTTTGGACTTTGACAAGATAACCTCCGATGACCTTTTTATACTTTATTGTCTCTGCACGCAAGCTGCTAGGTACAACATTATCAATATTCTTAACAAATACTACATCGGCATTTATTTCATTGAGATTTTCTAATAAAGCACCATGACCTGCCGGACGGAATAGTAAATTTCCATTTTCACGATATGGATTATTCTCCATATCAACAGCAACAGTATCAGTTGAAGGCTTTTGTTCCGACATTGAAACATGATATTTAACTCCCCATTTTTCAGCAAATTCAGGAACTTTTGAATCAATGAGTTTTATAAATTCCGGTTTATGTTCAGGTGAAACAGTGAAATGAATATTTACATTATTATCTTTATCTGTTGCATATTGTGCTCCTTCTTCAAGATGTTCTTCAAGCGGAGTATGTACTTCATCCCCTATTTTATGAAATTGAAGTAAAGCTTTGGGTAGAAAACCATAATTTAATCCACTGTCTTTCAACATGCATTGTACAATTTCTTTGTATTTTCCCTCAGCCTTTAATGTTGGAATATCTTTACCATGATTTTTTACACATTCATTGTTAAGTGAATTGTAAAAAGCAAATTTATCAATTTCGTTAAAATATTTTTTTTCAAAATCAGTTGTAGGAACATCATTAATTCCATTCATAAATTCAAACATATTCTTGAACATACGACTGGCAGCTCCCGAAGCCGGTACGAATTTTTCCACAATACCACCGTCATTAAGGAATTTATCCCATTCAGCGATACAATCATCAACTTCTTCATCTTTGAATTTAGTGATACCGTTACCAATTGATGCACTGGCTTCAATTCTTAGATATGGGAAACCTGTTTTAAATGTTTCCAATTGTTCTTTAAGAGTTTCTTCCGAAATACCCTTTGCTTTTAGGAGTCTTAAATCTTCTGTGTTAAGCATGTTATTGAGTGTTAGTTGTATAGTTTTTGTTAATTTTATCCAAAGTTAGTGCAAATTCGCAAGTGTTGCAAATTTTAATAGATACAATTTGCATTTATCTTTACCTTATATTAATTTTGAAGAAGAATTGATAAAGAAGATTCGATATGGAACCAGAATATTTTAATGACGAGGAAAAAACTCTCGTCATTCAGCAGAGCAAAGCCCTACTGAATGCAGTAAAAGATATAGTAACTAAAGAAGACATTAATCGTGTTCATAGAATAATCAAAGAAGGTATAGAACAAAAACACTACGCACGCGATAAATATGGAATTAATCCAACAACAAGAAATTTAGCTACAGCATTAACATTGATTGAATGTTTCGGCGCAGATCGAAATATGATAATTGCTATATTATTATATAATTTATGTAAATCGGAATTTATACCCGAAACTTATATAAAAAAAGAATTTGGCAATGATATTGCTAAATTGATAAAAGGATTGTTACAAGTTTCCGGTTTATATAAAAAACGTTCTGCTTTAGAAAGCGAAAATTATCATAAGTTGCTATTAACTTTTGCAGAAGATATTCGTGTAATAATCATTATGATTATTGACCGTTTGAGTATTATGCGAATGATTAATCATCATCCCAATGAAAAATTTGTAATAGATATATCCAGTGAATCTAAATATCTATATGCACCACTAGCTCACCGTTTGGGTTTATATAAAATTAAATCAGAGCTTGAAGATTTATCTCTTAAATACACTAAACGTGACACTTATACACAAATAGCACATAAGCTGGATCAAACAAAAGACAAACGAGAAGAATACATCGATAATTTTATAGCACCGGTAAAAGAGGCACTTTTAAAAGCTGGTCTGAAATTTGACATTAAAGGAAGAACAAAGTCTATTAACTCAATATACAATAAAATGGCAAAACAGAATATAGATGTTGATGGAATCTATGATTTGTTTGCCATAAGAGTGATTATAGACACCATTCCTGAAAAAGAAAAAACCGAGTGTTGGGTGGCTTATTCCATTATAACCGATATGTACAAGGCAAATCCTGCAAGATTAAAGGACTGGCTTACCATCCCAAAATCTAACGGATATGAATCATTACATATAACAGTATATGGACCGGAAAATCAATGGGTGGAAGTTCAAATTAGAACAAAAAGAATGGATGAGATTGCAGAACGCGGTCTTGCAGCACACTGGAAATACAAAGGAATCAAAAGTGAATCCAATCTTGATTCTTGGATGAATAATGTTCGTGATCTACTGGAAACCGGGAACGATGGTCCAACGGTATTAATGAAAGATGTAAAAATGGATATTTACGATAAAGAAGTATTTGTTTTTACACCTAAAGGAGATTTATACAAACTACCACAAGGAGCAACTTTACTTGATTTTGCTTTTCATATCCATTCCAAACTGGGTTGTGCATGTATTGGTGGAAAAGTAAATGGAAAGAACCAAAAAATCACATATAAATTGCAAAGTGGTGATACTATTGAGATTTTAACCTCAAGTGTACAATCACCTAAATCTGATTGGCTTAATTTTGTGGTAACGTCTAAAGCTCGTAACAAAATAAAGCAATCAATCAATGAAATGAACGCAAAATCGGCAGAATATGGAAAAGAAATGTTGCAGCGTCGTTTCAAAAACAGAAAAATAGAAGAAGAAGAGTCTCTATTAATGCGTACAATAAAGAAATTAGGATATAAAACTGTTACCGATTTTTATAAAGCAATATCAAATGAGACACTTAATGTAAATGATGTAATTGATACTTATTTAGAGATAGAGAACAAAGACAAGGAAACAGTCGTACACGAAACTGCCGCAAATTTTGTTTTACAACAAACTGCTGATAAGGAGGATAAGACTGGTCGTGATGTTCTTGTAATAGGTGAAAACATGAAAGGCATAAATTACAATTTATGCAAATGTTGCAATCCTATTTTCGGAGATGAAGTAACAGGATATATTTCAAGTACCGGTGCAATCAAAATACATCGTTCAAACTGTAATAATCTTAAACATTTATTACGCAAAGACCCCAATCGTAAAATTAGAGCTACATGGTCCGGTAAAATAGGAGCACAATTTGCTGTAACATTACGTATTGTGGGCAACGATGATATAGGCATAGTAACAAATATAACTTCAATAATTACCAAAGAAAAAGATACTACTTTACGCAATATTTCAATTGATTCTAATGATGGCTTATTTCAAGGCTATTTGGTGATTGGTGTTGGAGATAAAACCACATTAAATGATTTAATTAAAAAAATAAGAACTATAAAAGGAGTAAAAGATGTTCAACGAAGTAACAATTAAGAAGTTTATCACAAAACTTGCTGTTGTATTGTTTATAGCAACGGTTCAATCATGCGGAAATTCCAATGAGTCTGCTATTAATTTGTTTAATCAAGCACAAGCATTATATGAAGTTGGAGAATATGACAAATCCATATTGATACTTGATTCATTGAAGAAAAATCATACAGATGATATTGATTTATTAAAAAAAGGTTTACATTTACTCACTTTGAATCAAGAAAAACAAATTAAGGCAGAGATAGCACAAAATGACAGTCTCATTGCTGTTCTTGAAAATGAAAATATAGCATATAACGGTAAATTTCAGTATATAAAGCATAAAGATATGGTTGAAGGTTTTTACGTTCATAAATCTATTGCTAAAGATGTTGATAAAATCGAAAAAACTATTATAGAGCCAAGAACCGATGAAAATGATATGTTTTATCTTGTATCCTATTTAACAGGACATGATATAAAACATACAAGCATCAAACTAGCTTCAAATAACTCTACTGTAGTCTCATCTTCAGTGCCTTATGATAAAGCACAAAATTACAGATACAATAGCGGTGGTACTGCGTATGAAATCGTTACATTTAACAATAATCAATGTGACACACTTGGCTATTTTGTTTCTAAAAATGAAAATTCAATTATAAAAGTAATTTATCAAGGTGAAAAATCATATGAGACGCAATTGAATTCAAAATATATCAAAGCAATTGCAGAAACTTATCGCTATGCAACAAATAAATTAAAAGGTAAAGCTGCTATTAAGAAAAGAATGTTTCTTGTTCGTAAATTAGAATTGGCTCAAAAACAAATTGAACAAACAAAAATACCTGATTCGCAATGATAATTTATTTACAATAATTAACTTTACTACATATTTAATTAACTTAATATATAATATTGTTATGAAAACTAAGATTTTGTGTTTAAGATTAGTCTTAAGTGTTTTATTGTCTTTACATAGTACATTTATGTGTATAGCCGATGTGACAGGTGGAACTTCTACAGCTGATAACTTAGACCCCTATGAAGTGGGTTATGATTTTGAAAAAGGCGGTATATATTATAAAATATTAGGAGGAGATTCTGTTTCAACGTCTGAGGGGGAATCCCCTTATTCTGGTAAAGTGGTTATACCAGATGTTGTTGAATATAGTGGTACGACCTATAAAGTAACAAAAGTGAGTGGTTTTAGAAATTCTCCATATGTTACAGAAGTAACAATTCCTAAATATACTGAAACTATATCAGGATTCTATGGCAGATTTGCAGAAATGAGTGGAGGTCCTGGAATAAAATCAATCACCCCAAAAGATAATACAATATCAACTATTTTCAGCAGTCTTGAAAAAGTGTATTTTAATGCCGATAGCTGTAAAAATGTATATTTTTCTCTACATACAACAACTATGTTAGGTGGCGGTTATGATGGTTTCTCTTCTCCGTTCCCATTTTCTCTTAAGAGTATTGTATTCGGTGATAATGTTGAAAGAATTCCTAATGGTCTTTTATACGGCTGCCGTGAGATAGAAGAACTCATAATACCTGAATCAGTAAAATATATTGGTTGGCTGATAATAAGAGAGCAAGATGACAACATTAAACGCTGTGAACTACAGTGTTCTAATTTATTGGAAATAGCATGGTTACCTAAGGAACGTACTTGTGTTGAACTTGGTTCTAATTTTAAAACTTATCCTTGTGGAAAAGAACACTATTTAAATGGAAATAAGATTCTTAATGGGTATGTAGATGCATCAAGATATTCTAATATATTTCATGATTTTATTGGGCTTAATGTAAATACAGAAGGAATGATCACTTTGCCCAAATGGGTAAAAAATATTGCACCTAATGCTTTTACTGAAGTAGGATTTAATTTTGATATATCTATTCCAGAGACTATTACATCTATAAATGAGAGTGCATTTGCTGATTGTGAAGAATTATATGAAGTTACTATTCCAAACACAGTAACATATATAGGACGGAATGCTTTCTCTGGTTGTTCTAATCTAAAAACATTGAATTTCAATGCTGATAATTGTGTTACAGAAGGAGATGTGTTTACTGATTGTTCTTCATTAAATCAAATTATCTTTGGTGTAAATGTTACCAAGATTCCATCTCAACTATTTCGTAATTGTTCGGGATTAAAATCATTAAATATTCCAAATACAATAACAGAAATTGAGGAAAGAGCTTTTGAAAATGCTGGACTGACAGAAGTTACAATACCAAGAGCAATGTCTATAATTGGAGAATCTGCATTTGGTGCATGTAATAATCTTACAACATTAAACTACAATGCTGAAAATTGTATTGTAGAAAGTAGTTTTGCCGGTTGTAATTTATTATGTAATATTTCTTTTGGCGATAATGTATCAAAAATTCCGGAATCGTTACTTTATAGAGTTACCAGTTTGAAAAGCATTGAAATACCCAATACTGTAACCGAAATTGGTAATTATGCATTTCAATATTCAGGATTAATGGAACTTACGATACCGGAGTCTATAACAAACATAGGTATAATGGCATTCGCAAATTGTCCTAATTTAACTACTGTATATTTTAATGCCATAAATTGTAATAAAGTAAATGGTATATTTAATTCGTGTGAAGCATTAAATAAAGTTGTTTTTGGGAAAAGTGTTAAAATAATACCAGAATCTCTACTTATGGGCTGTGCAAATTTAAAAGAAATAAATATATCCGATTCTGTAACAGAGATTGGCAAATACGCATTTTGGGGAACAGGTATAGAAGAAATTACCATACCATCAGGAATTACTCAGATATGTGAATCTCCATTGGGTAGTTGTAAAAATCTAACCACAATATATTATAATGCTAAGAATTGCACAATGGATAATGCGTTTTCTTCAAGTACATTAACAAATGTGATAATTGGGGAGAGTGTGATTAAAATTCCAAGCTATTTCTTAAATGATTGTGAAAAAGTAACACAAATTACAATCCCTGAGAGTGTATCTACAATTGGAGGTTTTGCTTTTGCGTTCTGTAATGAACTTAAAACCATAAATTTTAATGCTGTAAATTGTGAAACAGTGGTTGCACCAAATAATATTTCAAATGTTTTCTGGACATGTCTTTCTCTAGAGAATGCAGTGATAGGTGAAAATGTCAAGAAAATACCCGATTATTTATTTACAGATTGCAAGGGATTGAAAAATGTAAATATACCCATTTCTGTAACCGAAATAGGAAAAGGTGCATTCTCATCAACAGCAATAACAGAAATAACAATCCCCCAAAGTGTCACATATCTAGCTGATAACGCATTTTCATTCTGTGATAGTCTAAAGACTTTATATTTTAATGCAGAACATTGTGAAATCAATTCTAACGATATAGATTCACGTATATTTTATTATTGTAATTCATTGGTTAATGTATACTTTGGAGAAAATGTAACAAAGATACCGGTTGGATTATTGTACTATTGCGAAAATCTATCTGAAGTTGAAATCCCGAGCTCAGTAACTGAGATAGGAGCACACTCATTCAATGGTACTAATATTAGCAAAATTGTTATACCAAATGTAGTTGCAAAAATTGGAGAAAGAGCATTTCAGCATTGCTATAATTTGTCTTCTATTACTATTGGGAAATCAGTACAAGAAATTGGAGAATATGCCTTTGGTACATGTTATAATGTTAAAACAGTAACTTCATTAAGTCAGAATCCTTCAAGTATTACTGATAATGTTTTCAATGATAATGCCTATAATTATGCTAATCTGAATGTGCCGGTAAATTCCTTAAATTCATATAAAAATGCTATTGGTTGGAAGAAGTTTAAAAACATATCAGGAGTAAATATATCAGGATTAGAAGAAATAATATTAACCGACACAGATACACCTGTCTATTATAATTTACAAGGTATTAAAGTGGAAAATCCACAAAAGGGTATTTATATAAAACAGCAAGGAAACAACTTTAATAAAGTTAAAATAGATTAATTTTTGGTATTTAATTCGATTTTCAGCCAATTAAATAGATAGAGGTATACCGCATTTCTTACAGGCTTACGTGATAATATTATATCATGTAAGCCTTCTTTTATAACTAATTCTGTTACATTCTTTCCCAACTGCTTACCATAGACCGAAATCTCATTTACGTCCAAAACAGCGTCTCCCCTATTGAATTCAGGATTCCAAGTGATACCATTTACGCTTTGAGCTGAGCGCATTAATAATATTGGAATTTTAATATCTTGCCCTTTTTGTAGTAAAGTTTGAGCTTTGTAAATGGCTCCAAGCCAACCTGTTGTAACAGCCGGCGAAAGAGGAAGTTTCCATTCTGTATTATATTCCCATTCACCGTGATATTTCTTTAGCAAACTTTGCGAATAAGCGTCATTACTATTCTGCTCTATCAATAAATTGGGAATTAAACCCGAAATCGCTGACACCATTGGTAAAAGATATTCTTCTTGTGTATCACTCAGATTCATATCCATAAAAGGGCTATTTAAAATTAATGCTTTTATAGGTTGTTTATCGCTTACGCTTTTAACCATATAATATGAAGCAATAAGTCCACCTGTTGAATGTCCCATAAGAACAATATCTCGATTACCATCGGTCTTTATTATATGCAATGCAGAATCTATATCTGCAAAATATTCTTTTAAATCTCTTACTTCAAACAATTTCTGTCCATGTAGAATTGAACGCCCATATTTCCTCAAATCAATAGCATAAAAATTATATTCATGTGCAACAAATTGGTCACCCAACTCTTTTTGAAAGAAATAATCATTGTAACCATGAATATATAAGACAGCCTTACAGGATTCTGTCTTAGTATTTCTTTTTATTACAGTTGACACCACTTTCCCTGAATAATCATCGGGCATAACAATTTGTGTCATGCTATAATCAGGGCCTAAAATATCTATATTCCATGTGCGCGAATGCATTACAGCACTATAACATATTAATAGACTTATTAGAAAAAGCAATTTACCCATAAACTTAGTACTATTTATGTACAAAGTTATATATAAAATTTATAAATAAAAAAGGCAATCTCTGATTGCCTTTTAGGATTAGCGTTTATCTTCAATACCGAAGTTTATCCAACCTATTTGTTCGAAATTAGTTTTTATAACTTGTTTGGTTTCTCGTAATAGACTCGCCAATTCCGTCAATTTTGCATTTGCGGCAGAAGCCTTTTGTTTTACCACTTCACGTAAGCCGTCCAATTCATGACTCATTTCAGCTGTTTCATTTGCTAATTTTAAAAGCTCTTGAATTTGCTCTTCAGTGATACCTAACCCTTTCACTTTATCGAAGTTTCTCTTCAAGCCTTCGGCAAGAGATTGTGTCTTCTCCACTTTTTCTGTATAAACTTTTGACATCTTTGATAAAATTTAAATTCAAAGTAAATTTACTCATTATTTTTCGATTTATAAATGTTTTTCTATATGTAATATATTATAGCCGTTGTTTTGTAACAGTTTTGCTATCAACAAATTAGATGATTGTTAAATAAATTTAATTCTCTTCTTAAATTGTTTAACGTACTATTCATATAAAATAATACTAATAGTTTATTTATGAGGATGTTGTATATTACAAAAATAATTCTTACCTTTGCACTGCTCAAAAAATGAGCAAATCATGTATTTAATTAATAATTAAAAAGTTATGAATCATTACGAAACCGTTTTCATTTTAACTCCCGTTTTATCTGATGTTCAGATGAAGGAAGCGGTAGAAAAATTCACAACATTCCTAAGCAACAATGGTGCTGAAATCGTGAATGTTGAAAATTGGGGTCTTCGCAAACTTGCATACCCAATTCAAAAGAAATCTACCGGATTTTATAATCTAATTGAGTTTGATGCAGAGCCATCTTTGATTAAGAAACTAGAAACTGCTTTCCGTCGTGACGAAAGAGTGATTCGTTTCTTGACATTCTTCCTAGACAAATATGCAGCAGAGTATGCAGCAAAGAGAAGAAGCCTAAAGAGTGCAAAAACTACTAATACTAACGAAGAAGTAAAGGAGGACAAGTAATATGGCACAAGCTCAATCAGAAATCAGATATCTTACTCCACTATCAGTAGATGTAAAGAAGAAAAAATATTGTCGTTTCAAAAGAAGCGGTATCAAGTATATTGATTACAAGGATCCTGAATTCTTGAAGAAATTCTTGAACGAACAAGGTAAAATCCTTCCTCGTCGTATTACAGGTACTTCACTTAAGTTCCAAAGAAGAGTGGCTCAAGCTGTAAAACGTGCTCGTCACCTAGCCCTTCTTCCTTATGTAACCGATTTGATGAAATAATTTTAAAGGAGGATTCGATTTATGAAAATTATATTGAAAGAAGATATCGCAAACCTTGGATACAAGGACGATGTAGTAGAAGTTAAGAGTGGTTATGGTCGCAACTACCTTATTCCTCAAGGTAAAGCTATTATTGCTTCTCCCGGAGCTCTTAAACAACTTGCAGAAACCTTGAAACAACGTGCTCATAAGTTGGCTAAAATTAAGGCTGATGCTGAAGCTAAAGCTGCTTCACTTGAAGGAGTTGCTCTTACTATTGCAGCTAAAACAAGTGCAACAGGAACAATATTTGGTTCTGTTAACAATATTCAAATTGCAGATGCACTAGCCCAATTAGGACACGAAGTAGATCGTAAAATAATCTACATAAAAGAAACTGTTAAAGAAGTTGGCTCTTATAAAGCTACAATCAAACTTCATAAGGAAGTTTCTGTTGAAATCTCATTTGAAGTTGTTGCTGAATAATAAACATAAAACAGATAAATATTATAAAAGGAAATCTCATGGGATTTCCTTTTTTATATTTATATATTTTCAAACTTTGATTAACCACTTTTTGATACATAAACTAAACGCCCTGCAAAAGAACAAAACAATATTATTATATTCGACAGACCCATGCGTCAGTATTAGAGTATTTCAATTGTTTTAGTTGCAACATTTCTTCATAAGATCCTCTGGCAACATAAACACGATATTTAGATGTTGATTTAGTTATATTACAATCTGTTAATTTTTTTTCTTGTATAAACTTTTCGGCTTGTTCCTTACTAGCCAAAGAGGCTACAACAATACAATAACGACCTGTTTCATTTTGTGTTTTAGTAATATCTGTAATCCTAGTCTTTTCTATGCAAGGTTCTTGTGATGGCTCACATTTTGTATTATTTTGAGGTATCGCTATATATAAATCTTGCTGAATAGTTTCTGCTGAAGTGTCTTTGATTGTAAATGCATTAAAATTTGCATAATTGATATCATTCTGTTCTATAATAGGCGTACTCAAAAAAACGTACATACCTATTAATAAAATAATAGAAGCTGCTATCTGAATAAACTTCCTTGGGAACGATACTATATTTTTCTCAGCGTACTCAGTACTTATTTCGTCTTGTACCAATGGTATTAATTTCAGTGTTGACAAACCAAAATATTCATTATTAGTCTTATGCGAAATAAATGGAATAAATTCTAAATTATTGTTTTCAATACATCTAAAATAACCTAGCCTACCAACAGGAACTTCTCCTTCATGTTTTAATTGACTCTGTAAAGAATAGACGTAATCACAGATTATGTTTTTTGCTTCATCTGAATTGATTTGTTCACGACGCATTAAAGAATTCATCAACAATCCATCATTATAATCCAATGAAGAATTGAATGCTATATTCCTTTTCAGGGAAGATATCATTCCTTTATCTTTAGTACATGTGTATTGTGAAATAAATGCCCCCAATCCCGGTACTATCACACAATCGTACTTATGAGATAAATATTCTATATGGTCTAATACTGAAATCATACAACAAAAATACGACTATTTTTTATAAATTGCAAATAAGAAAATTATTTTCCATTAGTAAGTAATTCATTTGCAAGTTCACGACTTATACCATATTTTTCAGCTAAAAGTAAATCTCTTTCAACATCCTCTCTGTTAAATCGAGCCTTATTTAACTTTGCTCTAAGTACATATAAATAACCATCTTCCGGAGACATTTCCAGAGCTTTTCTTATATCAGCTTCAGCATCATTTAGTCGCTTCAAAGATAAATAACATTCGGCTCTATTAGATAATCTTACAGCAGACGGATGTTGTTTTATTATTTCAGAATAATATTTTATCGCTTCTATATTATCGCCTCTTTTTTTAAACCATAAAGCTAGTCCCTCTCGTCCCAGACCGGATGACGGATTATAAAACAATATATAATCAAAATCTTTTTTTGCGGCATCCATATCACCTACCCTTATTGAAAGTATGCCATGATAATATCGTGTTTCTTCATCTTTTTCATCAATTATAAGAATCCTTTCAAAATCATCTAAAGCATCATAAATACTATCAATGTCTAAGTACAATGATGCTCTGTTCTTTAATAAAGTCACAGCATTAGGTGTCATGTTTATAGCATAAGTATAATTGTTTAAGGATTCTTTATATTTTCCCAAATAGCGCTGAACTGTGGCAAGATTGGATATTATAAGCGAATTATTATTATCTTCCGGATAACTTCTTAAAATTTCTTTCAAAAACAATTCAGCCCTATCCCACTGATGTTTTTTTATATTATTTTCAGCAGAATCTACAAGTTCATAATATTCTTTTTTTGCTGATATGCTAGAAATAGCTATTAATATTGAAATTAATGTAATTGAAAAACGCTTCATAATATTTGATTAAATTAAAATCACTACAAATTTAGTTATTTGTTGATTTATCTTATGTAATGTATTCTCAATTTAAGATATTTTACATAGAAATGATAAAAAAACAAATCAATCTAGCTAATTTGCTTATTTTTTATTACATTTGTGATGGATAACTAAAATCACAATTATGCTAAACAATAAAATAAGGAAACTATTATCAGTTGCTGTATGTGTAGCAATGGGAATTGGAGTAAATGCTCAATCTTGGAAACAAGAAGCTCTTAATAATGTAAAAAACGGAAACTTTGCCGTAGTTGAAAAGACAATTAATGGATTGACTAAAAAAGAAAAGAAACAATATAAATGGTTAGTTGATTCTTTGCAAGATATTATGACCCGAATACGTAAAGATTTTAGACTAACACCAGAAGAGGGTAAAAAGCAATTATTGGAAAAAGTTCCAAATGCCACCGATGCAATGATTGAGTCTTGGAAAGATAAAAAATATTTGGAAACAAGAATAATTGACGGTAAAGAAAGATGGTTTAGAAAAACTATTAGAAATTTCAGTCTCCTAAACAAAGAACTATATAGCGAGACAATTGCGAAGGACAAAAGTTCCGATTATGCAAAAGTTCATAAAATTTGCGAACATATTTTAACACAAAAATTAGATGCAAATAATGTGTGTGATTGGAAAAAGATAGAACTTACATATTTTCTTGAAGTTCCAGCCAATGAAGTTCCATCCGGTGAAGTAATCAGAGCATGGTTACCTTTTCCTTATGACAATGGACGTCAACGTAATTTTAAGATAGAATCTTCAACCTCACCTGTCACTCATTCTGTAGGTAGTGTTCACAATACTGTTTATATGGAACAGAAAGCAGAGAAAGATAAACCAACTCGCTTTGAAATAAAAATGAGTTATGAAGTGGGAGCTCAAGTTTTCCATAAAAGCACCATTCTTCGTAACTTAAAACCATACAAGACTCAATCTGAAGAATATATAAACAATACTTGTCAAGTTTTACCACACATTTTGGTAAATGATAAAATGAAAGAACTTGCCACTCGGATAATAGGGAAAGAAAGTAATCCGGTAAAACAAGCGTCATTGATATATGATTGGATTTCTGCAAATTATCCATGGGCAGGAGCTATTGATTATAGCACCATACCATGTATCCCTGAATATGTATTGGAAATTAATCATGGAGATTGCGGACAAGTAGCATTACTATATATTTCACTATTGAGAAGTATCGGAATCCCTGCTCGTTGGGAAAGCGGATGGGAATTTCCTTCCGGTGATGCAGGATGGCATGATTGGCTTGAAGTTTATTTCGAAGGTACTGGTTGGGTACCATGCGATATGTCTAGAGGTCGAACAACATATAATGAGCCTTTTCAAGATTTTTATAAAACATCTATTGATGGTTATCGTTTTGCCACAAATAGCGGAACTAACGGAGAATTTTATCCTAAAAAGAAATATTTACGTTGTGAAACTGTAGATTTTCAAGCTGGTGAAGTTGAATGGAAAAACGGTAATATTTCAAAATATAAATCAGATCTAATAATAAACAAAATAACACCTATTAAATAACTTATAAACTATGACACATTCAATCAAATTTTTAGCTTTGTCATGTGCAATCATATTAGGTTGTAATATAACAAATGCCCAAGAAAATGTAAATGAATTAATTGGTTCAATAAAAAAACAATTAGCTCCTGATTCCAGAATTGCTATTGTTGATATTAATGCTGAAGAATCTGATGGTAAATGGATTCTTAAAGGAAAAGTAGATAATAACATTCTTAAGCATAATATTTTACAAAACCTTTCAGCAAATGGAGTTAAATATGTAGATAGTATTTCCGTACTTGAATATACTCAAGAAAAACCATGGGCTGTTGTAAAATTAGCAATTGCGTCACTTAGAACAGCCGGAAAACATTCAGCCGAAATGGCAACACAAGCGATTATGGGTACACCTGTAAAAATTCTTGAATATTCCGGCGATTGGGCACGTGTTCAAACTCCTGATGAATATATTTCTTATGTACCGGGTAATTCTATTCATAAAATGACACAAATCGAATTTGATGCATGGAGAAAATCAAAACGATATATTGTAACTGCATATCAAACAGAATTAGCAGATATTAACGGTAATACTGTTAGTGACCTAGTAATGGGTAATATTTTGGAATATAAAGGAGAAAATGGTGATAAAATAGAGTTGTCAACACCCGATGGAAGAACTGGTTATGTTGGGAAAAATGAGGTTAAAGAACTAGGCTCATGGGCAAATCAATCATTCAATGCCGAACTAATCTCAAAGGTTGCGCACAGACTAATGGGACACGGATATTTATGGGGTGGAACTTCTACAAAAGTAACCGATTGTTCCGGTCTTGTAAAAGTTTCTTATTTTGCAAATGGAATTATACTACATAGAGATGCATCTCAACAAGCATTAATTGGTGAAGTTATGCCGGCAGATAAGTGGAAAGATGCACAGTTAGGAGATTTATTATTCTTTGGTAGTAAGAGCGGAAGAGTGACACACGTTGCAATATATTTGAAAGATGGTGAATATATTCACTGTTCAGGTAGAGTAAAATTAAATAGTGTTGATCCTAACGCTGACAACTACTTGACTACCCCATTTTTATCAATGACCCGCATTAATGGTAAAATTGGTACAAGAGGTATCACAATGGTAAAAGACCACATTTGGTATTTTTAATTGATAATTCATTAACTTAAATAACCTAATATATGGATAGACGTAAATTTTTAATCGGTTCGAGTGCCGGTATTTTGGCTACATCATCACTTATGTCGCTTTCCGCATTTGGTTGTAGTACCAAGAAAACGACAAAAACAGGACATTTGGTTTTGAGATTTAAACCTTATGAATTAAAACTTAAACATGCTTTTAATTTAGCAAAATCCAGTCGTACCAGTACACCTGATGTTCAAGTTGAATTGGAATATGACGGTATAATCGGATACGGAGAAGCATCAATGCCACCTTATTTAGGAGAAAGTGTTGAAAGTGTTACTAAATTTCTTAGTTCTTTAGACCTTACTCAATTTACCGATCCATTTAGAATTGATGATATTTTGGCATACGTAGATTCTGTTGCACCAAATAATCGTGCAGCTAAAGCATCAATTGATATTGCACTTCATGACTTGCTCGGTAAAATTATGGGACAACCTTGGTATAAAATCTGGGGATTGTCTCCTGAAAAGATTCACCCGACTTCATTTACTATAAGTAATGATACTCCGGATGTTGTACAACAAAAAATTAAAGAATCCGAACAATATAAAGTACTCAAAGTTAAAATGGGGGTTCCCGGAGATAAAGAATTAGTAGAAACAATACGAAAGGCAACAGACCGACAATTATGTGTTGATGCTAATCAAGGCTGGAACAGCAAAGAACAAGCTTTAGAAATGTGCCATTGGTTAAAGGAAAAAGGATGTATTTTTGTTGAGCAACCTCTTCCTAAAGAAATGCTTGATGAAACAGCATGGTTGCGTGAACGCAGTCCTCTACCAATTATTGCTGATGAAGCATTCCAAAGACTTCCAGATGTCGTACGTTTTAAAGGTGTATATGATGGTATAAATATCAAATTAATGAAGAGTACAGGTCTTCATGAAGCATATAAAATGGCAATTCTTGCTAAGTCGTTAGATATGTATGTTATGCTTGGTTGTATGACAGAAACTTCATGTGGTATTGCTGCTGCTGCTCAGTTATCACCAATGGTTGACTGGACAGACCTTGACGGTAACGTACTTATAGCAAATGACCGTTTTGAAGGTTTAATATTTGAAGACGGAAAAGTAATTCCTGCCGACAAGCCGGGTCTTGGTGTTTCTATCATCAAAGGTATGGAATAATATTTTATAAATCATTATAGATTAAGTCGGACTCATTGTCCGACTTTTTTTATTTTGTTTATAAGCGTATCACATATTTTGACTAACTTTGTGAAGTTGATTATTAAAGAAAATGATTGATAAATCTACGGTAGCAAAAATTCTTGACGTAGCCGATATTGTGGAGGTGGTGTCAGATTTTGTAAGTTTGCGTCGAAGAGGTGCAAATTATATAGGTCTATGCCCGTTCCATAACGAGAAGACACCTTCATTCAGCGTTTCCAAGGCAAAAGGTATTTGTCATTGTTTCAGTTGTGGAAAAGGAGGAAGTCCAGTAGGATTCATAATGGAGCATGAACAACTCTCTTATGCTGAAGCGCTACGATATCTGGCAAAAAAATATCATATAGATATTGTAGAAAAGGAGATGACCGATGAAGAACGACAGGCACAGTCTGAACGTGAGAGTATGCTTCTTATCAATGAATTTGCTAGTAAATACTTTGAGGAAAAGCTGTATGAAACAGAAGATGGTCGAGATATAGGTCTATCATATTTTTATGAACGAGGATTTAGTGATACTATTATAAAAAAATTTCATCTTGGGTATTCTCTAGATAATAGTAACATGTTTTATAAAGAAGCCGTGTCAAAAGGATATAATAAAAAATATTTATATGACACGGGGCTTTGCATTGATGACAATAGAGGCGGTGGTTATGACAGATTCAAAGGACGCGTAATGTTTCCTGTATTAAACATAGCAGGAAAGATTATAGCATTCAGTGGAAGAACCTTAAAAAATGATCATGCCAAATATGTTAATTCACCGGAATCCATAATTTATAAAAAAAGTAATGAACTTTATGGATTATATCAGGCAAAACAAGCTATTGTAAAGAAGGATAAATGCTTTTTGGTGGAAGGAAATGCCGATGTTGTATCTATGCACCAAGCCGGTTTTGATAACACCATAGCGTCTCTAGGTACGGCTCTTACAGTAAATCAAGTAAGATTAATCCATCGTTTTACAGAAAATGTAACCGTTTTATACGATGGCGATTCTGCCGGAATTAAAGCAGCTTTACGAGCTATAAATTTGCTTTTACCGGAAGGATTAAATATAAAAATTCTATTACTTCCCGATGGAGAAGATCCGGATAGCTTTTCGAGAAAACACAGTGCCAGCGAATTTCAAGAGTATATAGATAATAATGAGGTTGATTTCGTCAGGTTCATGAAACGAATGCTTCTTGACGAAGAAAAAAATGACCCTATTAAACGTGCGGCTGTAATTGGTGATGTTGTGACATCTATTGCACTAATACCCTTTGAAATTCCACGTTCTATTTATACAAAAGAATGTAGTGACCTATTTGGTATAGATGAAAAAGTTCTCACAAGGGAAATTCGCAAAAAAATTGAGATTAACAAAAAGAAAGATTTTGAAAAAAAACAGAAAAAAGAGACAAATGAGAATTCTGACTCACTGACAAACATAGGAATTGAATCAGAGAATATAATATCTGACTTTACGAATACACATGAGTCTGAGAACGAAAAAAATACTGTTTCGTCAAACATTAAAATACTCTATCCACATGAAAAAGACATCATGAAATATGTTGTAAAATATGGTATGGTAGATTTTTGTAATGAAAATGATGGAAATTCAACAATCCCATTATTACAGTATATAGAAGATGAATTAAACGTTGATAATTTATCTTTCTCAAATCCTATTTTTGATGAGATATTTCATTTATGCCTGTCATACAGACTGGATTACGATAACGAAAAAGAACATTTTCTATTAAACCTAAAAAAATCAATAAATGAAATTAAAGAACAAGGTTATCGTTCTATTAAAGAAGAAATACTTAATATACAAGATGTAGAAAGAAAAGAAAAAGATTTAAACGAATATATCAATTCGTATTATAAATCTGCTTTACAAGAATTTCAAAAATATTTTTTGGAAAAGAAATTAACTTCACATCATAACAATGAAATTAGAAAAGTTTCATTGGATTTAATAAGCGAAAAACATTTATTGAGTAAAATCCATACTAGATATGGCACAATCAAATCAGATTTAGAGAAACTAGATACATTAGTTCCTCAAGCCATATATAATTGGAAAGATGCATTAATACTATGTCAAATTAAAGATACTCAAAAAGAACTTTTACAAAATAACAATAAAACAGAAGAGTTATTGAAACATATCCAAGATTTGTATGATTTAAGAAAAGAATTAGCTAAATATCTTGGAGATAGAGTTGTTAATCCCAAAACGTAAGAATTATTAATATTTAAATACAAACAGAAATGACAACAACTAACAAAATTCAACAAACTTTGCGAGATTCGGTGGCAATGCGTTGGACTGCATTGCTATTATTAGCGTCCGCAATGTTTTTCAGTTACATTTTTATGGACATTTTGTCCCCGATTAAGGATTTAATGCAATCAACAAGAGGATGGGACTCAACCGCATTTGGAACAATGCAAGGTTCGGAAACATTCCTTAATGTTTTTGTTTTCTTCCTTATTTTCGCCGGAATAATACTAGACAAGATGGGTGTAAGATTTACAGCCGTATTGTCCGGTGTCGTAATGTTGATTGGAGCCACAATCAACTGGTATGCTGTAACTGAAAGTTTTATAGGAAGTTCATTAGAAGTGTGGTTTACTGAAAATTTAAACTACATACCCGGATTTGATGAACTTGGTATATCACCATTTTATCAAGGTATGCCGGCTTCTGCAAAATTTGCAGCAGTAGGATTTATGATATTCGGATGTGGTGTTGAGATGGCTGGTATCACAGTGTCACGCGGTATCGTAAAATGGTTTAAAGGACGTGAGATGGCATTGGCAATGGGTTCTGAAATGGCATTGGCACGACTTGGAGTGGCAACATGTATGATATTCTCACCGGTATTTGCAAAACTTGGTGGAGATATTGACGTTTCTCGTTCTGTTGCATTTGGAGTAGTTCTTTTGATGATTGCATTAATCATGTTTATTGTATATTTCTTCATGGATAAAAAACTTGATACCCAAACAGGTGAAGCAGAGGAAAAAGATGATCCATTTAAAATTAGTGATTTAGGTAAAATATTAACTAGCAGTGGTTTCTGGTTAGTTGCATTATTATGTGTATTGTATTATTCTGCTATTTTCCCATTTCAAAAATATGCAGTAAATATGTTACAATGTAACCTAACTTTTACAGAAGTTGACCCAAACTCTTTTTGGGCAACAAATACAGTCACAGTTATTCAATATTGTATAATGTTGGTAGTTGCAGCAGCAGCATTTGCCAGCAATTTTTCAAAGAAAAAAACAGCTAAAAATAGTCTTTTAATTGTAGCCGTTTTAGCTTTGATTGTTTTCTGTTATATGGGGTATATGCGACAAAGTGCCGAAACAGTATTTGCAGTATTCCCACTTCTAGCTGTAGGTATAACACCTATTTTAGGTAATTACGTAGATCATAAGGGTAAAGCTGCGTCAATGCTGGTTTTAGGCTCATTACTGTTAATTGCATGCCACTTGACATTTGCCTTTGTTTTACCAATGTTTAAAGGTAGTCCGGTAGGTGGTATTGTAATTGCCTACCTAACAATACTAGTCTTAGGCGCAAGTTTTTCTTTAGTTCCGGCTTCATTGTGGCCCAGCGTACCAAAATTAGTTGACGCAAAAATTATTGGTAGTGCTTATGCCTTGATATTCTGGATTCAAAATATCGGTTTATGGTTATTCCCATTACTAATCGGTAAAGTACTTGACAAAACTAACCCTGAATTGGTTGCCGGAATACAAAATGGAACCATATCTCCTGAACAGGCTGCTGTCTCTTATGACTATACAGCACCATTGGTTATGTTAGCTTCATTAGGGGTTGCAGCATTAATTCTTGGTTTTATATTAAAAGCTGTTGATAAGAAAAAAGGTCTAGGACTGGAAGAACCAAATATCAAATAAATAATTCATTAAAAACAAAAAGCCGTGATTACAAATCAAATAATCACGGCTTTTTTGTTATACTAGGGATTTGGTATCGCCTTCGTAATAATTAATATATGCATTGTTAACCAACCTATTGCCACCGGGAGTCGGATAATCTCCAGAAAAATACCAATCACCGGGATTATTCGGAATTGATTTATGCATACCATCCAATGTGTGGTATACCAATTCTATTTCAGCATGTGTACCCACCGGAGTTAAAATTTCAGCAATCTTACGAGATATTTCATCGTCGGAAAATGGAGCATAGACTTCTTTTACATAATTTACTATCTGTTCTTTGGGTAAATGAGCTTGAGCTTTAGATTTCTTGTAAACATCATCTAAAACATATTCCATATTACGTTCCTTCAGTAGTTCAACGGCAGCTCTGAAAGCTGCGAACTCTGCCATTCTAGACATATCTATACCATAGTAATCTGGATAACGCACTTGAGGACAAGATGAAACAATAACTATTTTCTTTGGATGTAATCTATCTAGTATTCTTATAATAGATTCTTTTAACGTAGTGCCTCGAACAATACTATCATCAATAACAACTAAATTATCTACATTATTTTTTACTTGACCATAAGTTACATCGTAGACGTGAGCTGCTAAATCATTCCTTGCTTGTCCTTCAGTGATAAAAGTTCGAAGCTTAATATCTTTAATTGCAATCTTTTCACTCCTTACTCTTTTTGATAAAATATTTTGAAGTTTGTTACTATAGTCCAAATCCTCCTTATCTAAATTTTGAATTTCTTCAAATTTTTCTTGATTTAAGTAATTCTCCATTCCTTCCATCATACCAAAATACGCAACTTCAGCGGTATTTGGAATAAAAGAAAATACTGTATGTTCCAAATCATAATTAATACTCTTCAATATTGATGGAGCAAGGGTTCTTCCTAAAGCTTTTCTTTCATTATAAATATCTTTATCATTTCCTCTGGATATATATATTCTCTCAAAAGAACATCTTTCATTCTTTTTCTCTCCAAGTAAATCAGTAATTTCAATCTCACCACCAGCATTAACTATCAGAACCGAACCTGGAGTAAGTTCTTTTACATCATTTACTCGGACATTCATAGTTGTTTGTATTACAGGGCGTTCCGAAGCAACAACTACTATCTCATCATCGTAATAATAAAAAGCCGGTCTTATACCATGTGAATCACGTAAAATAAACATATCTCCAGTACCTATCGCACCACATATTACGTATCCACCATCCCAAATCTTGGCAGGTTCTCTAAGTATATTTTTTAAATCTATTTTAAGATTTTGAGTTAGCTTAACTCCATCTAAACCTTCCGCTTTTAGCTTATTATAACATTTTTGATGTTCATTGTCAAGAGCAAAGCCCAATTGTTCCAAAAGCAATATAGTATCAGCATTAATTCTAGGGTGTTGTCCTTGATCTACCATTGATTGAAAGATTTCATCAGTATTGGTCATTGTAAAGTTTCCACAAAGCATCAAACTCTTTGATCGCCAACTACTTCTTCTCAAGAATGGATGTACATAAGTTATACCTTTCTTGCCTAAAGTGCTATAACGTAAATGTCCCATATAGACTTCACCAACAAAAGGCATGTCTTTTTCTGCAGTACCGTCATGTTCATGAGCTTCTATTTCTTTTTTAGCATTTGCGAATATTTCTTTAATAGCACCGGTTCCTAAACCTCTCTCTCTATAAATATATTCATTTCCCGGTTTTACTGTCATATTAATACAACTAAATCCGGCCCCTTCCTGACCACGATTATGTTGTTTTTCCATTAGAAGGTAAAGTTTATTAAAACCGTAAAAATATGTTCCATATTTCTCCTTATAGTATTCCAATGGTTTACGTAAACGTATCATTGCAATACCACATTCATGTTTTATATCTTCCATATAATTTATATAATTAAGTTACTTTTATCTTATAAACAAGAGTTCACGATATTTGGGTAATGACCACATTTCATCATCAATCATTAACTCCAATTTATCTATATGATACCTTATTATATCCATACAAGGTAAGACCTTATCATGATATTCTATTGCTTTTGTTCGTTCATCTTCAATCTTATTACATGTTTTTCTTGCATCAACCATCTCATTTACTTTAGCTCTTATCACCTTCATGTGATATGCTATTGTTTCGATGGTTGTATAATTGGATTCAGCTATGTCTTTAAATTTATCTTCCGAAAATAAAGATTTTATTTTATAGACATTATCAAGTAATAAAGATTGAAATCTTGTTGCAACAGGTAAAACATGATTTAGAGCTAAGTCCCCAAGGACACGTGCTTCAATCTGTATCTTCTTTGTATACATTTCCCATTTGACTTCATTACGCGCTTGTAACTCAACTTTTGAGAGGACTTTAGTTCTTTCAAACATAGCTATACTACTATCTTTTAAATATGAGTCGAATATGAGAGGTACAGAAGTCTCACAATCCAATCCTCGTTTCATGGCTTCTTGTTTCCACTCTTCACTATAGCCATTACCGTCAAAGCGAATATCTTTAGAACTACCAGCAAGTGCTATAACTTCATCTATTATCGCATCATTTAAATTTTGACCATTTTCCACTCGTTTATCTACAGATGCCTTAAACGAATTTAATTGATCGGCAACAGCAGCATTCAAAGCAATCATAGCAGAAGCACAATTGGCAGAAGCTCCCACAGCTCTAAATTCAAACCTATTACCGGTAAAAGCAAAAGGCGAAGTACGATTACGGTCAGTATTATCAATTAAAAGTTCAGGAATCTGTGCCATATTTAATGATAATTCTTCTTTTCCTTTCATCAGCTTCCAGCTTTCTCTATTCTTCTCCAGATTTTCAAGGATTTCACTCAAATATGTACCAAGAAACATTGAGATAATAGCCGGTGGAGCTTCATTTGCACCCAATCGATGTCCATTAGTAGCAGAAGCAATAGAAGCTTTCAATAATCCATTATGATTATAAACAGCTACCATTACATTCACGATAAAAGTAAGAAATTGAAGTTGTGATTGTATTGTTTTACCTGGAGCAAATAACATTGTACCATTATCTGTTCCCAAACTCCAATTATTATGTTTACCCGAACCATTAACACCATAAAAAGGCTTCTCATGCAACAAAACTCTGAAGTTGTGACGTCTTGCGACATTATCTATTAAAGACATTAACAAAAGATTATGATCATTTGCTAAATTTGTCTCCTCATATATAGGTGCAAGTTCAAATTGATTTGGAGCAACCTCATTATGACACGTTTTCACAGGAATCCCCAATTTATGGCATTCTATTTCCAGCTCTGTCATAAATGCTTCAACTCGAGCCGGTATAGTTCCTAAATAATGATCCTCTAACTGCTGATTTTTTGCACTTTCATGCCCCATCAAAGTTCTTCCGGTCATTGCCAAGTCCGGACGAGCCGCATATAGAGCCTCGTCAACCAAGAAATATTCTTGTTCCCAACCTAAATACGAAATTACATGTTTTACTGTAGGATCAAAAAAGCGAGCTACTGCCGTTCCGGCTCTATCAACTGCATTTAATGCCCTAAGAAGAGGTGTCTTGTAATCCAAAGATTCTCCTGTATAAGATATAAAAATTGTAGGTATACATAATGTATGTTCCAATATAAATGCAGGAGAAGATATATCCCACGCCGAATATCCTCTTGCTTCAAATGTGTTACGTATTCCTCCATTGGGGAAACTTGAAGCATCGGGTTCCTGTTGCATTAACAATTTTCCGGAAAAGGTTTCAAGAACGCCCTCTTTTCCATCATGTTCAATAAAAGTATCATGTTTTTCGGCTGTTCCATCAGTTAAAGGCTGAAACCAATGGGTATAATGTTTTGCACCATTATCTATAGCCCATTTTTTCATTCCTTCTGCCACACTGTCGGCAATATCTCTACTTAAAGGCTCTTTATTGTCAATCGCATAAATTAAAGCTTCATAGGTTTCTTTCGGTAGATACTCATACATCTTTCTACGGTTAAATACATATTTACCGTAATAAGAAGATGTTGCTTCCTGTGGCATTTCTACTTTAACAGCCTTTCTATTAAATGCAGTTTCTACAACCTTAAATCTTAACCTTGACATATAATACTTTATTAATCAATATATAAAACTAGCAGAACAAGTTATGATTGCATGGTATTGTAATCACAGCTTGTTCTGCGTTTTAATTTACATACATATATATGTTCTATATACATAGAATTCTTAAGTTTTTGCAAAGTTAAATATTTTTATTGTGAAATGAAATAATATTAGAGCTATTCTTGAATTAAATTTGTAACTTTACAGAAAATTATTTTTAAATACTAACTTATGAAACATTTATTTTTTATCACAGTTTTTCTATTTATTACAGTATTTACTGCTAAAAGTGTCGTCAAGACAAATTCTGTTAAAACAAATGATGACGTAATATTACATGCTTGGAGTTGGTCTTTCAACACCATAAAGAAAAATATGAAAGATATAGCAGAAGCCGGCTATAAATTTGTGCAAACATCTCCTGCCCAGAAATGTGTTACTGAAACAAAAGGAGACAAAGGTGGAGGCATGCAACTGTTTGGAAAAGGACGTTGGTACTATTATTACCAACCAACCGATTGGAAAATTGGTAATTACATGATGGGAACTCGAGAAGAATTTATTGCAATGTGTAATGAAGCAAAAAAATATGGAGTACGAGTTATTGTAGATGTACTACCAAACCACACATCTATAGATGACACCAGAGTTTCGGATGAATTAGATGCAGCAGTTGGTGGTCATGACAAATTATATCATGCAAATGGTTTTAACGAAATTAGAGACTACAATGATCGTTTACAATGTACTACGGGTCAAATGGGAGGACTACCTGACGTTAATACTGAAAATCCTGATTTTCAATATTATTATATGACATATGTCAATGATCTTATCACATGTGGTGCTTCTGGTTTTAGATATGATACAGCAAAACATATCGGGTTACCTTCAGATCCCATAGATCCTAATTCAAAAGAAAATGATTTTTGGCCGATTGCTATGGGTAAAAAGGCAGTAAAAGGTTTAACATTAGTTGTTCCAAGAGACAGTCTTTTTATATACGGTGAAGTCTTACAAGATAAAAACGTTAAAGAAGAAGAATATGCAGAATATTTTGATTTAACCGCAAGTTCATATGGTCATATTCTTAGAAATATTTTAAATGCTCAAAATTTTAAAGCAGATAACGCAACAAATTGGGCACATTCTGTATCTCCGAACAGATTAGTAACTTGGGTTGAAAGTCATGATACATATTGTAATGCTCATGAATCAGCTTCATTAACCGGAGACCAAATAAGAATGGCATGGGTTTTTTTAGTTTCTCGCCAATATGGTACTCCCCTATTCTATTCTCGTCCTGATGGTAGTTCTCCGGAAAATATTTGGGGTAATAATGTTGCAGGAGCAAAAGGAAATGATGATTTCAAGCATCCTGAAGTTGTTGAAGCCAATAAATTCCGTAAAGCTATGTCTGGTTTAACTGAAACACTTTATTTTAATGAAAACAATACTGTCGCTCAAGTCGGACGAGGAAACAAAGGTGCAGCACTAGTAAATATATCTGACAAAGAACAGATTATAGAAATGCCAACAAACCTAAAAAACGGTACATATTATGATAAGGTCTATAATACAAAATTTGTAGTTAAGAAAAATATCTTAAAAGGTACTTTAAAACCATTTACCAGTTATATTTTAGTAAGAAAGTAATATAAATATTATCTATGAAAAAAGTCCGCTATTTTCTTAGCGGACTTTTTTCATATTATACAAATTAGTGTTATTTATTGGTTATTCTCCACACTGCACCTTCTACTAATGAAGCATAAATGTCACCTTTTTCATCAACTTCAAAACCATTAACTTCAGATGCTCCAACTTGCTTTCGCCATAAAAGTTGCTTGGTTTTCACATCTATTGCAGCTATAATCCCTCTTCTAGAACCTGCATAAACAACTCCTTTATGTTCTAATACTATACACGGTGCATGATCATAACCTAATCCAGCATCAACAATCCATAACTCCTTAAAATCATTACCTTGTGTACTTACACAAACAATTTCACCATCCATTGTTTTTGCATAAACACTCTTACCATCTACAGAATATCCTAAACTTTCTCTATACTTATGACTTTTATCTCTCCATATTTGTTCTCCTGTTTTTAAATCTATCGCAGTCATATATCTATCCGGAGCAACAACTATTACCTTATTATTGGCTATTACAGGAACACAATTTCCCGGACCTAACATATTACGTTCTTTTCCATTGTTCCATTTCCATTCCAGTTTTCCGCTTTTTGTATTCACCTTTCTCAAATAAGAATCCCATGCTCCAAATACAATTTCATTTTTACGTAACGCCGGAGCTGCCTGACAATAATTATTCAAGCCATTTAATTCCCATTTTATTTTACCGGTTTTCACATCCCATGCTTGAAATACCTTATATCCTCCTTGATATAATATATCATCAGCTATTATACCATCAGCTACATAGGGACCTGTTGCATATTTTTCATATATAATTTTTCCTGATTTTTTATCAAGCCATAATAATCTTTTATCGGCTGTCGGAACAATAACAACGTCTTTTGAAACTGCCGGTCGTGAGAATAATGCTGATTTTGTTTTATATGACCAATTTTGTCTTCCCGACTTTTTACTTATTGATTTTACAAACCCCAATGAGTTTCCTATATATAGATTATCTTTATCAATTCCTACGCGTGTAAAAATAGATGCGTCGTCCCTATAGGCTAACTCTACCACAAAATTACTTGGAATAGTTGTGTTGAAATTTTCAGCCTTTTCAATAGGAGTGATTGTTGTATGATCAATTTTATATGAGTATTTCAATTCTGCCGGCAAATTCAAAACTTTGTTATATAGTTTGACTGAATCGGACGTAATATCAACAATAGAATAACCATAATTAGGCTCTTTCCCCATTTCCATTGAACGACAATGCATAACCTCAATGTTTTCTACACGATATTTTTTATAATGATGATAGTGCCCATTTAAATGAGCAACAACAGGATATTTTTTTAATATATCAACATATTCCCTATAACTATCTAAGTCTACATTAAGTGCATAATGGCATATTGATAAGACCTTCTTTCCATTCTTCACTCGTTGGGACAAAGTTTTATCCAGCCACAACAAATCTTCATGTTTTACGTGTCCATCACCCATTTTCATATATGGTCCACAATTTATACCTACTATAATAAGGTTATCTGTTTCTGTGACAAATCGGTCATTTCCCCATATATCAAAAAAAGTTTTACATGCACTTTGGCTCCAATTATTTTCATGATTTCCGGGTATTACGAAAAGAGGCTTTTTTATGTTATCCAAAATAGATTTCACATTTCTTAATTGTTCGTCACTGCCTTCATCGGTTAAGTCACCCGATAAAATTACTAATTCTGTTTCATTGTTATTGATATCATCAATAACCTCTTTCAACATTGCTTCTCTATGATTTCCCGGATTCACATGGATATCGGTTAGAAGTGTAATTCTTTCTGCACTAATTTTAAAACCTATCAATACAAAAAGAACACAAAAAGCTAAAGACTTTATTCTCATAATTGTTTTTATGTTATGTTTATTAATTTAATAATTAGTTACAAAATTACAATTAATTTCAAATCATTATAAGATTTATGAATCATTTTATTACTTTTGTATATGGAAAGTTTATTACAAATTGAAAATTTAACCAAATCTTACGGTGATCGTTTACTATTTGGCAACATCACATTTGGAGTAAACGAGGGAGACAAAATAGGTATCATCGCAAAAAACGGTACCGGTAAATCCACCCTTCTAAATATTATATGCAACAAGGAACCTTACGACGAAGGCAGTATTTCTTTCAGACGAGACATCAAAGTAGGTTTTCTTGAGCAAATTCCACAAATGGAAGTCTCTCTAACGGTTATGGAAGCATGTATGTCTTCATATAATAATGAAGATGAAAATGCATGGGAATATGAAAACCGTTTTAAACAAGTGCTGTCCCAATTAAAAATTTATGATTTCGAGCAAAAAATCGAACATCTGTCAGGAGGTCAGGCAAAACGCGTTGCTTTAGCAAAAATAATCATTGAAAACTGCGATTTATTAATACTCGATGAACCTACCAATCATTTGGATATTGACATGATTGAATGGCTGGAAGGATATCTGTCAAGAAGTAAAGTAGCAATCTTAATGGTAACACATGATAGATATTTTCTTGATAAAGTTTGTAATAAAATAATCGAAATAGATCAGAAACAAATATACACATATAACGGAAATTACAACTATTACCTCGAAAAACGACAAGAAAGGATTGAGGCACAAAACGCAGAAACGGCAAAAGCCCGTAATCTTTTACGTACTGAACTTGAATGGATGCGTAGGCAACCACAAGCTCGTGGTACAAAAGCAAAATATAGAATTGATGCATTCTATGATTTAAAGGAGAAAGCATCCAAACAAAATAACGAAAAAAATATACAGTTAAATGTTAAGTCTTCATATATCGGTTCAAAAATATTTGTTGCTAATAGTATCAGCAAAAAATATGGAGACAAAATTATATTGGATGATTTCAACTACACTTTTGCAAGGTACGATAAATTAGGTATTGTAGGTAATAATGGTGTTGGAAAGTCCACGTTTATTAAATTACTATTAGGTATCATATCTCCCGATTCCGGATCTTTTGATATTGGAGAAACCGTAAACTTCGGTTACTACAGTCAAGAAGGCATTCAATTTGATGAATCAATGAAAGTTATTGATGCTGTGAATCGTATTGCCGAAGTTATTATATTTGATGAAAAAACCAAATACACAGCATCTCAATTTTTGCAGTTATTCCTATTTTCTCCTGTTGATCAGCAAAAATACATTTCCAAACTTAGTGGAGGAGAAAAAAGACGACTTTATCTTGCCACTGTTTTAATGAGAAAACCTAATTTTCTTATATTAGATGAACCAACTAACGATTTAGACATCATAACACTGGAGATTTTAGAAGATTATCTGACAAAATTTAAAGGATGCGTAATTATTGTGAGTCATGACCGCTTTTTTATGGATAAAACAGTTGAACATCTGTTCGTTTTTGAAGGGAATGGCACAATCAAAGATTTTCCGGGTAATTATTCCGATTACAGAGATTGGAAAATACAACGAGATAAAAAAGAACAACAAAAAATCAAACAGGAAAATAACGTAACAATTGACGTAGAAAAAAGGCAACGTACCAAGGCAAATAAAATGACGTTTAAAGAGAGAAAAGAATTTGAATTTTTGGAACTTGAAATCGAGACACTTACAAATGAAAAGCATGAAATAGAGAAATTATTTCAAAACGGTGCTTCGCCTAAAGAAATATTTACAAAGTCACAAAGATATGATGAAATCAAATCATTACTTGACGAAAAAGAATTACGTTGGCTTGAATTAAGTGAAAAAGATATATAAATATAGAATGTCTTTAAAAAACACTAAATATTACACAATATTATCACAAATATTCGTATCTTTGCGTTATTAATCTAAAACCCTATGGGGCTGACTGGCTTTGACAGCGTGTAGAGGTGGTAGGTAAGCATGCAGAGCGATGATGGCTATGCTCTATAATCTCAGACATCGGAAATTTAACTGGCGAAAATAACTACGCTCTTGCTGCCTAATTGAAGTATAGTAGATTAGCTTAATCTCCGCAACAGTTGCAGAGACAAGACATCACCCGATTGCCCCGTCCCGAGACGTTTCGATAAGGTGGTGCTAAAAAAATCGGGAATTGAGAAATACTTTCCTTGCGTATTTCTTGAAATTTAAAGGATAAGTTTCAGTTTGGTGGTCTTTTGCCTGGCTGATTCCGAAAATCAAGTTAAGACTAAGCATGTAGAAAGCTTATTAGTTCCGCGTTTGGACGAGGGTTCAACCCCCTCCAGCTCCACAAGACTATAGAGACAGGAGAAAACAATAACGTTTACTCTTGTCTCTAATTATAAAATTAGTAAATATGAAGTTTGAATTATTTATAGCAAACAGACTAAAAACCGGGAAAGTAGAAGGAGAACAGGAAACATCTACCCCAAGCCTTAATATTGCAATATTGGGTATGACTTTAGCTGTTGTTATAATGATTCTTTCAATAGCAATCGTAAATGGTTTTAAACGAGAAATTTCCGATAAAATTTACAACCTCGATTCTCATATTAAAATTATTTCATCTTCAGTTTTGTCAGAGCCTTATCATCTACCGGAAAATATTTCGAGTAATATAGAAAATATTAGTCTTGTTTCAGAAAAATCGACTGTACTAAAAACAAATAATGATTTTAAAGGTATCATTTATAAAGGTATTGACTCTAATTATGATTGGACCTATTTACAAGAAAATCTTATTGATGGTAAAATACCTGATTTTAACGATACAATCAACTCTAAAGAAGTCATTATTTCCAAACAAATTGCAGACGAATTAAAACTTAAAACAGGAGATAAAATATACGCATATTTTATTGATAATAACATTAAAGTTCGAAATATTACAATTACAGGCATATATAATACCGGATTAATCGAATTTGATAAAAGCTATGTTATAGGTAGCCGAAATATACTAAAAAACATAAGAAACACAACAACATATATTGGTGTAAATTGTAAAAACTATGACTACATTGAAAATGTAACTGAACAGTTAGCCGATTTTTTTTCAACAGATAAAAATATCGTGAGTATATCAAATACTACCAAAAACAATATTTCATATTTCACTTGGTTGAAACTATTAGACACAAATGTTATTGTAATAATATTAATAATGTTACTGGTTACCGCTTTTACATTGATATCAGGAATGCTAATGATAGTTTTAGAACGTATTAATATGATAGGTATATTAAGAACAATAGGTGCAGCAAATAATTCCATTCGTAGAATATTTATATACTTAACCAATAAATTGATAATCAAATCCTTAATTTACGGTAATATAATTGGACTAGGGCTATCTTATATACAATATAAATACAAAGTGCTTAAACTTGACTCCGAGGCATATTATATTTCTCATGTACCGATTGAAATAGATTGGAAAATTATGCTAATTCTTAATATTGGTATCTTACTTGTTTCATATATTTCTTTACTCGTCCCTTCTCATATTATTTCTAAAATTGAGCCTAATAAATCAATAAGATTTGAATAAAAAATAAAGGTTTCTATTAACATAGAAACCTTTTGACTAAATCAGTTCAATATAAATACCCCTAATTCAGCTTGAGTCATTTGCTTAATTTTGTAAACTCTCGCAAACTGTTTTATAAAACTTACAGTTGACTCTTTGGGTTTAACTTGTAATGAACGATCCACCTCTTGTGGTTTGTTAAGAGTAAAATTTTTATGCATAGGCAAATGTTTTATTGTTACAATTTCATAACGTTAACAATGCCCTATTTATTACAATACATAAAAATATTTCTTAAAATTTTTATATTATAGTGTTAAAATAATATTTTTCTCTTCAGCTATTCTTCTCATATTTAAAATCGCATACCTCATTCTACCCAAAGCCGTATTAATACTTACATTTGTTGTTTCTGCTATTTCTTTAAAACTCATATTTTTATAATACCTCATTGTAAGAACATCTCGCTGACTTTTGGGTAAAGCACAAACCAAGAGTTTTACATCCTTATAGATTTGGTCTGTAACTATAAAATCCTCTATTGTAGATTCACTTAAATCTTTACGATTTAAAATATCTACATCTTCAGCGTCACAAGACTGAGTGTTCTCTGTTTTCTCTTGTCTGAAATAGTCAATTATGAGATTATGCGCAATACGAAATATCCAAGGCAAAAATTTACCATTCTCGGTATATCTGCCTTGATTTATCGTTGTTATAGCTTTAACAAAAGTATCTTGGAAAATATCATCAGCAAGCTCTTCACTTTTAACTGAATGATATATATAAGAATATACGCGATCTTTATAACGTTCTACTAAAACATCAAACGCTTGATTCATTCCTTTTGCATATAACACTACCAACTTTTCATCGGAAAGAGTTACTAATTCTTCCATGTTAATAATTAATTAGTTAAGAGTAATGTTATATCCTATAGGCACAAGTTTTTAGTAGATTATTAAAATAAGTTTGGCAAATATATGCAAAATATTTAATATAAAGCAAATAAAAGCCAAACTTTTTCGTTTACTGTTCCTATCTTTCCTATAATTTATTCTTTTTCAAGAACCAACAATGCCCATCTGTTATCTTCTTTAGCATATAATTTTCTCAAATTGCATGTTTTAGCTGCTTTTTCCAATATTTCAACTTCATCTATATAAAATCCGCTTAACAGCATTTTTCCATGTGTTTTCAGCACTCTGGAATATTTTTCTATATCAGCTACAATTACATTTCTATTTATATTTGCCAATACAATTGAGAAATCTCCACATGCATAGTTGTTTAATAACGACGCATCACCCCTATATATTTTTATTTTATCCGAAACACCATTAAGTTCAATATTCTCCAGTGCATTTACATATGCAGCTTCATCAATTTCGATACCAACAGCACTTTTTGCTCCATGTAATATTGAAACAATAGACAAAATACCTGTTCCGGTTCCCATATCAAGAATTCTTGAGTTATCCAGATTCATTGAAAGTAATTCCGATACAATTAAATTGGTCGTTGAATGATGACCTGTACCAAATGCCATCTTGGGATCAATAGTAACATTATATTGCATCTTAGGATAATCCGTGTGGAATGTACTATGTATCACACACTTATCAGCAATTACCATCGGTTTAAAAAAATTCTTTTCCCATTCTTCATTCCAATCTTTACCCACAATTAACTGCTCATTCCAACTGATTTTACTTACAAAAGGATACAAATGCAATGTTTCTTCTATAGCATTTTTATCATAAGTTTCCTTTTTTATAAATGCGGAGACTCCTTTTTCATCTGGAACAAAACTTTCAAAACCGATATCACACAATAGCGCATCTAAAATATCTACCTCGTTCTCATTAATTGGTGTGAAATTAAAATTCACTTGTATATAGTCATTCATGTCTATCTCTTTTTCGATGATTTAAAGAATGAAACAATGCCGGTAGCCAACCTTACACCTTTTACAAATAAAACAGCCTTTTGTACAAATGTAAGATTTCGATTTATATGACCTATCACACCGCGAGATGATGACATACCGAATGGTAACGTTTCACCTGTTTTCTTTTTCAATAATTCTTTCTGCATTTCCAATCTAATCAATGCAGCTGCACGCATGAATTTCAGTTCTTCTATTGTTACCCCATTCCATACGTTTTTATTCTCTGTACTATCGTTGGTCATATCTTAGTCTTTTGGAGGATTTAGAAATAATTTGGTAACAAAACGTGTAACAGGATCTATTATTAAATTTTTCTTGAATAGTAATACTATAAACAAAATTAATAATACCACACCGCACGTAATAAGATTTGCTAACCATGTACAACATAAAACAGAATCAAGCCATGAAACAAAAGCTGCAGACAAAAAGAATAATGCACAAGCCGACAACACAATTGCAACACAAACTACTGTCATAGCTGCAAGAAGAATCGTTAATTTCTCCAATGCCGTCAGTTTCACATAATCTACTTGTAGAGTGAAATATTTCTTTAATTCACCCCACAATTCTTTGTAAGAATTTACATCCATATAATATTCATGTTATATATTATAAAGACGTAATGACAACATTACGTCTTTATAACCTCAAACAATTATGCTTTACTATCTTCTATCTCAGCAGTTATTTGATCAACTAGTTCACTCACATCATCATCGGTAAAATCAATACCTCTTTCTTTTAACATTCTTTTGATTCGAGCTCTCAAATCACTGCCTTTTTCCGGAGCAAACAATATTGCAGCAATACAACCAACTGCAGCACCTCCTAAAAAAGCATATAAAAGACCACTATGTTTCATAATTTTTGTTATTTACCTGTTTCTAATTCTGCTGATATTTCATCAACAAGTTCATCCATTTTTTTACCTGTCAGGTTTATACCTTTTTTTCTTAGGCATTCACCTATCTTCTTTCTTGTCTCTGTTCCTTTATCCGGAGCAAAAAGAAGACCTACTGCAGCACCCGCGATTGCACCGCCAACTACTGCTAAAACTACATGTAACGGTTTCATAACTGTATTTATTAAGTTAATATTTTATTCAATTATACAACACATCAATTCAAATATTTGTTTAGTATAAAAAACAGAACTGAGTACAACAAATATACAAATATTTTTCGAGTTAACACAACTATATCATTTTATTTTAATAAAGTACGCAGAAAATATAGTATTTTTGCATAGTAAAACTTATAAAATGACAAATAACGACATTATAATAAAAGGTGCAAGAGTTAACAACCTCAAAAATATTAATGTAACCATACCCAGAAACAAATTCATTGTAATTACGGGACTATCCGGTTCCGGTAAATCTTCATTAGCATTTGATACACTCTACGCCGAAGGACAAAGACGATATGTTGAAAGTTTATCATCTTATGCTCGTCAATTTTTAGGGAGAATGTCCAAACCTGATTGCGATTTTATTAAAGGACTTCCTCCTGCTATAGCAATAGAGCAAAAAGTTAACAATAGAAATGCAAGAAGTACAGTAGGAACATCGACTGAAATATATGACTATTTAAGATTACTGTTTTCACGAATCGGTAAAACCATTTCACCGATAAGTGGAATACAAGTAAAAAAACATACTTCCGAAGATGTAATAAATACTATAAACAGTTATCCGATAGGGACAAAATTTGCCATATTATCCTCAATTATGATTCCTGAGGATAGAACATTCTGCCAACAATTAAATATCTTATACAAAGGCGGATATTCACGACTTGAACAAAATGGTAAATTTTACCAAATCAGTGAAATTCTACAAGAGAATCTCTCAGACAATTCTTCTGATTACAAACTACTTATCGATAGAATGTCTGTTACAAGAGAAAAAGATGATGAAATAAGATTACTTGACTCATTAGAAACAGCCTTTTTTGAAGGACACGATGAGTGCATATTAAAAGTTTGGACTGAAGAAGGTATTGTATCACATGTTTTTTCAAAAAGATTCGAAGCTGACGGTATTACATTTCAATCACCTAGCGATTTAATGTTTAACTTTAACAATCCTGTCGGTGCATGTCCTATGTGTGAAGGATATGGTAAAATTATAGGTATTGATGAAAATCTTGTTATTCCCAACAAAAGTCTATCTGTATATGACGATGCAGTTATGTGTTGGCGAGGTGCTAAAATGAGTGAATGCAAACGTGAATTTCTTCATATAGCCCCTAAATACAACTTCCCGATTCACCGTCCATATTATCAATTAACACAAGAGCAAAAAGATTTTTTATGGCACGGGAATGAAGACTTTGATGGTATTGACGGTTTTTTTAAATATATTGAAAGTAAAATATATAATATTCAATACCGTGTTTTACTTGCAAGATATCGAGGAAAAACACTATGCCCCGAGTGTCATGGCTCACGCTTAAAAAAAGAAGCCGGATATGTAAAAATAAATGGTTTTTCTATTACCGATTTAGTAAAAAAAACTGTTACGGAATTGCTTAAATGGTTTAATAGTTTGGAATTATCTAAGCATGAAGAACTAATAGCTCATAGAATATTAATTGAAATAAAAAATAGACTTCTTTTCCTTAATGATGTGGGATTAGGGTACCTTACGCTTGATAGATTATCCTCCACCCTATCCGGCGGAGAAAGCCAAAGAATCAACCTTGCAACATCGTTAGGGAGCAGTTTGGTTGGCTCTTTATATATTTTAGATGAACCAAGTATTGGTTTACACTCTAGAGACACAGGTCGATTAATTAAAGTATTACGAATGTTACAACAAGAGGGAAACACCGTGTTTGTTGTAGAACATGATGAAGAAATTATACGAGCAGCTGATTATTTGATTGATGTGGGTCCTAATGCAGGAAGAAAAGGTGGAGAAATAATATATCAAGGGAACGTTGCTGAATTAAAAACGGCAACACAAAGTTTGACATTACAATATCTAACAGGTGAAAAAGAAATCTCAGTCCCCAAATTTCGCAGAAAATGGAATAATTATATATTAATTAAGGGTGCAACCGAAAACAATCTTCAAAATATAGACGTTAAAATACCACTTGGCGTAATTACGGTAGTTACCGGTGTTAGCGGTTCAGGAAAATCCACACTGATAAATACCATTTTATACAAGGCTCTATCCAACTATTATAACGAATCCAAAGAAACTCCGGGTACTCATATAGGAATAGAAGGAGATTTACAATTACTGACAGGAATCGAATTTGTTGACCAAAATCCTATAGGAAAATCTTCTCGTAGTAATCCTGCCACATACCTTAAAGTTTTTGATGAAATACGTAAATTATTTGCTGAACAACAATTATCAAAACAGATGGGATATAATCCCGGATATTTTTCATTCAATACCCCCGGTGGACGATGTGAAGAATGTAAAGGAGAAGGCACAATCACTATTGAAATGCAATTTATGGCCGACATTTCTCTGGAATGCGAACATTGTCATGGTAAACGATACTGTAGTAGTGCATTAGAGGTTGAATATCGTGGTAAGAACATTCATGATATTCTTGAAATGACAATAAATCAGGCTGTCGAATTCTTTACAGAAAGTAATGGAACTATTGAGAAAAATATAATTAAGAAACTAAAACCATTGCAAGACGTAGGGCTGGGATATGTAAAATTAGGACAACCATCGTCAACTCTTTCGGGAGGAGAAAATCAACGCGTAAAATTAGCTTATTTCTTGAGCATTGAAAGAAGTACCCCTATCATGTTTATTTTTGATGAGCCATCTACCGGTTTGCATTTTCATGATATCAATACTTTATTGAACTCTTTTAAAAAGCTAATTGAAAATGGGCATACGTTAGTAATCATTGAACACAATATGGATATTATCAAATGTGCCGATTATATAATTGATATGGGACCTGACGGCGGTGATAATGGTGGCAATGTTGTTGCAACCGGTACTCCGGAAGAAATTTCGCAAAGTAAAGCCAGTCATACCGGTATATATTTAAAAGAAAAACTTGGTAAATAATTTACCAAGTTTTTCTTTTAACTTATCAATAAAATCAATTTTAAATCATAAGATTCATCAAATAAATAACCACTATACCGGCTAAATATCCAGCAAGAGCCATTATTGAGACTCTTTTCATGTACCATAAAAATGGAATGTTTTCCATACCCATTGTAACAACGCCTGCAGCCGACCCTATTATTAATAAGCTGCCACCTATTCCGGCACAGTAAGTTAATAAATGCCAGAACAAACCATCTTGGACAAAATTCTGCATATAAGCAGGATCTGCCGCCGCTGCTACTACAGAATCTGTTGCTATTGGGTACATATCTATACATGCTGCAACTAAAGGGACATTATCCACTACCGATGAACAAACACCAATTATAGAACTTATTATAAACGGTTCATGTATTGTTGTATCAAGCATATTTGCAAGATTTCCTAATACACCTGCCGTTTGCAAAGCACCTACCGCCATTAAAATTCCTAAAAAGAACATAATAGTTGGCATGTCAATATTTCGCACAACTTGAGTAACAGAAGCTCCTAATTCTTCTTTTAATCTTGCTTTTCTCACAGCAATCTCAGAAATTAGCCATAATGAACCAAGAGATATTATCATACCCATCAATGGAGGTAGACCTGTAATAGTTTTAAAGATCGGAACAAAAATCAGTCCCAAAACGCCACAATAAAACATAAAACGACTTAAACGTGGTTTATGTTTTGCTATATAAGACTCTCGGGTTGTTACCGGAACTTCATCTACATCCACCGGCTCATTCTTACTCTTACGTCTAAGTACAACAGTTGCCATTAAACCGGGAACTATTATAGAGACCAAACTTGGTAATAATAAATTTGTAATTAATAAAGCAGATGTTACATTTTCATTCATCCACAACATAATTGTTGTTACATCCCCAATAGGAGACCATGCTCCACCACTATTAGCGGCTATAACGACTATACCTGCAAATAACCAACGTTCCTTTTGTTCTTTAATAATCTTAGCCAAAAATGCAACCATAATTATAGCTGTTGTCATGTTATCTAGAACTGAAGACATAAAGAATGTAAGGAATATTATAATCCATAGTAATTTAACCTTATTTTCAGCTTTAATTTTACGTATTATAAACGAAAATCCGCCATAACGCTCAATTAAATCAACAATGGTCATTGCACCAATCAGGTAAATTAAAATTTCACAAGTATCTCCAAGGTGTCCAATCAATTCACCTTGAATCTCTTTTGCGCCATACTCTATGGACAAAAATGTCCACAAAACACCACACAATAATAATGCAAATGTAGCCTTATTAATGCGTATTATATGTTCTAATGCTATTACAATATAGCCTAGAACAAAAACGACTATCATCAATGTAATCATTTGGAAATAATTTTAAGAAAATATTATTAATATAGTTCAGATGTTTCGTCCTATTTATCTTAATCTATCATAACTGCTAAGAATTTTTTTATCTCTTTTTATTGCAGCAATTGTTAATACTAAAAATACTATTGATATTACCGGGATACAGTTACAAATGAAGAATTCTACTGTTAAATATGTTTTTGACAATGTTTCAACCACAAGCAATACAATTTGTGTTATTATCAACAATATATTAATGGAACTCAACGTAATCTGCAAATTCATTTTTTTATACTTGAATATTGTTATACATGATACTATAGCCACTAAAATACTTAACAAAAATGAAATCTTACTAGCACTAAACAATGAAAGTTTTTCCATTGAAATCGCCGTTTGAGCCAAAACTACATCCATAAAAGAATAAACTGCCATAATAATAGTGACAATTAATAAATAGACTGATTGTATGCGCTGTATTACCATAAATAATGTGATTTTAGGTTTATTTTTAATAATTTGCAAAATTAGATAAATTTAATCATAAAACCTTTATAAAAAGTTTAAATAATCTTTTAAAACTCACAATTATATATTTTGGCATATTATTTGCTTATATTTGTAGAATAAAACCATTTTATATGACAAGTACGGAAGTAAATAACATAAAAAAACGTATCTATAATACACTCTCAGGGAATAGGATACATACAGTTATACCTATTGTTACTACATTAGTCAATGATACAACTGCATGGCAATTACATGATGAGTTAAATCAACTGAAAACCGAACATAATTATCTATTGAATTATTTTATTAAAGGAATAAAAGACCCTGAACGTGAAAAAATATATAGTAATTTCATAAAAAGGCTCTATTCTATTACCGATAGAGCTGTATGTGAAATTCTCACACGAGAAGATTATGGTTTATATTATTCCACTAAAAGAGTTTATAAAAAAACGCAAAAAAACTTAGAGGCATTACTTGAATCTTATCGTGATATTTTGTCACATTATTCTTTACACAAAGAACTACCGGAAGATAAACAAGACATTAATACAACAAAAGAATTACTTTCAAATAAGGAAAATCTTGAAAGTGATATTTTTAAATATCTATGGACTTCATTTCCTCTATCCGGAACAGAAACAGAGTCATTCAACTCAATATTTGAATGTGATAATTATCCTATCTACTTCAAATCTCATATTATTTCGGCAATTTTGCTATCACTATTACAATACTATAATGAGCCTTTGTTAATCAACTTATTGGAACAGTATAACAACCCTAATGGCGAATTATCGGCAAAATCATTATGTGCCGCAATTATAGTAATGTATAATCATAATGATAGAATTGATTATTCGGGGCGTATCAAAAACATTCTTGATTCATACGCAGACTCCCCTCAATTCGTTAATGATGTAAAAAATATATTATTTACTCTCGTTAAGAGTAGAAATACTGAAAAAATAACTAAAAAAGTTAACGATGAACTTATTCCTAAATTGATAAAGCTCTATCCTAAAGTATTTAAAAAGATAAAAGGTGATAAAAATTCTATAGACATATCGGATTTAGAAGAGAATCCCGAATGGAAAGGTCTTATAGAGAATGAAAATATTACTAAAAAAATTGAGGAATTAAATAAATTGCAAATGGACGGAGGAGATGTTTTCATTGGAACATTTTCACATCTAAAATCATTCTCTTTTTTCAATGAAATCAGTAATTGGTTCATACCATTTCATAATGAACATTCTATTTTATTGAATTCATTAACACCTAATGAATCAAAACAATTAGCTATTATATTTGATTCAAAATTCTTTTGTGATAGCGATAAGTACTCTTTTGTTGCCTCTTTAGCTTCAGTACCACAGTCTCAAAGAAATCTAATGTTTTCACAACTAGATGAGCAAAATAATGCCATTAAAGAATTAAAAATAAGTGAATTACCTGCTACTGCAACAATACAGAGAGAAAACATTATTAATAATTTTATCCAAAACATATATCGTTTTTTTAATTTCTATAATAGAAAAAATGATTTCATAAATCCTTTAAACAATTGTTTTAATATCCTTAAAATCAAGGAATACTTTAAGACTATTGATTTTAAGGATATATTAACTATTATTGCAGAGTTCTATCTAAAAAATGAATATTATTCTGACGCTATCAGCTATTTTCTAGAATTAGGTAATAATCAATCCGATTTTAAACCTATTATTTTGCAAAAAATCGGTTTTTGTTATCAAAATATGGAGAATTACGAAAAAGCTATAGAATATTACAACAAATATGAATTATACTCAGAAAACGATTTATGGAATTTAAGGCACATAGCAGCGTGCTATAGAGCTGTCAAACAACCGGAAACTGCTTTAAAATATTATCTTGAAGCAATTCAATTTTCACCTGAAAATATTCCACTGAATCTGAATATAGGTCATTGCTATTTAGAACTGGATAACTATAGCGAAGCCTTAAAGTATTACTTCAAGATTAACTATCTTGAGCCGTATGGTTTAAGGTCTTTAAGACCAATTGCTTGGTGCTTGTTTGTTCAGAAAAATTTTGAGCAAGCCAGAAACTACTATGAAAAAATATTACAGGAAAAACCATCATCAACAGATTTCCTCAATGTAGGTCATCTTGAATTTGCATGTGATAATATATCGAAAGCTATTTCATATTATAAAGAATCAATATCAAAAGGAAATTACAGTATTCAACAATTTATAGAAATCTTTCACTCTGATGAAAACACCCTGCAAAACGTAGGAGTTAAACAAAGTGATATTTCTATACTTTTGGATGCAATTTCTCAAGAATTTGAGAATAGATAATTATTAAACCTTAACTTTGCAATCACATTATAAATATAATAATAAAATGAAAAAACTATTTTTAGGATTACTTTTAATTTTAACGCTCCACACTATGACAAAAGCTGAAAACATTTTTTTCTCGGAGTTTAAAACAACTAATGGGGCTATCCCATTTGACAAAATTACAAATAGTGATTTTGAACCTGCAATACAACATGGTATTGAGGAGCAAACTCAACAAATTAATGCTATAGTTAATCAAAGAAGCATTCCAACCTTTGAAAATACAATTATAGCATTAGAACGTTCAGGACAAACTCTTAATCGTGTACTTGGTGTATTTTATCCATACATTTCGGCAAACTCAAATGACGAATTAATGGAAATATCCACACGTATATCCCCTATTCTATCTGCTCATAGTACAAGTGTAAGTTTAAATGAGAAACTATGGGAACGTGTGAAATTCGTATATGATAAAGTTGACAGAGACAATCTTGACAAAGAAGACATCATGTTACTTGAAGAAACTTATCTGTCATTTGTAAGAAGCGGAGCAAACCTTGAAGGCGAAGCGCGCGAAAAATATCGTAAACTCAGTAGCGAAATATCTGAACTTACATTAAAGTTCGGACAAAACGTTTTAAAGGAATTGAACACTTATGAAATTTGGTTGGAAAAAGAGGACTTGGAAGGTCTTCCTGAAAGTGTGATTGAAGCAGCACAAGTTGCAGCTAAAGAAAAAGGTAAAGACGGATATCTATTCACAATGGCGGCACCGAGTTACCGTCCTTTCATGCAATATTCTTCACGACGTGATTTAAGAGAAAAAATGTATAAGATTTATAACTCTCGAAATACTAAAGGCGAATTTAGTAATATTGAAGTTATGGCTCAAATCGCAGATAAACGTCGCCAATTAGCCAACTTGTTTGGGTATAAGACTTTTGCAGAATATAAATTATCACACACCATGGCACAAACGCCGGAAAATGTATATAATTTATTAGATAATTTACGCGACGCATATCTCCCTGCTCAAAAAAGAGAGATGAAAGAATTAGAAAAATATGCTTCAAATTTAGAAGGTAAAAAAGTTAAAATTGAAGCATGGGATTACAGCTATTATTTCAACAAATATAAAGATAGTAAGTTTGATTTAAATGATGAAATGCTTCGTCCCTATTTTGAATTAAATAAAGTCATTGACGGTGTATTTGGTTTAGCAACAAAACTATATGGCATTAAATTTACAGAAAATCACGATGCTCAGGTATTCAATCCGGAGGTACAAGCATTTAATGTAACCGATTCCGACGGTAAATACATTGGTATGATTTATACCGACTTTTTCCCAAGAGCTTCAAAAAGAAGTGGAGCTTGGATGACAGATTTCCGTTCACAATACATTAACGAAAAAGGAGAAGACATCAGACCGTTGGTTTCAATAACAATGAATTTCACAAAACCAACCGGTACAAAACCATCTCTTTTGACATTCGATGAGGTTGAAACATTCCTTCATGAGTTTGGACATGCTTTACACGGATTATTAAGCCAAGTAAAATATAATTCTTTATCAGGAACCGCCGTTTACCGTGATTTTGTTGAATTACCTTCGCAATTCAATGAGAATTATTTGATTGAAAAGGAATTCCTTGACAGTTTTGCAAAACATTATGAAACCGGAGAATCCATGCCTCAAGAATTAATTGATAAGATTGTATCAACAGCACAATTTGGTGCAGCGTATGCATGTATAAGACAGTTAGGATTTGGCTATTTGGATATGGCATGGCATTCAATTACTGCACCGGTAGAAAACGCATTTGAATTTGAAGCTAACGCAATGAAAGATGTACAAACATTTTCTACCGTAGAAGGTTGTCTTCTTGCTCCTCAATTTTCTCACATATTTTCAGGGGGCTATGCAGCAGGATACTACAGCTATAAATGGGCAGAAGTTCTCGAAGCTGACGCATTTGCAAAATTCAAAGAAGTAGGAATCTTCAATCAAGAAGCAGCAAAATCTTTCCGCGAAAATATTTTAAGTAAAGGCGGAACAGAGAATCCTATGGAATTATATAAACGATTTAGAGGTCATGAGCCACAAATTGATGCTTTATTGGAACGTGATGGCGTAAAAAAATCATCCAAAAAGTCAAAAAAATTTCGTCAGAATCTAGACTAATGAAATATCTTAAAAACAACATATGAAAAATAAGGGATTTTATAACTCCCTTATTTTTTTTATTAGCTAAATTAATTAAATTTGTACTCTGAATATAATGAAAAGGTAATATATGGTATTTGATTCGGACAAACAACGATTGTTGGATATACGTTATTTACGTATGGCAACAATTTGGGCTGAAAACTCTTATTGTAAACGAAGAAAGGTAGGTGCTTTGATTGTGAAAGATAAGATGATTATATCCGACGGTTTCAATGGTACCCCATCAGGTTTTGAAAATATATGTGAAGATGATAACAATCATACCAAAGCGTATGTTTTACATGCTGAAGCCAACGCGATAACCAAAGTTGCCAGGACCAATAATAGCAGTGAAAATGCTACATTGTATGTCACGACATCACCATGTATTGAATGCTCTAAATTGATAATTCAAGCAGGCATTAGAAGATTGGTTTTTTCCGAATTATATCGTATGAATGATGGGATTGAACTCCTAAAACGTTCAGGGATAGAATGTGTGTATATTCCCAAAGAAACATTTATTGAATAAATTATAGATACCTACAAATCATATATATTATGAATGAGAACAAAAAATTCATTGTATTATTACCCCTAATAATAGCGATTTCAATTGTAGTGGGTATTACTGTTGGGAATCAATTTTCCAACAAAAAATACATCAGCAACAATGATAGGAAATTAAATACAATATTAAATATGGTATCTGACGGTTATGTAGATACTGTAGACGTAAATGAAATAATAGAACAGACAATTCCTCAATTACTTAGTAATTTAGATCCACACACCATATATATACCGGCAAAAGATTTAACCGATGTCAATAATGAACTTGATGGCAGTTTCAGCGGTATCGGAGTATCTTTTTTTATTATGAACGATACTGTAAGAATTGTAGAAGTACTATCCGGAGGTCCTTCTGAAAAAGCTGGTTTGATAGCAGGAGATAAGATTGTTAGTGTAAATGACACATCATTTACAGGTTCAACAGTAACCAATCAAGAAGTATTTAAAAAATTAAGAGGTAAAAAAGGCTCTTCCATCAAGCTTGGTATTAAACGTAATTCCAGCAATAAAACTTTATATTTTGATTTAATAAGAGGAGATATCCCTGTAAATTCCATTGACGCTGCTTATATGGTAGAAAAAGAAGTAGGATATATCAAAATCAATAAATTTGCACGTACCACTTACGATGAGTTTCTTCAAGCATTGGTAAAATTAAAAAATGAAGGTGCTGAACGTTATATTTTGGATTTACGAGGTAATGGTGGTGGATTCATGGAAATGGCAATTTTAATGGCAAATGAATTTCTACCGGAAAATTCACTTATTGTATATACACAAGGTCGAGAAAAGAAAAATAATCAACAATTTTGGAGTGATGGGAATGGTTCTTTCCTAGAAGTAGAGTTGGCAATCCTCATTGATGAATTTTCAGCAAGTGCTAGCGAGATCCTCGCAGGAGCTATACAAGATAATGACCGTGGAATTATTGTAGGACGTCGTTCTTTCGGTAAAGGGTTGGTACAAAGACAGTTTGAATTAACCGATAGCAGTGCTATAAGAATGACTGTATCACGCTATCACACTCCATCTGGAAGGTGTATACAAAAAGACTACAAAAAAGGAGGTGAAGCATATAGCCATGATATATATGATAGAATAATAAGCGGGGAACTATCTAATAGAGATAGCATAAAGATTGATACTACAAATGTTTTTCAAACAGTACATCATCGTAAAGTTTATGGTGGTGGAGGTATTATTCCTGATATTTTTGTACCATCCGATACATCAGGCATCACATCTTACTATATCAATGTAAGTAATGCTGGACTTTTACAAAAATACGCTTATTCCTACGCTGAAATAAATCGTGAGGATTTTGCAAAATTAGATGATTACAAACAATTTTTGAGAATATTGCCTAGTAATAATGCTATTTTAAATGATTTTGTATCATTTGCTTCCGATAATGGAATACCGGCTCGATGGTATTATATCAATATGTCAAAAGAGTTAATTGTTAATCAAATAAAAGCACTTATTGCTCGGGATATTTTTGGAAGTGACGCATTTTATCCTATATACAATAAAAATGATAAAATGATACAAAAAACAATTAAAGCTTTTAATGAAAATAAAGCGGCATTCCCCATTACTGAAGAAAAATTAATTTCGTTTAATAGTAATCACAATATTTTCGGTAAATGGCATTTTTATCAATATGGATTAAACATTATGCCTGAAACAACTTAATATTCAAACTATGAGTGAGAAAAAATATATACGAGACGAAATGCGAAAATTAAAATCAGCTCTAACTGATTTTGAAAAAAATAAAGCGTCCGAAAGAGTTTTTTCACGACTAATAAAAAAGAATGAATGGGATAAGGCTAAAAATATCCTATTGTATTACTCTTTACCTGACGAATTACAAACAAATATTTTCTTTGAGAAAACTACAGATAAAAATTTTTTTCTACCAAAGATTAAAGGAAATGATTTAATAGTATTACCATATAAAAAAAATAAACTAACTAAGGGTACTTTTTCTATCCTAGAACCAGAAGGTGATACCGGAATTAATTTAGACATTTTGGATATAATTGTAGTTCCGGGGGTTGCTTATGATAAAGAATTAAATCGTTTAGGAAGGGGGAAAGGGTATTACGATAAACTTTTATCATTTTGTAAAGCTTTAAAGATTGGAATATGTTACGATTTCCAATTAATTGACAAAATACCGACTGAAACGCACGATATAAAAATGGATATAATTATAACACCAACAAAAATTATTCAACAATAATATGGCTATTATAACAAAAGGCAGTAAATTATGTGATATAGTAATCAATGACCCTTCATCTATTACTGTATTAAATAGATTTAATATTTTTTTGGGAGTTGGAGATAAAACAATTGAAGACATATGCCTTGAAAAAGACATGGATGTAAGTTTTTTTTCAACAATATTAAATACTTACATAAATGAAGATTATTTTCCTGAAGAGGCTTTAAAATCTTATAGTATAAATAGAATCATAGAATATGTAAACAAAACAAATCAATATTATCTGAGATTCCAAATTCCCAATATCGAAAGACACTTTTCTTCATTAATTTCGCGCAGTGAAAATGGAAATAATAATCTAGAATTACTACAAAAGTTTTTTGAAGAAGTAAAAAATGAGCTTACAGCCAGAATTGAATTTGACATGGCTGAATTATTCATTCATGTAAAGAATGGTTCGACAAACGAATTGGATTTCTCTCACCTAAATGAAGCTAATGATAATATTGAAGAGAAATTAAATGATTTAATCAATATGTTTGTTATACACCTTAAAGGTGAATATGATGTCAATTTATGTCATGCAGTTTTAGTGGCAATAATGTCTCTACAAAAAGACATCAAGCAAAATAACCGTATTCGTTATCGCATTTTACTACCTATTTTGAAATGTCAAGTATAAGGATATGGATAAGATTCAAGTATTGATAATGCATGAAGATACCCTTGTATCGATAGGTGTACAAAAAATATTGAATGAAATGTTCAATATCAAATCTGTTACGATTTCAAATACATTGAATTCATCTATTCTTGATGAATATAATCTTATATTTACGTCAATACAATTTTATAGCATATATAACGAATCTTTTATAGCAAATAAGCACAAAACTATCATAGTAAGCCCCAACCTACTCCCTTCTCAAAAAATAAATGATAATGTTATTGCACAAGACTGGAGTGAAGAACGTATTATAAATCAAATTAATAAAACAATTACCAAACTAAATGACTTAAAATCTATTCATAGCGAATTATCAAAACGGGAAATTGATGTTTTAAAACTTATTGCCAAGGGACATATTAATAAAGAAATTGCAGATTTATTAAATATTAGTTTTAATACGGTTCTAACCCACCGTAAAAATATAACTGCAAAATTAGGAATTAAAAGTGTCTCAGGTCTCAGTGTATACGCTATGATGAATGGTTATATTACAAGCAAATAATTCATAAAAAAACCGACTCACTCTGTGAATCGGTTTTTTTAGAATTATACCTTATAATATTAAATCCATTTAATGTATGCAAAATCTTGACGATGAGGCAGATCTGCATTATTTGGATAAACGCGGAATGCAAATTTAAACATACCTGCATCTTTCATAATTTCATTCAATTGATAAGTCAAGACATCTCCTTCAACTTCAACAACATTGAACGGAACAGTCTTTGAGAATTTAACTTGTCCATCTTCATTCTTATAAACGACAAGTTCTACACCAAGACTTTGTCCTAAGCCTGCAGTATCAAGTTTTACTGTTGCTTCATAAGTGCTTCCATTCACAGGACTTGAGATCAATGAATCTGATAACTTCATATCAACTACCTTTATATTATCCCATTTTGAAGCAACATTTTCTTTCCATGCAGCAATTTCTTTTGCCTTTGCATAACCATCAGCCATCAACACATTAGAACGAGCACCTTCTTTAGAATAGAAACGTTCAATATAATCATTTAGCATACGTTGCATTGTATAATTTGGTGTAATGTATGCAAATGAGTTTTTTATAAATTGAATCCATTCAGGTGAATAACCCTTAGAGTTTTTAGCAAAATACAATGGAATAATCTCATTTTCAAGCATTGAATAGATAGTTGCAGCATCTAGCTGATCTTGTTGGTTAGTATCTTGATATGTAATTTCATCCGTCAATGCCCAACCTGCATTCTTACGATAGCCTTCATACCACCAACCATCAAGAACAGAGAAGTTCAATACGCCGTTCATTTCAGCCTTTTCTCCGGATGTTCCCGAAGCTTCCAATGGACGAGTTGGAGTATTCAACCAAATATCAACTCCTGTTACTAGTCGTTTTGCAACAATCATATCATAGTTTTCCAAGAAAATGATTTTACCAAGAAATTGAGGCATACGAGAAATTTCAATGATTCTCTTGATTAATCCTTGTCCACCACCATCGGCTGGGTGTGCTTTACCTGCAAATACAAATTGTACCGGGAATTGTTCGTTATTTACGATCTTAGCCAAACGATCAAGGTCGGTAAACAACAAATGTGCACGTTTATAAGTTGCAAAACGGCGAGCAAAACCTATAATTAACGCATTAGGATTTATCTTTTCAGTGATTTTAACAACACGCGATGGATCACCCTGATTTTTTAACCATTTCTCCTTGAAATCCTTTCTTACGAAATTTATGAATTTATTCTTCATCTTCATACGAAGATCCCAAATTTCTTCGTCTTTCGCACTTAACATTGGTGCCCATGTTTCTTCTTTTGCTTGTTCTTCGATATAATTATCTCCAAGAACTTCCTTGTAATATGCTTTCCATTCGGAAGCAGCCCAAGTTGGCATGTGTACACCATTTGTTACAAATGATACATGAGATTCTTCTGGAGAATATCCTTTCCATACACCTTGGAACATTTTCTTTGACACTTCACCATGCAACCAACTAACACCATTTGCCTCTTGACATGTATTCAAAGCAAATACACTCATTGAGAAGCGTTCGTTTGTATCAGGATTCTCACGACCCATATTCATAAGGTCTTGCCAACTGATACCAAGTTTAGCAGGATATTCACCCATATATTTACCGAACAAACCTTCATCAAAGTAGTCATGACCTGCAGGAACAGGAGTGTGTACAGTATAAAGAGATGTAGAACGCACCAATTCCAAAGCAACATTGAAATCAAGTTTTTCTTCTTGTACATAATCCACAAGACGTTGCAAATTCAACAATGCCGCATGTCCTTCATTACAATGATATAGTTGAGCCTTTATTCCAAGTCGTTTTAACATAAGAACACCACCGATACCTAACAAATACTCTTGCTTGATACGATTTTCCCAATCACCTCCATATAATTGAGAGGTAATAGGACGGTCAAACTCTGAATTCTTATCGATATCAGTATCCAACAAATACAGGTTCATACGACCAACATTTACTTTCCAGATATTTGCATAGATTATACGACCGGGATATGGTACTTCAAGTACTATTTGTGAACCCTTTTCATCCAATACAGGTTCCAATGGCAATTGATTGAAGTTTTGTGGCTCATAATTAGCCATTTGCTGACCATCAACCGACAATGTTTGAGTAAAATATCCATGTTTATACAAGAATCCCACTGCTGTCATATCTACACGAGAATCAGAAGCTTGTTTAATATAATCACCGGCAAGAATACCCAAACCACCGGAATAAATCTTCAAGCATGCACATAGACCATATTCCATACTGAAATAAGCTACAGAAGGGACATCATCACGCATTGGTTGACTCATGTAATTCTTAAAACTTGCAAGAACATCTTGTATACGTTGCATCATTGCGTTATCATTCATTATTTCTTCGTAACGCGCATGATCGATTTTCTGGAGCATTAACACAGGATTTTCACCTGTTGCACGCCATAATTCAGGATCTAAGTCATGAAATAATGTTTTACCTTCACTATTCCATACCCACCACAAATTCTTTGCTAAATCCTCTAGTTCTTTCAACTTTGCAGGAAGTTCAGACTTAACTGTAATTTCTCTCCAATTGGGAGTGTTTACATTACTTACTTGTAATTTCATAAGAATTTATTAAATATCTGTTTTATTTATTTTCTACAACAAATTATAATGTATCTTGTAATACATTAAATTTCTCTCATAGGTTATTTATCGCTTCATTATAGGCATCTTCATAATATTTTATGAAATTATTCCATGTTGCCTTATTCGCAGTTTTTTTCGCATTCTCTCGTGCTTTCTTCTTATATTTATCATCACTCTTTAGATAATCATATACCACACTTGAGATTTGATCAACCACTTCACTATAATTTGAGTCAGTACGATGTATAACAGTTACACCCGACTTATCAAAACCTGCGCCACATTCAGATTGAACCCATTGACCAAAACCGGACAAATCGGTTGTGATAGTCGGAATTCCAAATGCAACACTCTCCATTGGAGTATATCCCCATGGCTCATAATAAGATGCAAATATAGTACAATCAAGACCTATCAGCAAATCATAGTAATCCATATCAAATATACCATCCTCTCCATTCAAATAACAAGGAACATATATTATATATGTATTTTCATCCATTAAATTTGCCATACCTAAGTATCTCATCTTACCATATATAGAATCATCACCATAATTATTAATATCATGTGTAATTATTCTATTTTCTAAATCTGCCGATGTTTTAGATTCCAGTTTATCTTTCAATTCAGTTCTAGCCTCTTTTACCCAAGCAGGTACCATCATGAAAGCTACAATCTTTCGTTCGCTATCCGACCATTTTGAACGCAATACATTCATGGAATCCAAAAAGACATCAAGACCTTTATTTCTAAATTCATTACGTCCTGACGTTGCAATCAGATAAGTATTATCGGTCAATTCTGTTCCTATCAATGCTTGAGCAACATCCAATAATTTTTTTCTAGCTTCTTTTCGCTTCTTAGTATATTGAGTTTTCTCCGGAACAAAATTCAATTCAAATCCATTTGGAGTTACAATCGGTGTACGACCAATCAATTGTTTGCATTCTATTGCCGTTACATCACTTACAGTAGTGAAAGCACCTGCATTTAACGCTGCCTGTTTTTCCAAAGAATGCTTTGACTGCATATTCAGTTCATCAGCCATTTGGTCACCGTTATATCCCGCCATATAATCATATAGCGGCTTGTTATTTCCGCAAATACTGCGACCAATGCTCGTAGCATGCGTAGTAAATATAGTGGCAATACTTGGCATTACACTTTTCAAATATAACAATCCCATACCGGTAGTCCATTCATCAAAGTGGGCAAACACTTGTGTCTTGGTCGCATTATTTTTTTCATATTTAGCGTAATCCTCAATAACCAATGCCGCACCATAGGCAAACATACAAGACTCATCATAATCACCATAAGCATGCAACGAATCAACCTGATACTTATTCCACATATCGGTATATAATTGTTCTTTACAAGCATACAATGATTTATAATCTACTAAAATAACAATAGGGCTACCCGGAATATCCCAACGACCTACTCTCACCTTTAAGTCATAAGGTAAATTGCTGTTTTTTTTCCATACATGAAGCAATCTTGGAAATTCCTTAAATGTGCTTGAAGTGTTATCTTTTCCAAAATCAGGACCTATGAATATCACTCTGTCCTGAAATAGGCGATTAAGCGTTTGAGCTTTTGTTGATAATACGGTATAAATACCACCAACCTTATTACACACTTCCCAACTAATTTCAAAAATTAAATTAGAGTGCTTTTTATTTTGGGTCATATTAATATCATAAAATTTTGAAAGTGCAAAGTTAGTAATAATTTCTCAATAAACCAATTAATGTAATATTCCATTTTTAAACATTATACAGTTGAAAATATTTACACAATTATAAAACGCAAGATAACACCATTATTCAAATATTTTTCGTAACTTAGCAAAATAAACAATAAAACAATTTTTAATTATGGCTAGTAAAAGAGATTTAAAGAAGTATATTAAGTATACATGCGCAGATATCGCAGGAGAATGTATATATGCTATGGAATTTTTCAATGGTATTGATTATGACAAAATGGAAAATATCATTGTAAAGGCAGCATATATACAAACTGAAACTATTGACAAGGTTTCCGTATCTTTTGATAAAACATTGAAATCATTCAATGGAAATGCTTTTGAATACAACAAGGCTCGTAAAGCATATTATAAAGAATGTTATAAGGCTTTACGCAATGAACTTGCAACTACAGTAAATACTCTTGTTGAAGAAATGAACTCGGCTCTTTCAAAAGAACAAAAGGAAGCCAATAAAGCAGCTCTTTCAAGATAAAAGCTTATAAATATGACTGTATTTTGAATTTAGCCGAATTTATATTCAAGAAATTAGGATGGTCGCTGGAAGTTTCTATTCCCGACTATCCTAAATGTGTTATATGCGTTGCACCTCACACAAGTAATTGGGATTTCTTTTATGCTCAATTAGTATGCAAATCACTCAAATGGAAAGCAAGTTTTCTAATGAAAAAAACTTGGTTCTTTTTCCCTCTGAATTATTTATTTAAAGCGATGGGGGGAATTCCGGTTTCGCGTAAATGTAATACCGATTTAACTGAAACAATAATAGATCTATATAATAACTCCGAAAGTTTAATTCTAGCAATAACTCCGGAAGGAACGAGAAAACGAGTACAAAAATGGCGAAGCGGAATTATTTATATAGCTAAAGGAGCTGATATTCCCATTATAATGGCAGCCATCGATTATAAGAAAAAACATATCACACTTACTGATACATATACACCAACAGGTAATGTTGAAAAAGATATGCAATATATAAAACATTACTACAAAGGTGTACATGCAAAATATCCTGATAAATTCTGTATTGATTAACAAAATATGATAAACAAAGATTTTAATATCGTAGCTCTTGAAGATGATATTGTGTGGGGAGATAAATTGGCTAATTTATCACGTTTGGAACAAAACCTACAAGCATTACCTTCCAATACCGATTTAGTAGTATTGCCGGAATTGTTTTCTACCGGTTTCTTAATAGAAAATCCGATAGAAATGAAAGCTTTATCAGAGAAAAATACAGAAAACACAATTATTACCTTAAAAAGACTAGCCAAACAATATAACATTGCTATTGCAGGCAGCTTTATGGCTCGCACTGCTGACAAAATATACAATCGGGCATTCTTCATTGAAAGTTGTGGAGAAGAAACTTACTATGACAAACATCATATTTTTAGTATTGGAGGAGAACAAACCGTATTTACAGCGGGGACTTCACAGCCTAAAGTTATTCGATATAGAGGCTGGAATATAATGCTAGTTGTATGTTATGATTTAAGATTTCCTGTATGGTTAAGGAATTCAAACAATAAATATGACCTTTTATTGGTTGTTGCCAATTGGCCTAAAGCAAGAACTTACGCATGGAAACATCTCTTAATAGCTAGAGCTTTAGAGAATGAATGTTACGTATGTGGAGTAAACCGCACAGGAGAGAGTCCTTCTGGAATTGAATATTCCGGGGAATCCATAATAATAGATATGAGAGGAAAAATAATTGCTGAAAAAACTTCAAATTCTCCGATTATCTCAGCAAAACTAAATGCAGAAAAATTAGCTTCTTTCCGTGAGAAGTTTCCGGCTTGGAAGGATTTTGATAATTTTGAATTAATCTAATATAAATAAGGCTTCATTTTGAAGCCTTATTTAATCTTACTTATATGCATTTCACAATTAGCACAATCTGTTTCCAAGAGCAATTTTGTACGTTCATTCACAAGATATAATTTATGTGATAATGCAGTTTTTTTTTCTTTTCTACAATATCCTAATTCACGTAATATACAATATCTTGTATGCATTAGAACCTCTGTATCAATTTTATCCAAAGTATGCGTTTCCAATGCAACTTGTATATTTTTTACACCATGCTCTTTATAGAATTTAGAACTCAAACTATTGGAAACATTATCTGCATAATTTAGCTCATCTTTTAAATACTTAATTTCCAAATTCTCCGGTTTTCTATAATTATATTTATAATTTATCAGTTGAGCCTTATCCAATTTTTCTATAGCAAATCTCCTTAATTCAGTTAGAATTGAATTAGGAATAAAATAATCACCTGCAACTTGAACATCTCGAAGAGAATAAATCGTATTTCCTAATTTCCCAAGTATATCTTCTTGTTTAATCTGCTGATTGTTCTTTGCTTTTTCAAAAGCCACATCCGACCAATAAGACACCGCTATATTATTTCCTCTCTCATCAGTTGCTTCCAATAACAAATGATTATTTTTTACAGATAATACAAAATCTACATAAATAAAACGTTGGGCTGTGTCGGTAGAAATTAAATCATTAAATCGTTTATCAAAAGTTCTATATAATTTTGTACCTTTCTCTATTTTTACCGATTGAGTCACGTAAACATATTTCCCCAGAACTTTATTTATTCTAAAGCCGGAATATTCACCTTTTTTATTAAAAAAACTTAATCCATCACCATTTGTTAGTTCTTTTTTTGTATCAATTAACAGTTGTTTACCATTACTTACAGACAAAAGTGTTCCAATATATTCACCTTGTGATTTTGGTGTATTTAAAGAAGCTATCTTTGTGCCATTTCGTAAATTTCTCGTCTTAAGAAAATATTGTGTGTATGTTCTATTAAAAACTTTATCTAATTGAGGTGTAAACGTTATAGAGCTTGTTCCTATTGAACTACGTTCATATTTTTCGGGATTTTCATTAATTATTTTATCAAGTTCCTTTCGATAAAAAGCAACTATATTTTTTACATAATCAATATCCTTCAGTCTCCCCTCTATCTTAAAAGATGAAACTCCTGCATTTATCAAATCATATAAATTAGAACTTTGATTCAAATCTTTTAATGACAACAAATGTTTATTGGCTGAAATAACATTACCGGTATCATCAATTAAATTATAGGGCAAACGACACATTTGAGCACACTCACCCCTATTTGCACTTCTTCCCGTACAAGCATAACTAAGCCCACATCTACCACTATAACTTACACACAAAGCTCCATGCACAAAAGCTTCGAGGGTTACATCTACCCGTTCCTTTATAGATTTTATCTCTGTCAACGATAGCTCCCGAGCCATCACTAATTGAGAAAAACCAACTTTTTCCAAGAACTCAGCTTTTTCAGGTGTCCTTAAATCACATTGTGTACTCGCGTGTAAAGCTATTGGGGGAATATTCATTCTTAATATACCCATATCCTGAATAATGAGTGCATCAACCCCAATATTATATAATTGTCTTATCTGTGACTCAACATCTTCTAGCTCCGATTCATAAATTATAGTATTGATAGTTACATATAATTTTACATTAAATTTATGAGCAAAATCGACAACTGATTTAATATCTTCAATCGAATTTCCCGCTGAGGCTCTTGCTCCGTACTTCGTTGCACCCATATATACGGCATCAGCACCATGTTTTATGGCTTCTTTTGCTATAATTGCATTTTTTGCAGGAGCCAGTAACTCTAATTTTATTTTTTCAGTTTTTTTCAAATGACAACTATTTTATATTTCTAATATCATATGGAGTTTCTTGATAAACAAAATAATTCAGCCAATTGGAATATAACAAATTGGCATGTGAACGCCAACGCACAATCAATCCCTTATCAGGATTATTATCTATATAATAATTATCCGGGATATGAGGATTCAATCCTAATTTTAAATCTCTATGATACTCAAAATCAAGAGTACCCGGAGAATACTCCGGGTGACCCAAAATATAAAATTCACGCCCCTTTCGTCCCATCACAATATAAACACCACATTCGTCTCCTTCTGAAATTACTTCCAACTCTTCATGTTTCAAAATATCTTCTTTCTTTACTGTACTATGACGACTATGTGGTGCATAAAACACATCATCGAATCCCCTAAAAATAGGATTTTGCAAATTATCTATTTTATGTTCGAATACCCCCGATAATTTAGATGATAGAATATGTTTTTTTATACCATAACGATAATACAATCCAGCCAAAGCAGCCCAACATATATATAGTGTAGAAGTGACATGAGTTCTTGCCCATGCAAAGATTTCTTCAAGCTGTCCCCAATAATCTACATCTTCAAAATCCAGCTTTTCTACCGGTGCTCCTGTTATTATAAATCCATCATATTTACAACTCTTCACATCTTCAAACTTTTTATAGAATGTATCAAGATGTTCACGTGGCGTATTCTTACTTTCATGACCATCAACTTCAATCAAATCAAGCTCTATTTGCAACGGTGTATTTGACAATAATCTCAATATATCAGTTTCGGTCATAATCTTAAGTGGCATAAGATTTAAGACAGCTATTTTCAACGGACGTATATCTTGACTGGATGCCCTTTGTTCATCTATTACAAATATATTCTCATTTTTTAGAGACTCTACCGCAGGTAATGATGTTGGTACTCTTACTGGCATTATTTTTATTTTTTATATATTAATCACATCTCAATAAATTAAATGCTTCCATTCTTCCTGAATTTATCAGTTCAGGAAAATGGACATCCGAGTTCACTAATATCGGTGCATTGTATTTTCTCAATAATTGAAAATATCTTTCATTTGGAAAAAAACGATTATTTTGCTTAAATGCTTTAGTATTTATTTCAATAATGTATTTTTTATCCATAATTGCATCTACAACTCTATTTATCAATATTTGATACCAAGATTCTGTTTCAATTCCGTTTTGATATTCATTTGCATTAAATGCAATTTTATCAAAATGACCTATTATATCAAAACCACCGGCATCTATCATATTCAATGTTTGATTATAGAAACTCTCTACAACACCTTTTATATCATTATTGAAATGAATAATCATTTTCTGTTTAAAATTTTCATACGATCCATCTACATCTATAAACTCTTTCCCATTCAAAAAAGATTTAATAAAATGAATAGAACCTATTTTATAATCTAACGGAATACTAGAAAAATAGGAACAAGATGGTCCCCAATCATCAAGATAGTCAATTTCCATTGAAGCATAGATATTGATTTTCCCTCCATATTTTAATTTCAACTCTTGTATTTCTAAAAGATATAATGGAACATCCTCTTTTTTCATATTACAAGGTGAATCATACGGAATGGGTGAATGAGGTGAAAAACCAATATCAGTAAAACCTAATTGTATCGCCTCTTTCACGAAAGATTCCATTTTTTCACGACCATCACAGAATTGTGTGTGCGAATGAAAATTATATAATTTTGTTTTATTTATTATGTTATTAAAATCAATCATCCTAAACTACGAACGTTTTAATATCTTTTTATAAAATATCGTGTAAAATATAATACTCACAATTGCAGAAATTCCTATGCAAATAAAATAATTCACTGAAATCGGATTCAAATCAGTATATTTTTTTACGATAAAATCAGTCAATAAATTATCAAATGTAAAACCTTCCGGAGCATATATGATATATGTGGTACATACCATTGTCATAAACAATGCCGGTATCAATGTTATCATATATAATTTCTTTTTACGAGCTAAATACATTGTCACAGCCCATAGTGTAAATACCGATAATGCTTGATTGCACCATCCAAAATATCTCCATAATACCTGAAAATTAATTTGCATTATCAAATAAGAAGCAATAAATATTGGAACTGAAATTATTAGTCGTCTCCATATTGTATCCTGCTTGAATTTCAAGAAATCCGCTGTTATTAATCTTGCTGTTCTTAATGCAGTATCTCCTGATGTTATAGGTGCAGCTATTACCCCTAATATTGCCAATAAACCACCAAACTGCCCCAACCATGTAATTGATATTTCATTTACCAACGGAGCCGTACTGTTTTCACCTAAATATGTAGCTAAATCGGTAAAATTACCTTTGAAAAAAGCAATAGCTGCAGCAGCCCAAATCAATGCCACTATACCTTCCACTACCATTGCTCCATAAAACACTCGTCTACCAAGTCGTTCATTTTTTATACATCGAGCCATCAATGGCGACTGAGTAGCATGGAATCCGGAAATTGCGCCACATGCTATAGAAACAAACATCATTGGAAATATCGGATGACTTTCTGCATTTGGATATCGGTTCTGGAATCCTTCAGTAAACTCCGGCACATAATCCAAATGACCTAATAATATCACAAATATACCAACTGCCATGAAAAGCAAAGCAAATCCAAAAACAGGATATAAGTTTCCTATCAATTTATCAATGGGCAATAAAGTTGCCAATATATAATAAATAAAAATAATTACAATCCAAAACTGCGTATCTAAAGTTTCCGGAGTCATACCTGCAATCAACTCTGCCGGATTTATTACAAATACTGCACCAACCAAGACCATCAAAATAAGGGCAAAACCACGCATAATCTGCTTTATGCCATTACCCAATTCATCACCTACAACTTCAGGTAAGGAAGCACCATTTTTCTTTAAAGATAACATTCCTGAAGTATAATCATGGACAGCCCCTCCAAATATAGTACCAACAGCAATCCATACAAAAGCGGATGGTCCATACATGACTCCCATTATAGCTCCGAAAATAGGACCTAACCCGGCAATATTCAGAAATTGTATAAGAAAAACTTTCCATGTCGGCATTGGTATATAATCAACTCCATCCTGCATAGTGAAAGCAGGAGTTTTCCTGCTCTCATCTATATCTAATATTTTTTCAACGAAGGCTCCATAAATAAAATAGCCTCCAACCAAAATTGCTAATGCAATAAAAAAAGAAAACATTTTAATATAAATTTATTTTGTTATCGGCTTTGCTATTGATTCTCTCATAGATGTATCAGCCTCGATATTCTTCATTTTATAATAATCCATAACCCCTAAATTACCACAACGAAATGCCTCAGCCATCGCTTTAGGTACTTCAGCCTCGGCTTCAATTACTTTTGCTCTGGCTTCCTGTGCCTTCGCCTTCATTTCTTGTTCCAATGCAATAGCCATTGCTCGACGTTCCTCTGCTTTTGCTTGTGCTATATTCTTATCGGCTTGTGCCTGATCCATTTGCAGAGTAGCACCGATATTTTTACCTATATCTATATCAGCAATATCAATAGACAGGATTTCAAAAGCAGTCCCGGAATCCAATCCTTTTCTCAAAACAACTTTTGAAATTGAATCAGGATTCTCAAGAACCTCTTTATGACTTTCAGATGAACCTATAGAAGAAACAATGCCCTCACCTACTCGAGCCAACACCGTATCTTCACCGGCACCACCAACCAATTGTCGAATATTTGCTCTCACTGTTACTCGAGCTTTTGCTATCAACTGTATTCCATCTTTTGCAACAGCGGTTACAGGAGGAGTATCAATTACTTTGGGATTTACTGACATTTGAACTGCTTGAAAAACGTCTCTACCAGCCAAATCAATTGCTGTTGCCATTTTGAACCCCAATTCAATATTTGCCTTTGCGGCTGAAACCAGTGCATGTACCACTTTTACAACATTCCCACCGGCTAAATAATGAGCTTCTAAATCATCACGGGTTATTTCACTCAAACCGGCTTTATGAGCTTCAATTAATGCTTGCGTGATTACATTTGCCGGAACTTTTCTTATTCGCATTAGAAAAAGTTGCAACAACGAAATATTTACACCCGATACACGTGCCGATATCCATAAGAAAAAAGGTACGTAGTAGAAGAAAACACTTAATGCAATTATTGCAATAGCAATTATAAGAAATAAAGTAAATTCCATATCTATATTTTTTTTAATTATTCTGTTCTATTTTTCTTATTAAATTTTCTGTTTTGAAAATATTTGTACGCATTAATTCTATGTTACGTTCAAGTTCGAGTATTTCAGATTTTAGTTCTCCACGACTCTCACTAGGATTTATATTATATATTTCTCTTTTTTGTTTTAAAATATTTTTAGTATTTGCTATATCCTCATATAGAGATAACAGTTCTTGCATTTTTTCCAAAGCTTCATCCGATTTAAAATCAGTTATAGAAGTATAAATTACACCTTTTTTAATACAAAAAATAAACTCCCCATCATTCCCAATCGCATTAGTTTCTAAATTTCTTAATTTTGAAACTATTGATGAATAATCTTCTCCATGCCATGTAGAACGATAATCTGAAATTTTAGCATAAGAAACTAAATTTTCATCATTTTCATCATAATTCTCTCTTATATCATTTCGAACAAACACATATATAGTAACTTTTCCCTGTATGTTATTCCTATCTGTAGCCCACCAACCTAAGCCAGTTATATCATCTAGTACCAACATATAATCATCTGCGTAGGAATTATATGGCATTCCGATATTTTGCGGTTTCAAGAATTCACCTGTTTCAGAATCCTTTACAGTCATAAATATGTCATATCCACCTATTGAGCCTTTTCCATTTGATGCATAATAAAGAGTTGTGCCGTCTTGCATTAAATAGGGATAATTTGCGTCACCACCATCCCCTAAATCTTCTCCTATATATTGATGTCTATCCCAACTTCCATCAATTAATTTCGCAGTTTCACACAAGAACATTTTGTTATCATTTTCCTTAGGCATTGCCCACAACATTTTTTCTCCACTTTGTCCACAATGAACAACTGTATTTTGTGTTACATTTATAGGAAGTATTGTTTTAGAATTAAGTGTTCCCGATTCACTTGAAATATTATAAGATTTAAAAAAATTCTCTTTATCAACTAATATACTATCTATTATTGCAATTTTCTCAACATGTTCAAACATTGATTTTGCTCTTTTGATAAGTTTTAATTCTTCATTAGCCCCTTCTACCCTTTTTCTGTTTGATTTTTCCAATATTTCATCATAGGCAGCAAACATTTCAATTGCCCCTTGAAAATCATAATTAAGAAAACGGATTTTTGCCAAATAATGTGGAGCTTCTATTACTCTACGTGAATGTGCATACAATAAATGTTTTTCTGATTCAGCTATTTTTCCTGTTTCAAATAAACAAACACCGTACCAATGATTTAAAACTGCATCTTTAGGTTTCTTTTTATACTCTTTTTCAAATAAAGGTAGTGCTTTAGCATATTCTCTTTTTAAGTATAAATCTTTTGCTGTATCTAGATTATTTGCACTTACTAGATTAAACACAGCTATCAACATTAATATGGTTATCAAAACACTTCTCATAATCTTATGATTTTATTATCAAAGATAGTAAAATCCTATTCTTTAAACAAAAAGAATAGGATTTATAATATGATTTTTTTAAAAAACTTCATTTTTTAACCTTTAACAGTCCCGCATTTATTAAAATCTTCTCTATTTGTAATTGCATTGACCATCGATCCAAATCATTTCTATTTTCCAGCATTATCACATTTATTCCGCTTTCCGGATATTTTGCCGCATAAGCCTGAAAACCTCCATTATCGCCGGTGTGATATATTTTAATTTCTCTATTGGGCGTTTCATCAATAAACCATCCATACCCATAAGATGTGTACGGTCGATTTTGATAATAGGAATACTTACTTCCCGAAACAAGTATATGTGGAGTATATGCCAGTTTTTTTGTTTCTTCTTTTAAAACTAAATTTTTCATTAATGATTTTTCCCAATTCATAAAATCATTAACAGAGGTATAAATACCACCATCAGCTTTAGTACCAAAGAATGTTTCTTCTCCATAATCATATTCCATCCACATTTTACCTTCGTTATCAATATATTCTGAAGACAACTCGCCTTTATCTTTCTGTGAATCGCTATCCAATGAACCTTTTTCCGATTGAGAAATATTTATATATCCATGAGCCATCGATGGTATTTCAATATTCGGATCAAAATATCTCACATTTTTCATATTTGATGGCGTAAATACATTTCTGTGTTGAAACTCTTCAAATTCAATCCCACTCACTCGCTTCACAATTTCAGCCAATAACTGAAATGTAGGATTTTTATAATCGTAATTACTACCCGGTTCAAATCTTAATTCATCTAATTCCACCATATATTCAAGACATTGTGAATCAACAATATGTAACATAAAATTTTTATCTACACGTGGTCTTTTATCCGGAACGCCTGAACATTGACTCATTAGGTGTTTAATTTTTACCTTTTTCCAAATACCACTTTTAAATTCCGGCATATATTTTGTCACACTATCATCAATATTTAACAGACCTTGCTCATGCAATTTCAATATTGCTGTAGTAGTAAATTGTTTTGATATTGATGCTATATTAAATACAGTATTTCCTGTAATTTTCTCTTTAGTTTTTACATCAGCAATACCTCTTTCTCCTTGATATATTATACTGTCTCCTTTACAAATCAATAAAGCACATCCTGGTGCATCATCACTATAATTTACATTTAACAAAGAATCAATTTGTTGTTTTACTCCACTCACACTTTCATCCTTATTACACATAACATTAGCAAAACAAAAAATCACTAATAACATTGAATTTAAAAATCGAGATTTCATAATTAAAATAATTTCTTTAATTGATCCATATTCAAAATCACAATAATCTTTTTTCCATCCGGAGTATAATTAGGTTCAGGTAAAGCCAATAAATCTTCCAATATTTTTTCCAACTCTACATGAGTTAATGGCTTACCGTATGAAATAGCTCCACTTTTAGCAACTGATAAAGCAATTTTCTCATATAATTTTATAGATAAATCATTTCCACCCTCATTAACTTCATCTAAAACTTGAAGAACAGTTTCCTTAATTTTCACCTGCTCCAAACCGGTAGGTATTCCATTGACAGACCAATCATTACCACTTAAATGAGATAAATTAAATCCAATCCGGTTCATACTTTCCGATATTTCTTCCATCAAAATACTTTGAGCCGGAGTTAGACTTAATATTATTGGAAACATTACACTTTGAGACACAACCTCGCTTTGTTCTAGTTGTCTTAAATATTTATCATACAATATTTTCACATGTGCTCTATGCTGATCTACAACCATCAAACCGGAACTTATTGCAGATATAATATATCGTCCCTTTATCTGAATAGAATTTATAGTATCATACTTATTTTTAGTTTGTTCAACATCACTATCAAACATTGATGATGTTATGTATCGTTGAGTTGAACCTGATATATCTATATTATCGTTTTCACTACTATCTGGTTGTACATCCTGTTCTATTTTGCTTTTGGTAAAATTATCATACAAAATATCCCAATTTTTAACTGATGATGGAATTGACTGGTTGTACAATTTCTTACTCATTGAATTACCCATCGAAAACGGATTATACGTTGGGTCTATCTCAATTTTAGGATTTTTAATATCTATATTATTTGAAAAAAACGGAATTTCCGGTGCGTCTTCTGTATCAAAATCAATTGATGGAACAACACTGAATTTACCCAAGACTTCTTTTACTGCAGCTGAGAGAATTTGCCAAATAGGAGCCTCATTTTCAAATTTAATTTCGGTTTTTGTGGGATGTATATTTACATCTATTGTTTCCGGTTCTACTGTAAAATTAAGAAAATAATTTGGTTGCGTATCAGTCGGTATCAATTCTTCATAACTAGACATAATTGCTTTATGAAAATATGGATGACGCATATACCGACCATTCACAAAGAGATATTGTAAGTAATTTCTTTTTCTTGCATTCTCAGGCTTCGCTATAAAACCTTCTATTTTTATTAACGAGGTGTCCAAATTTAATGGTATCAATTGCATATCTAATGACCTTCCAAATAAATCTATGATTCTTTGTTTAAAAGAACCTCCTAATAACTGATATACAACAGAATCATTATGTATCAAAGAAAAATCAATTGTATGATTTACCAAAGCTAACTTTTCAAATTCCTTTAGAATATTGCTTAATTCTACTTGATTTGTCTTTAGAAACTTACGACGTGCTGGCACATTGAAAAATAAATTTTTAATAGCAAAGTTACTGCCAACGGGGCATACATCTGGTTCTTGACTTTCACACTTTGAGGCTGAAATTATTATTTTAGTTCCTATTTGATCTTCTTTTCTAGCTGTCCGAAGTTCTATCTGAGAAATAGCTGCAATTGAGGCCAATGCTTCTCCTCTAAAACCCATTGTGCGTAGTGAAAATAAATCCTCTGCATTTCTGATTTTAGATGTAGAATGACGTTCAAAAGCCAATCTTGCATCGGTTGCACTCATGCCCTTTCCATTATCTATTACTTGTATTAATGTCCTACCAGCGTCCTTCAATATAATCTTTACTTCAGTTGCGTCTGCATCAATTGCATTTTCAACCAATTCTTTTATTACCGAAGCCGGTCTTTGTATTACTTCACCTGCAGCAATTTGATTAGCGACAGAATCGGGTAATAATTTTATAATATCACTCATAATTTATTCTCTTTTCCACTCTCTTTTAGACGATTCTTCCGGGCTACTTAATAAATCCAACATTTCTTGAGAAATAATATAAATATCATTAGGATTCTTAGGTCTAATTGCTTCATACCATTGAAACCCAGGTAAATACAACTGACTTTTCTTTGCCATATACAAAGGAACAGCTTTCCCTGTAGGTTGAGGCCACATATTTATTTTGTCAATTTCCTGTTTTGGTTTCAACCACATAGTCAAGAAACTGCCTTCAACAATCAGATACTTATTATATGTTGAATCATTTTCCATTGGGAACATTAATACCATAGCATTTCCATCGACATCCAATTTTCTCATTTCACCATCAATGAAATGAGCTTTCATTTTTTTACCGGTTAATTGATTATAATAAATTTCACCTAAATGTTCAGCCACAAATGCCGAATTAGGTAATTCAGCATAATCTACCGTACTATCATTAAAATGTACGTTTATTTGATTTCCAAATATTTGTTTTGTTTCCGACCATATTATTGGATGTTTAAACATCTTTAAAATGGAATCTCGTTCTGACATTACCATTGAATCGCACACACCCTGCACATTCACTCTATAAAAACGTACTTTGGGGGACGCTATCATAATTCTCATAGAATCATCATCTAAATATGTTTTTATTGTGTCACCATGTAAATATAAAGTATCTTTCTTAGAGAATTCCCTAGCTCTTGCTCGTTTTGTTGCAAATGAACGATTTTCTTTTTCATTGTGATAGCCATAATCACCATCCAGAATAGTGCTATGAACTGAATCTGTTAACTCCATCCTTCCAAAAGCTTCACCATAACCCGCATTCCGATCATAAAACACAGTATCACCGGTCAATTTTTCATTATTTTTTCCTACTATTAAAGAACGATTATATAACGTAGCTTTTTCAGCCTCAGTATTATACCATCCTTTACTTGTGTATATAATATTACTATCTGAAACGATTGTTGTGTATCCTACGATATCTGCAATTTTTGAATCTGTGTTATAATGTAAAGTATCAGTATGCATTACATACTTTTCATTCACTAAATCAACATCATACAGGAATTCTGCATTTTTTGTATCAGGTTCATACTGTCCATATACTGAAGACAATTCATTCTGCTCATCTACAATTTTTCCACCTTCAAAATAGTACCCTAAATTTTCTGCCATATCATAGTCCAGACTATCCGTAAAGAGGGTTACATTTCTATTCTCGAGTCTTACATTATTTCTCAATCGAGCAAATTCATCAAAACCATTATAATACAGTTCATCAGCATATACAAACAAAGTATCCCCTTGTTCCATTTTCACCTTACCAAAAGCGTCAAATGAATCAGTATCACCATAAAAATAGGCACTATCACAGTACATGAACATACCTTCTTTTCTAAATTTTACATTTCCACGTAAAACTTGAAAATCCGGAGTTAATTTTTCATCAGCAACCAATTCATCAGCATATTCCAAAAAAACTTTATTTTTTTGATTTCTATCTGCTTTAGGAACTTGAGGTTTAATCTCATTTTGTGCTTTCACTCGTAAAGGCTTGACCTTATTAGAGGATTGTGCCCAAGCATAATCCACAAAAACACATTTTATAAATAAAATAGCCAAAAGGCACAAGATTCCACTAAAAACCTTATGCCCTTCTTCTTTATTTCTTTTGCTTATTCTTTTTATCACTTGTTTTTTCACTTTTTCAACCAACCATCATATTTGAATTCACAATTCTTCCATCCGTCTTCAATTCTTACGAATGTCTCTTTCTGTTTCTTTGCAATCCAATCGGCTATAATAGTATTTTTAGTTTTTTCTTCATAAAGTGACTTAATGGTTTGATAATCATCCTTAAGATTAGCTTTATGACCTTCTATACGATTTGTAAGTTTAACAATCACTACAACCTCTCTTTGGGTTTTAGGGTCACGCATAATAAACGGCTCTGAAATTTGACTCACTTTCAAAGTATCTACCACTTTTGCTATCTCTTGTGGAAGATCGCCCATTTCAAACTTAGTAGATGATATTCCGTTTTTAGAATTTACCATTATACCTTTATTGTTTCTAGAATCTTTATCTTGAGAAACATATTGGGTTGCATCTTCAAAAGTGAATTTACTTGCTTCAATATCAGATTTTAATGAATCCAATCGATTTATTGCTTCTGTTAAATCCTTTTCTGAGACCTTGGGTTTTAGAATTATATGACGCGTATTTACACGATCTCCACGCTTTTCTATCAATTGAATAATATGAAAACCATACTCAGTTTCAACAATCTTAGAAACTTTTTTGGTATCATTCAAGTTGAATGCAACACTAGCATATTCGGGAACTAATTCTCCTTTTCCCATGAAACCTAATTCACCTCCATGAACAGCTGCAGCATCTTCAGAATACAGAATAGCTAATGTTGAAAAATCACTTTCACCACTATTTACTTGATTGGCATAATCACGTAAACGTGATTTTACTTCATCTATTTCCTGTTGCGGAATGATAGGATTTAATTTTATCATTTGTACTTCTACCTGCATAGGTATGAAAGGTACACTATCTTCCGACAACGAAGAATAATATCTTCTAACATCTGCTGGTGTCGGCTTTACACCCTTGGTTAATTCTTCCTTAACTTGCTGTATCGTATAATAATTGCGTGTAACTTCAATCAATTGTTCTCTTAAATCAGGTATAGGCTTCCTCAAATATTCCTCAACTTTTTCTTTTGAACCTAAATTGGCAATAAACGAATTTATACGATATTCAACCTGTTGCATTACTGTTGCATCGCTCACCTCTATTGTATCAATTTTTGCCTGATGCAAAAAAAGCTTATCTACAGCCAAACGTTCAGGTATTACACAATATGGATTACCTTCTATCGGTGTTCTTTCATACTGCATTTGCATATATTGCTCTTCTATTTCCGATTTAAAAATTGGCTCATCACCCACAACCCATGCAACTTCTTCTACAACATTATTCTGCGAATTCAAAGATGATAAACTACCAAGTAGCAAACCTGCCAATATAAACTTTATTTTCACTTTATGTAAGTTTTGATGTTTATAACTTATTACACGAATTGATTGCCATAATAATGACAATCAATATCGAGCATACTAATAACTCTATTTAGCTACAAAATTAATAGTATTTCTTGTATTTTCGGTAAAAAAAAACTTAAATCATATTATCATTCTCTTTTTTAAGTAAAAAAAGTAGGATTCAATAGAGTTTTAATTATTCTTTAACTAATTTCAATACTTTCTTATTTATCTTTACTTTATACTTGGATTTTAAATCCTTTATCCAGTTTTTCTCCAATTGATTTTGATAATCTGTAGTTACTTGCCCCCTAACATCAGCAGCTTCTTCTGGTTGGTCAATAACCCTACCTTCCAGCACAAAATATTTAGTATATTTTTTATCTTTTTCTGCCTTTGGACCATCAAACAACAACTCATCTACATATTTATTTTCACCTCTTGCAGTCAAATGTCTTTCAATTTTTATATCTCGACGGAATTTTTTATGCAATGAAGTGGCAATTGTATCACCTCCAAGAGTTTTCAAGTAATCTTTTACGGCACTTTCAATCGAATCATTTATCGAATAAACAATCAAACCCTTAAATTTAGGCGATTCCCAATTGGTATATTTTGACTTATTTTTAACAAAGTAATTTTCCAATCCTTCTTTATCAGTACTTGCTTTCTCCCAAACATTTCTGTTACTAATTTCAAATAACAATATACCTTCTCTGTACTCATTCAGCAGATTAGCATATTCCGGATATTTGTTTACCAAGTCTTCCTTTTCATAATTCAAAAGAGTCTCACTGATAGCCTTATTCTTTTCTGTTTTCACATAATTCAAAGTTTTTTCTACATTCATTTTACGTTTCTTATTCCATTTTCTTGATAAATCTGAAATTGAGTAAGTTCCACCTTTATACGTAAATATAGTCAAATTAGAATTTTGTGCTTTTTCAACAAATATACTATCATATCCTGTTGCACCCAACAATGACTTCAATTCCGATTCAAATTGAGGATTTTCATTATAAACATATTCTTTTTTTAAATCATCAATACGTTTTGATTTTATAATATCACCTCTTTCATCCTTATTTACTGTAGAATATAATTCGTCCTTCAAAGTTTCATAACTTTCCAAAGGTTTATATTCCATTACTTTCAGTATATGTATACCATGTTCTAATTTAGTAGGTTTTGAAAATCCTCCTACTTTTGTATTTAACATCAGCTCTTCCAATGGTTTTATCAATTGGTCAATTCCATACCAACCAATTTCACCACCGTTTTTGGCTGTTCTTGTATCTTGTGATACAATTTCAGCAATTTTTGCAAAATCTGCACCATTTTCCAACACAGAATAAATTGAATCCATTTTTTTTGAAATTTGTTCCTTTTCTACTTCTGTCGCAGTTCTTGGATAGAACTTAACAATATGAGCCACACGATATTTACCAACTGTTGGATGTTCACCATTAACTTTAATAATATGATAGCCAAATGGTGTCTCCACCACTTCTGAAAACTTACCTACAGGAGTGTTATAAGCAGCATTTTCAAATGCATAAGGATATCTACCGACCCATAATCCTCCCAATTCACCATTTTTTTCTGAGGAATATCTATCTGATGAATATTTCTTTGCAAGTGTACCAAAGTCCTCTCCTTTCAACAAGCAAGTTCTTATACTATCGATTTTCATTTTTGATTGAGGATCAAGAGGAAGCATAATGTGACTTACATCCAAATTCTTTTTCATTCTTTCATATGCTTCTCTCGCGTATGGTTCAGTATGCTTATTATTATCTAAATATGGTCGCATTAATTCATTTTTGTGACCATTAAATTCATTTACAAAAGCACGTGTTGTATCCAATCCCGCAGCTTCTGCTGCTGCTACTTTCATTTTATATACAACAAAACGATCTACATAATCATTTAAAGATTCTTTTTCAATCTGCTGCTTATTGTTCTTATGATACATATACTCAAATTCTGACAACTTTACATTTTTACCATTTATAGTCATCAAAACCGGATCTTCTGTAGCATTTGCACATAATGTTGTTGCAACCAATGCTCCTATTAAGAATTTATTTCTCATTTTTACAATGTTTATTATATAAGTATATAACGGCAGATATAAAATAATATTATATCTGCCGTCTATATTTTAATCTATAAGATATTAACCTCTACTATAATTAGGTGCTTCACTAGTTATCGCTACATCATGCGGATGACTTTCTGCAACACCGGCATTAGTTATTCTTGTAAATTGAGCCTTATGCAATGCTTCAATATCCTTAGCACCACAATACCCCATACCAGCACGAAGTCCTCCTAACATTTGATATGCAACTTCATATAAAGTTCCTTTATATGGCACTCTTGCCGCTATACCTTCAGGTACCAATTTCTTTGTATCACTTACATTACCTTGGAAATATCTGTCTTTTGAACCTTTTTCCATTGCCTCAAGTGATCCCATTCCACGATAAGACTTATATTTTCTACCATTAAATATGATTGTTTCACCAGGAGACTCTTCTACTCCTGCAAACATACCACCAAGCATAACACTACTACCACCTGCAGCTAAAGCCTTTACGATATCACCTGAATAACGAATTCCTCCATCGGCAATCAACGGAACTCCAGTTCCTTCCAAAGCTTTTGCAACATCATATACGGCTGACAATTGAGGAACACCAATACCGGCAATTACACGAGTCGTACATATTGAACCCGGACCGATTCCTACTTTTACCCCATCTGCACCATTTTCAACTAAATATTTTGCAGCATCTCCGGTCGCAATATTACCGACAACAACATCAATATTCGGGAATGATGATTTCACTTCACGTAAAACCCCAACCACACCTTTACTATGTCCATGTGCTGTATCTATCACTATTGCGTCAACACCGGCTTTTACTAAAGCTTCGGCTCTTACCAAACTATCACCGGTAACTCCTATTCCTGCAGCAACACGTAATCGTCCTAATGAGTCTTTACAAGCGTTGGGTTTATCTTTTGCCTTAGTTATATCCTTATATGTTACAAGACCGATTAACTTGCCATCTTTATCAACTACCGGCAATTTCTCAATTTTATGACTTTGCAGAATTTCCGCTGCTTCTTCCAAATTGGTAGATTGTGTTGTTGTCACCAAATTTTCTTTGGTCATAACTTCATCAATCAATCTATCTAGATTTCTTTCAAATCTCAAATCTCGATTTGTTACAATGCCGACCAAATTCATTTCATTATCAACAACAGGAATACCTCCAATTCTATATTCCTTCATCATATTCAACGCGTCAGAAACTCTTGATCCGGTTTTAATTGTAACAGGATCATAGATCATACCATTTTCTGCACGTTTTACTGTATGAACTTGACGTGCTTGTTCCTCTATGCTCATATTTTTATGGATAACACCAATACCTCCCTCACGCGCAATAGCAATTGCTAACTGAGATTCGGTAACTGTATCCATAGCTGCAGAAACCAATGGTACATTCAAACGTATGTTTTTTGAGAACTTTGTTGATAAATCAACACTATTAGGTAACACCTCTGAATAGGCTGGAATTAGGAGGACATCGTCAAACGTTAGTCCATCCATTTTTACTCTATCGGCAATAAATGACATAAACAGTTTGTTTAAATTTTATTGCATGCAAATTTAGAAACTTTCCACAAAATACACAACTAAAATTTACAGCAATTATATTTTTTATAAATTATAAACCACAAAAGAGCATATATCTTTACATATATACTCTTTCGTATTATTTCATATTCCCATTTCAGATAAGAACTTGATTCTAACCATTCGTATTTCTTCCTCAGAATACACATCACCAAGTTCTCTCAGAGCCGGTTCTAAATCATCACTTTCACTATCCTTAAAATAATCGAAAATATCTTCTATATCTTCATCGTCCATTATATCTTCAAGATAGTAATCAATATTTATTTTAGTCCCGGAATTCACAATTGTTTCTATTTCATCTAAAATCTCAGAAAACTCAATTCCTCTTGATCGTGCGAGTTCATTTAATGGAGTTTTCCTATCTATTCCTTGAATAATAGCCAATCTAGGCTTACTCTTATTCGGAACCGTTCTTACCCATAAATCATCCGGTCGTTCTATCTCATTTTCTTCAACATGACGTTTTATCAGGTCAACAAACTCATCTCCATATCTTTTTGCTTTTCCTCCGGCACCTACGCCCGGTATTTTTTGTAATTCGTCAAGACTTATAGGATATGTTGTCGCCATAGCTTCCAATGAAGGATCTTGGAAAATGACATAAGGGGGTAAATCCAGTTTTTTTGCAATCTGTTTTCTTAAATCTTTCAGCATAGAAAACAGTATCGGGTCAACTGCACTTGTTGTACCACTTTTTATATTTATTTCATTGTCAACTTCACTAAAATCACGATCTTCAACAAATTTAAATGTTGTAGGATTTTCAAGAAATGACTTACCCGATTCAGTTACTCTAAGAAGACCATAATTTTCAATATCTCGCGCAATATATCCGGCAATAATTGCTTGTCTTAAAACAGCATTTAAAATAGTTTCTTCTACATCGTCTTTACACCCGAATACATCTAATTCATCATGCTTATATAAACGCACATCATTGGTCATACGACCTCTCATTACGTCAATAATATGACCTACTTTAAATTTTTCTTTTAATGCTATTATAACTTCCAGAGCTGCACATAATTCATCCTTTGCTTCTACCAACTTTTTAGGATTCAAACAATTATCACAATTCCCACAATTATCAACATTATATTCCTCACCAAAATAGTGTAATAATGTCTTCCTTCTACACACAGATGATTCTGCATAAGAAGCAGTTTCAAGTAACAACTGTTTTCCTATTTCTTGTTCGGCAATTGGTTTACCTTGCATGAATTTTTCCAATTTCTGCAAGTCTTTGTTTGTATAGAATGTAATACACTGCCCTTCTCCGCCATCTCTTCCGGCTCTTCCGGTTTCTTGATAATACCCTTCCAAACTTTTAGGTATATCATAATGTATTACATATCTTACATCAGGTTTATCAATCCCCATACCAAAAGCAATAGTAGCAACAATAACATCTACTTGTTCATGCAAAAAAGCATCTTGATTTTCGGTACGTTTTACCCCCTCCATACCGGCATGATATGGTAGAGCTTTAATATTATTTACTACTAATTTTTCTGCAAGTTCTTCTACAGTCTTTCTGCTCAAACAATATATAATACCCGACTTCCCCTCTTGAGATTTGATATACTTTATTATATCAACATCAACATTTGCAGTTTTCGATCTTACCTCATAATACAGATTTTCTCTATTAAAAGAAGATTTATAAACTTTAGCATCAGTCATTCCTAGATTTTTCTGAATATCATGCTGAACTTTAGGCGTTGCTGTTGCAGTTAGAGCTATAACAGGTCTTTGACCTATTTCATTTATTATCGGTCTTATTTTTCTATATTCAGGACGGAAGTCATGCCCCCATTCCGAAATACAATGTGCCTCATCAACCGCATAAAATGATATTTTTATTGTTTTTAAGAACTCTACATTTTCCTCTTTAGTAAGAGATTCCGGCGCTACATATAATAATTTTGTTAACCCCGAAACAACATCTTCTTTTACTTGATCTATTGCTTGTTTATTTAACGATGAATTCAAGAAATGTGCTACACCATCTTTCTCACTAAAATGTCGCATTGCGTCAACTTGATTTTTCATCAATGCAATGAGTGGAGAAATAACAATAGCTGTACCTTCCATTATCAATGATGGTAACTGATAACAAAGAGATTTACCGCCACCGGTTGGCATTAATACAAAGGTATCTTTCTCATTCAAAAGATTCTCCATTATAGCTTCTTGATTACCCTTAAAAGAATCAAAACCAAAATTCTTTTTAAGTTCTACTGCTAATAATTCCTTTATATTTGTCATGATAACGTGGTTTATGTTGTTTCGACAGATATTGTCCTAACAAATTTAATAATCAATCACTAAATATCCAAATTATTTAGTTGAATTCTTTTGATAATTCAAAATTTGCTTTTTTCAATTGCTCTTTAGCATAATCTTTTGTTACAACAAAATATTTATCATCTCTACTTGGCAAATCAAACATGGCATCAATCATTATAGATTCAACTATTGAACGTAAACCTCTAGCACCTAATTTATATTCAATAGCCTTATCGACTACATATTCCAAGGCTTCGTCTTCAAAAGACAGTTCAACGCCATCCATCTCAAATAATTTTTTATACTGCTTTACAATCGCATTTTTAGGTTCTGTCAATATGCGAAGTAATGCTTCACGAGATAGAGGTTCTAAGTTTGTCAATATAGGTAAACGACCAATAATTTCCGGTATCAAACCATAAGATTTAAGATCTTGTGGAGCAACATAATGCAACAATTTTTCTCTGTCAACTTTTTGTTGTTCGCTATTTCTGCCATATCCTACCACATGTTGATTCAATCTCAATGCAATTTTACGTTCAATCCCTTCAAATGCTCCACCACAAATAAATAAGATATTTTTTGTATCAACCGGTATCATTTTCTGATCAGGATGTTTGCGACCACCTTGTGGCGGTACATTCACGACAGAACCTTCCAACAGTTTTAACAAACCTTGTTGCACACCTTCACCACTAACATCTCTAGTTATTGACGGATTATCTCCTTTTCTCGCTATTTTATCAATTTCATCAATAAAAACTATACCTTTTTCAGCCGCTTTTACATCATAATCACATGCTTGTAATAAACGCGTCAACAAACTTTCAATATCTTCACCAACGTATCCGGCTTCAGTCAATACTGTTGCGTCAACAATAGTAAACGGTACTTTCAATAGCTTCGCAATAGATTTAGCCAATAATGTTTTTCCTGTACCGGTTGGACCTACAATAATTATATTTGATTTTTCTATTTCAACATCATCTTCTAATTGTTGAGTCAATCTCTTATAATGATTGTAAACGGCAACCGATAAATAACGCTTGGCATTTTCTTGTCCTATTACATACTGATTTAGATATGCCATAATTTCCTTAGGTTTTGGCACATCATCAAGTTGAATATTATCTGTTTTACTTGTCTTTTTTTTATTTAAATACTCTATAGCTATCTCATTTGCATGCTCAGCGCAATCATTACATATGCATCCTTCTGCACCAGGCATTAATAGATCAACTTCCGACCCGCTTCGCCCACAAAAACTACAATGCAATTCATTGTTTGGTTTCTTTGTCATCTTAATCTATTATTTTACACGTTCTAGTACTTTATCTATCATACCATATTCTACCGCCTCAGCCGAAGTCATCCAATAATCGCGGTCAGAATTTGCTTCTACCTTTTCAAAAGATTGACCTGAATGTGTAGAAATAATGTCATATAATTCCTTTTTTAACTTCAATATTTCACGAGCCGTAATTTCTATATCGGAAGCCTGACCTTGCGCTCCTCCCAAAGGTTGATGAATCATTACTCGTGAATGTTTCAATGCAAATCGTTTTCCCTTTTCTCCTGCTACCAATAATACAGCAGCCATTGAAGCCGCCATACCGGTACAAATTGTAGACACATCACTAGAAACATACTGCATTGTATCATATATTCCTAATCCTGCATACACCATACCCCCGGGAGAATTTATATATATGGAGATATCTTTGCCCGGATCTGCTGAATCAAGATACAATAATTGTGCTTGTATTACATTTGCTATATAATCATCAACTTGCGAACCCAAAAAAATGATTCTATCCATCATCAACCTTGAGAATACATCCATCTGAGCAACATTCAGTTTACGTTCTTCTATAATTGTAGGTGAAATAAAACTGCTATCTAAAATTTGACTGTTCATACTTGTATATTGGTCCAAAGCAAGACCATTCATACCCAAATGCTTTACCGCATAATTTCTAAAATCATTTTTCATATCTTTATTTTACTTTTTTTGCTTATGACAATTTATTTCAAAGTTACAATAATTCTTTTAAATATAAAATTATATTCACATATTATTTACAAGTACTCATAATAAAAAAGCCTCTACCATATAAACAAAAAGGCGAATACAAAATGTATTCACCTTCAGTTTCATATTTATTACAGATTAATAATATCCCCTAATAATACCACGTTTAGAATTTCTCACAAACATGATAATTTCATCACGTTCTTTGCTAGCAGGTAACTCCGCTTCTATTCTATCTACAGCATCTGAATTATTCAACCCAGATAAATATAGATAGCGATAAATTTCCTGAATCTCGCTAATTTGTTCATTAGAGAATCCACGACGACGTAAACCGATTGAGTTCACACCTGCATAAGATACAGGAAGACGACCGGCCTTAATATATGGAGGAATATCCTTATTTACCAATGAACCACCTTGCAACATCACATGTGCCCCAATATGAGTAAATTGATGAATTAAAGCTCCGCCACCTATAACAGCATTATCGTCTATAACTACTTCACCCGCAACTTGTACTGAATTTGACATAATTACATTATCTCCGATTACACAATCATGTGCTACGTGACAATAAGCCATTATCAAGCAGTTACTACCTACTACTGTCTTACCCTTTGAAGCGGTTCCTCTATTTATAGTTACACATTCTCTGATTGTTGTATTATCACCAATAATTGCAACAGTGTCCTCACCCATAAATTTTAAATCTTGAGGCACACCGGAAATAACTGCACCAGAATGAATCGTACAATTCTTTCCAATGCGAGCACCTTCTAAAATGGTAACATTACTACCAATACGTGTACCTTCCCCAATAACTACGTTTTGGTCTATTGTTACGAATGGATCAATAACAACATTAGAAGCAATCTTTGCTGCTGGATGCACATACGCTAATGGTTGTCTCATAATCGTTTTATATTTATTGTTATTTATTTTTTACTACCTGTGCCATAAACTCAGCCTCAGAGACGATTTTTTCACCTACAAAAGCATATCCTTTCATTACAGCACAACCACGTCTTATTTCAGTCATTAAAGATAAATGGAAAATCAAGGTATCACCAGGTACAACTTTCTGCCGGAACTTCACATTATCTATTTTCATGAAGTAAGTCGAATATTTCTCAGGATCTTCAACTGTACTCAAAACCAATAAGCCACCCACTTGTGCCATTGCTTCAACTTGTAAGACACCAGGCATTACAGGCTCTTGAGGAAAGTGTCCTTGGAAGAACGGCTCATTTCCCGATACATTTTTTATACCAACTATATGCGTCTCATCTTTTTCAATAATCTTATCTACTAATAAAAATGGATATCTGTGAGGCAATAGTTCACGAATCCTATTTACATCCATTAATGGTGCTACATTGGGATTATAAACTGGCGCTTGAATATCTTGGCGTTTGATTTCTCGTCTTACTTTCTTTGAGAAAGTTGTATTCAACGAATGTCCCGGACGTACTGCTATAATTCTTCCCTTTAATGGACGACCTATCAATGCAATATCTCCTAATACATCCAACAACTTGTGGCGTGCAGGCTCATTATCATAAACTAATGGTTTATTATTTATATACCCCAATTCACTTACATTCTTATGAGGTACCCCCATAAGGTCTGCAAGTTTATTAAGAGTATCTTGAGACATTGGAGAGTCATAAATTACTATTGCATTATCCAAATCACCACCCTTTATCAAATTGTTATGCACAAGAGGTTCTACCTCACGCACAAAAACGAAAGTTCGACTAGCTGCAATTTCTTCCTTGAATTTGTCAAGGTTTCTAAGCATTGCAAACTGATTAGATAAAACCGGTGAATTGAATTCAATCATTGTTTCAACAGAAAAATCGTCATCCGGTAATGCTATTAAAGAAGCTCCTGAATTTTCATCTACTACTTCGATTTTCTGTTTTACGATATAATAGTCTTTTTCTTCTGCTTGTTCCTCTATACCTACTTCTTCTATTTTCTCAGCATAAGCAATGGCACTACCATCCAAAATAGGTAATTCAGGTGCGTCCACTTCAATTAAACAGTTGTCAATTCCTGCCGCATACAAAGCAGCCAAAGCATGTTCAATGGTACTTACTCTTGCATCTCCTTTGGCTATTACTGTTCCACGCTGTGTTTCTATTACATTTTCAGCAACAGCGTCAATAATTGTTTCTTCCTCTAAATCAATTCTCTTAATTTTATATCCATGACCTGCCGGAGCCGGATTAAATCTTGCATTTACTTGCAGTCCTGTATGTAGTCCTTTACCACTAATACAAAAATCTGCTTTTAAAGTACGTTGTTTCATAATTCTCTCTATTACTTATTATTTTCTACTATATTTTTTAATTCAGCTAATTGCTTCTTTAATGAAGCAATTTCCGAATTCACTTTAGCATGATTTTTTAAGAATGCAGCCTGACGAGCAAAATCCGTATGTTTCACCGCAGGATAACCCATGAGTATATTATCATCACCCAAGCTCTTTGGTATTCCCGATTGCGCTCCAAATTGATTATTATTACCCACAGTTATATGCCCAGCAAATCCACATTGCCCTCCTATCATATTATGGCTTCCTATTTTTGCTGAACCGGCTATTCCTGCCTGAGCTGCAATAACGGTATGTTCACCTACCTCTACATTATGACCGATTTGAATAAGATTATCCAACTTAGCACCTCGCTTAACTATGGTACTACCCATTGTTGCTCTATCGATAGTGGTATTTGCTCCAATCTCCACATCATCCTCTACGACAACATCACCTATTTGAGCAATTTTCTTATATACACCATTTTCCGGAGCAAACCCAAATCCATCAGCACCAATAACTACACCGGAATGTAAAATACAATTTTTTCCAATCTTACATTCATGATATATTTTTACACCCGGATATAAAATGACATTATCTCCAATTGTGACATTATCTCCAATATAACATTGTGGATATATTTTCACATTTCTACCAAGTACCACCCCTTTTGCCACATAGGAAAATGCACCTATATAAATATCATCAGATATATTTACATCTTTTGCAACAAAAACAGGTTCTTCCACACCTTTTTTTTGTTGTTGTATTGCACCAACCATATTCAATAATTGAGCAATTGTTGAATATGGATTATCAACTCTTATTAGTGTGGTTGTTAACTCTTTTTCAGCAACAAAATCTTTTCTGACTAAAACGACCGATGCTTGTGTATCATATATATAATGCTCATATTTCGGATTAGCCAAAAAAGTGAGACAACCGGGTTTCCCTTCCTCTATCTTAGAATAATTATTTATTTTTATATCAGGATTACCTTCAACAACCCCATTTACAAGAGCAGCAATTTGCCCTACAGTTATTTCCATATAATTCTATTAAATTTACAATATCATGCAAATTTGCAAAAAATCAGCGACATAAACAACTCATTTGTCGCTTTTTACTCACAAGAAAAATAAATGAGCTTAAATAATCAAGTAAAATTTGCTCTTAAATGAAAAAACTTAATAGTAAAAAAGCTATTGTTCCAAGAAAACAAAATATTAATGAAACCATTTTTAACAACATATATGCACTTAATTTATTTTTGTTAAATTGTGCATACATATAACAAAAAGCCGACATAAAAATAAAGAAATCATCTATCATACCAATTATAGTTCCATCATAATCGATAGGCATTATAATATATATGATGGATAAAAAAAATAAAAAGATCGAAAACGTTTTATGGTATAAAGCGTTTTCATCTTTTTTTCCAATAGCATTATCTATTACAGATTTCGGATTTCTTATCTTTTGGGAATTATCAAAACTACGACCTAACATTCTTATTTCTCTCTTGATAAGATTTCAATCCAATAACCATCCGGATCTTCTATAAAATACAAACCCATTTCAATATTTTCATAGCATACAACACCCATTTCCTTATGGTATTGTCTCCATGCATCATAATCTCCGTCAACTCTTACACATAGATGAAATTCACCTTCGCCTAAATCATAACTATGAGGATGTTCCTTCAACCAAGTAAGTTCCAACAAAAAATCAGATTCTTTGTCTTTTAGATAAACCAAAACAAAAGAACCGTCTTTTGCTTCTTTTCTATGAGAGATCTCCAGCCCCAAAGCCTTGTTATAAAACTCAATGCTACGATTCAAATCTGTAACATTAAAATTAAAATGATCAAATTTTGTTTTTATTTCCATAATATAAAATTTATCACTCCAAATTTAAGCATTCGCCAGCTTTCAAACAAATATATTCGCCATATTTGTGATTACGATATAAATCAAAGTCACAAGCCTTATCCCACATACCCCAAGTATGCATTGGAATAAAATATTTCACTTTGAGAGTATTTACGAACTGTCTTGCTCCTAGTGAAAAATCACCGTTCATTCTTGGATCAACAGGAAACATGGCACAATCTATTCCATTTACAGTATTTTGTTTCAATTTTCTTAATATTGCATTAAAGGTTTTATCGGCATATAGCATTTCCTCTTCAGTCGACTCCCCTTCCCATCTCCAGTTATTCAAATCACCTGCATGAAAAAAAGTATAACCACCGAATGTAATAAGAAAAGATACACCAACATCAGTTGAATCAAATGTTACGACTTGTATATTATCATCGTGATACTCGGAATTTTTATTTAGAAATATAACCGTTTCAGGCAATACTTCTTTCTTATGTTTCCTAAATTTTCTTTTTATATCATACGATAGTAAATATATCGTATCACCACACAACTCACTCCAACGGAATACAATGGAACTAAAATGATCGGAATGCGCATGAGAGGATAATACATACAAATGCTTAACTTGATCTAAAACATGCGGTAAAACATTATTAGGATCCTCACAATAATCGATAACTATAGCAATATCATTTTGTTGCAATACAAAACAGCTATGGTATATATGTATCACTTTCATTTTCATTTCGTATAAATACTTGTCCAACCAATTTGAAAATACGATTGATTAAAATCTTGTTTTTTGAGTATTTCGTCATTCCACACAACAATATCTATATCAATAGGTACAATGCCGTTCTTTTTGCAATCAATGTTACGACCGCAATCCTTTTCATACTGCTTAAAAAGCAATCTTAATTCATCATAATCAACACTTACATATCCCATTATCACCGCATTTAAATAACTATTATCAATACCATTTAATGCAGGAGTTTCATAAGTATGTGACACATTTACATTAAGTAACTTGTCTGTGAGCCATGCAACACAAGCATTCATCTGCGTTTCTCGTTCACTACAGTTACTGCCTATAGATAATACAACTTTATTCATCATAAATCTTTCATTGTTAAAGATACCCTTTTTCTTTTTCTTTCTATATCTACATTTTTAACCTTTACTCTAACATGTTGGTTCATTGAAACGACATCTAAAGGTGATGAAATAAAGTTATTACTTAATTCTGAGATATGAACAAGTCCGTTTTCATGTATTCCAATATCAACAAATACACCAAACTGAGTTATATTGGTTATAATACCGTTTAAAATCATTCCATCTTTTAAATCCTCAATTACCTTAATATTATCATCAAACTGAAGTTCCCTTACTCCAATTCTAGGATCTCTACCCGGTTTTTCTAATTCTCGTATTATATCAAGCAATGTCGGTTCTCCCACATTTTCATCAATATAGTGTTTCCAATCAACTTTATTACGCATCTCTGCATTTTTTATCAAATCTAGAACAGAACACCCCACATCACTTGCCATTCGCTGAACAAGTTGGTACCGTTCCGGGTGTACAGCCGAATTATCCAAAGGATTTTCACTCTCCGGGATTCTTAAAAAAGCAGAAGCCTGCTGAAATGCTTTTTCTCCAAAACGCGGAACATTCAATATATCTTTTCTTGAAAGAAATGCGCCCTTATCATTTCTATAATTAACTATATTTTGTGCCAATTGTGGTCCTACTCCGGATACATAAGATAATAGTTCTTTGGAGGCTGTATTTATATTGACGCCAACACTATTTACACAACGTTCAACTGTAAACGACAATGCCTCCTTTAGTTTTGCTTGATCCACATCATGCTGATATTGCCCTACACCTATTGATTTTGGATCAATCTTTACTAATTCAGCTAATGGATCCAACAATCGACGACCTATAGATACAGCACCACGCACTGTAACATCTTTATCCGGAAATTCTTCCCTAGCTAACTTTGAAGCAGAATAAATTGAAGCTCCACTTTCATTAACTACATATACATTTACATCTCTCTTATATCTCAAAGATGATAGAAAATGCTCTGTCTCTCTACTTGCAGTTCCATTACCTACAGCAATAGCGTCAATTTTATATGCTTCTACCAAGTAACTCATTTTATTTGCTGAGCCTTTGAAATCATTTTTTGGAGGAGTAGGATAAATAACATCATTATGCAACAATGTACCATGTTCATCCAAACATACCACCTTACAACCTGTTCTATATCCCGGGTCTATTGCTAAAACTCGTTTATTACCTAACGGAGAAGCAAAGAGTAATTGGCGTAAATTCTCTGCAAAAGTACTAATAGCCACCTTATCGGCCGACTGTTTTGCTTCATTCAGCATTTCAGTTTCTATCGACGGTTTTATTAATCGTTTAAATGAATCTACAACCACATCGGCTACTATTTGTGAAGATTCCGTTTTACCTTTTACAATTATACCGGATATTCTAGAAACTGCTTCATCATTATCAACCTTAATCAGTAATTTTAAGATGCCTTCTTTTTCTCCACGCAACATTGCTAGGAGACGGTGCGAAGCACATTTTTTTAAAGGTTCGGAAATCGAAAAATAATTTGCATATTTTTCTCCATCCTGCTCCTTATTTTTTACGACTTTACACTCAAGTATAGCCGTTCTGGCATATAAGCGTCTTATTTTATTTCTTACGGCTATATTTTCTGAGATCCATTCGGCAATAATATCTTTTGCTCCTTGAATAGCATTTTCAACAGTTACTACATCATCCGACAAAAATTTCGATGCCTTATACTCAATATCATCTCCATGTTGCGACATAATAATTTTAGCAAGAGGTTCTAACCCGAATTGTTTGGCAATTTCAGCACGAGTTTTACGTTTTGGCTTATATGGTAAATAGATATCATCTAAATCCACCCAATTCCAACAATCCATTATTTTTCCAGATAATTCGGGTGTGAGTTTTCCCAAATCCTCTATAACCTTCAAAATATATTCTTTACGTTTTACAATTTCCTTTAATTGTAAATATGTTTCATGTATACTTTGTACCTGCACATCATTCAGACCTCCTGTTTCCTCTTTGCGATAACGACTGATAAACGGAATCGTACATCCATCATCCAATAATCGTACTGTTTTTACTACTTGCGATAGCGGAATTGAAACACGTAAAGACAACTCTTTAATCATATCATCATTCATGCCAATTTTTTATAAAACAAGTCATATACTTCTATGAGACAATAAAAGGACATTCTCTATGTCCTTTTATATCTGTGTATAAAACACATTACTATAATTTATTATTATAAATTCAATTTATTCTTTAATGGATTAGAATACATCACATAAATCATATTACGCATAAAATCCAGTTCATCTTCCGTTGTTTCTATATCAACTTTTTTCAACTGTCCTTCTACATAGTTTTCAAATTTAACTTTTTCTTCATCCGTATAGCCTACATTCAAAAATTCAGTTGTATTATGAACCAAATCATATGCAATATAATTACATGGATAAATTCTGTATCCTTTATATATCGATTTATCTATTTCTGTTCTTACGATATTCAACAATTCTGTCTTATCGGTATCAGGAGCAATCTCATCGAGTTTCAAACTTACACACGGCATTATCTCAAAATGCACACGCCCTTTATATCCCATAATACCGGTACTCATACTCAATAAGTCATCTTCCTTTGATTTTTTAAATGAAGAATCTCTTTTCTTCATCAAAAATTCTTTCGCTTTCAGATAATCATTCGGGTCATATTCATAACTTATGGATAGTGGTAACAGATTCAATTCTTTTATTCTTGAATAGAAAGTTTTTTCTTCACCTCCCATTCCAAGCATTTTCAACAAACTTTCTTGTGTACGATCATCACTATCCTTTGCACGACCTTCACGTTGAGCAATCCACACTGATTGCTTCTTCTTATTCAGTGCAAAATGAACATAATTAGATAATTGCATTGCCCCTTCCAAACGTTGACGACTTATCAAATCCCTTTTTACGATAAAACTCTTATTCAATCTAACCAATATTGAAATCCATTCATATATCAAGAGATTATTGCCTATCGCAACCTCTGTTGTAGGTAAATCCACTCCTATCAAACATAAATTCAAGAATGAAGCGTCTAGAACTATATCGCGGTGGTTTGATATAAATGTATAGGATTTACTTTTTTCATAATTTTCTTCACCACTCATCGTTAAACCGTCTGTTGTGGTTTTTACAAGCATTTCCAAGAAAGGCTTCATGATTTGAATTTGAAAATCATCCTTTCCTTTCAATGATAAGAGTTTTCCTGCAAACACATCATAATCTACTCCCGGCAATGCATAATTCACAACGCCCTTAAACATAGGTTCTTTTACTAATTGAACCATTTTTTCATGGAATTCGCTGTCACTGAAAGGACAAACATCAGCAAATTCCTCTGGAATTCTAACTTCGTCGGTAATCATAAATATCTTTCTCAACAATTACTTCACATTATCAAAGATAATACTTTTTATTTAAATATTTCCGTATTTAACAGATATTAGATTTTATCATCCACATGACACAGCATAATCACGCCATTTTTGTATCAAATTCACCATATCAGCAGGTATTTCACTATCAAAATCCATTTGTTGACCTGTTATAGGATGTACAAAACCCAATGTTTTGGCATGCAAAGCTTGACGAGGACATAAAGTAAAACAATTTTGTATAAATTGTTGATATTTTGAAGATGTCGTACCTCTTAAAATCTTATCCCCACCATACCTTGCATCACTAAATAGCGGATGACCTATATATTTCATGTGAACACGTATTTGATGGGTTCGCCCCGTTTCCAATTGACATCTTACAACTGTCACATGACACAAATTTTCAAGTGTTGTATAATGTGTTACGGCATGTTTTCCCATTTCACCATCAGGAAAAACTGTCATTTGCAACCTATCTTTCAAACTGCGTCCTATGTTCCCTTCAATTCTGCCCGACTCCGAATCCATTTCACCCCACACCACTGCCACATACTGCCTCTTTGTGGTTTTATCAAAAAATTGCTTTCCCAAATGAGTCTTTGCATGCGGAGTTTTAGCTATCACCAGCAAGCCCGAAGTATCTTTGTCGATTCGATGAACCAACCCCATTCTGGGATCATTCACATCATAGTCTGGATTATCCTTAAAATGATATGCAAGAGCATTAACCAACGTACCTGAATAATTTCCATGACCGGGATGAACCACCAGTCCGGCAGGTTTATTCACAACAAGTAACTGCTCGTCCTCATAAACAATATCAAGCGGTATATCCTCCGGTATGATTTCGTTATCGTATCGTGGTCTATCCATAACGATACTTATTTCATCAAAAGGCTTGACACGATAATTGGATTTCACTACTTTACCGTTCACTAGAATACACTGAGCCTCTGCCGCTTGTTGAATTCGGTTTCTCGACGTATTTGCTATTTTAGCAGTCAGAAATTTATCTATTCTCAACAAGGACTGACTTTTCTCAGCCACTATATGATAATGTTCCCACAAGTCTTTACCATCGATGCTAATATCGGGACCAAAATCATCTAGTTCATTATCATTAACATCATCAACATTATTGTCAATAATATCCACCTTATATAATAATTTAATTTACGTGGTAAAAACCACAAAACATTAACATACAACAATCAAAAAACTACTCCAAAACAACACTAAGTGAATCGGACATATTTTCTAAAGCCAATGAATCCGGTAGAGCCTCTTCCATACCATTACCTATCGAAATCTCTATCTTCGCATTCAACGGTAATCGGGTTCCGGCTTTCACAGGTTTTCCATTAGCTTTAACATCCAAAATCAAATCTTTATATGGAGAAAATATTGTTTCAACCCTTATATCTTTAAAACCGAGTCCTTCAAGCATTGCCATTCCCTGCCTGTACGACATATCTACCACCATTGGTACAGCCACCATTCTTGGAGTCACAGCATTCGTGGTAAGATATATAGTTCTAAGAGGTTTCACTCTTGAATCGGCTTTAGGTTCTTGTTCTATTACAGCACCCGGTTTATATGTGTCGCTATAAGTAGAATCCGTCACTTCCCATTTAAATCCTGCATTTTTCAATTCCACGATTGCTTCGGTCAAAGTCTTTCCTTTTACATTTGGCACACTCACATATATACCATGACCTGTAAAAGAATCAATAGCAAATAATGTTGCATATAATATTACAAAAAATGTAATAATAATAAGCAACAGATGAAATATGATCGGATGTTTCTTAGGGAAAGATTTTACACTTTCCTTATCTATATTAAAACCTTTTTTCACATCAGCCATTATCCCTACTCAACTAAAAAATTATTTTAACACCACCGGATAGAAATAGATAGATTCTTCTCCAATGTGCCACAAAGTAACGAAATTTATCTCACAACACAAAATTTTACACCCACACACTTAAAATTTTACATTTTTGTAAAAAACGAGAACTTTCCCATTTTTACAGGAAAGCCCTCGTTCTGTTAATTCTTCGCACTATAATAACGTATTATAATTCAATATTTTCTTTATCCTTTGACGGATTTCTGAAATATATTTTCTTTTCATCATATTCTTGTTCTGCGATAAGAGTTGGTTTTGGCAACTTTTCGTAGTAACGTGAAATTTCGATTTGCTCTCTATTTTCAGAGATTTCTTCCAAATTGTCATTCATTGAAGCAAATTCCTGCAGTTTCTTTTCCAAATCACGCTTCATTTCAACTGCAATCTGATTGGCACGCTTAGATACTACACATACAGTCTCATAGATATTACCTGTTTGTTCCGACATTTCTATCAAGTCACGAGTCACAGTATTAAGCGGTGCATTTGTCTTCTTGTAATCCATCTTATTATTTGATTATTTTATGATTAATCTTTAACATATTTCTTAGCAATCTCAAATATATTATCGGCTTCCTGACGATTTTCACTTTCCGGATAATCATTGATAAACGAATAGTATTCATCTATAACATCACGGAAGCGATCAGCCTTCTTTATATCCACACTTTGATTAGCTTCCTGATATCTGGCTTTCAATATAAGCAATTCAAGATCTTCCTTATACTTACTGTAAGGATAATCCTTTATGGCGTTTTTTGCCACAATCACAGCCGATTCATAATTATTACCCATATAATTACCCATATTGTAATACAATTGGGCACTTTGAAGCTCTTTCAACACTAGTTTATCTTGAAGCTCAAAAATAGCATTTTGGGCAATACTAGCCTTATCACTTTTCGGGAAATAATCCAAGAAATTCTGCAATTCCTCGATTGCCTTATAAGTTCCGGTTTGATCAAGTTGAGGATCGGGAGAATCAATATAATATCCATATCCGGCATAGAATCGAGCAAGCTCGGTATATTGTCCCTTTGGATAATGTTGATAATAAGTCTTAAAATAAGAACCAGAATTCATGTAGTCCTTATTTTCATAATGACTTAAACCAAGCAAATACAACGATTCTTCGGCATTTGCAGTACCTTTAAACACCGTTACCAAATCGGCTAGAATAGTTGTAGCCTGTCCGTACTTTTTCTTTTCAAAAGCCTTCTTGGCATACTCATATTTGTAATTTACATCCGTACTCTTCAATACTTTTTGATATTCACCACAACCGGTCAACATCAAAACACCACATCCAAGTAAGAATATTGATAGTTTACGTTTCATATAATACAATTATCTAATCAATTTAGTCTGCAAATTTACGCAATAATTCAAATTTCTCAAATTCTTTCAATTAAAATATTCAAAACTCCCTTTTTCAGTATAAAAAAATCGCCCAATTCCCATGCATCAACCTTTTTTTCATAAATTTTAAGACCATTCAAAACCTACACTGCATTTTTATTGTTAAAATTCAAAAAACAAATTAAATACACCTATTATGAAAAATATTCTTAACACAAACGAATTATTGAGTCTCGACTCCAACCTGACACCCTTAAAGAAACGTACATTATCCTATATGGTAACATTTATAATAGGTATAGCCGTAATATTTCTCGGAACTCACATTGAATCGACCGAATACATAAGTTACACAATTGCCATTGGTGGAGTCATTATTGCTATTATCGCACTTGGATTCCTTTTTGTTCAACCGCAAGAAATAGTCAATCAAAGTTCACAAGAGATATTGCACAAACACAAACTATATTTTCACTGCAACGACCTAAACGAAATATCTCACGACCTTGAAAGCGGTAACATCAATAACCTCTTTCAAAAAGCATGCGACACCGGACAAATTCTCGCCATAATTTATTCAACCACAAACAAACACTACTACATAGCCCAACTTTTCAAATTCATCCCTTACGAATATTGCCCGTGTTCCGAGCCGGTGGTATATACGGCATAAAACAAGACGGGGTGTACCGATGGAGGTACACCCCGTCTTCATAAGTATATGTGAATTAAATAGTCTTTATATGGCTAATAGTTTTTTATATTGAGACCAACTTGTCAATCTACCATTAGTAAACCACAATTTATAATATGTTTTTTCTTGGTATAAGTAATATACAGACACATTCCCATCATAAGATGCATGAAAATTTAATATCCATATTTCTTTTAATAAGCCAAGTGGCATTCCCTTTTTTTAATTAAGTTTATAGTAACCATTCTTATAATCGTATATAGAACTAACATATGCATGCCATACTTTGCCGCCAACCGATTAAACTCTTTTTTATTTTCAGCTAACATTTTTTTCTTTTTTAAGACTTCAACCTTTTTATCTAATTCACGTATTCTATCCCAAGTAAATGTATTATCATTATAAACATAAAGACTTTCGCTCTTTCCATCTTTATTTAGTTCTCCTATATAATAGTCCTTAAGAAGATCTCCCACACTCTTATAATTATGGAACACTACATATTAAAATATTTTTTCCTCTTGTTCAGGTGTTGCAATAGGAGCTAAGTATAATCCGCAAAACGAAGCGTTTCGCCTTTTTTGAACGAACCACTCATTTTTTCAGAACGAAACATACCTCTGAGGGATATCCCCTTTTTCAAATTTTTTTCGACTGGTTCACGCCAGTATTATATAAAACGGTGCTGGAACTTCATTCCAACGCCGTTCGTTTTTTCGCTTTGTCGCTTTGCTCCGCTTTATGAGATTTCGACTATCGCTTTGTACGCTGCCACACTTTGCGCCACCACGATTTTGCCGCGGAAGGCGTGGAAAATCGTGGTGCTTTCAAGCAGAAAATGTATCTAAAATCAGTTCATATTCCTGAAAGTATAACCACAATCGGTATGGAAGCATTCCGCGAGTGCAAGAACATTGCCACCATATATCTGCCGAATTTTGTGACGAAAATTGAAGATTATACATTTTATGCGTATGAGCATGTATAGAATCTTCACTTACCTCTAGCAATTACCGAAATTCCCGAAGGTGTTACTACAATCAAGCTGGATGCATTCGGCAACTGCGAAAAATTAGAAGAAATTATCTTGCCATCCACACTGAAACGATTAGAACGAGGTGTATTCTGGAACTGCCCTTCAATAGAAAGCATTACTATCCACGCCGGTGTTACACATATAGGTGATTATCTGTTCTTTGAATATCTAAAACTAAAGAATATCTTTAACTGATCCGCTGAACCACAAACTATACCTCCTATACATCGTAATCTTGCTCAAATCACATTACATGCTCCTGCAGGTTCAGTAGAAAAATATCGTAATGCCGACTATTGGAAAGAAATGAATATTGTACCTATTGAAAATTGAAAATATTTTGGATTTTAAACATTTTGATACAAAAAAAATGGTGCGATTTTTTCGCACCATTTTCATTTCAGATGTATATGTATTAAGTTGATTATTTCACTTCCTCGAAAGGTACATCGGTCACATCTTTTCCATCATTTTTACCACCTTGTTGGTCAGCACCCGGAGTTGGTCCTTGTTGTTGGAAACCTGCACCTTGCGCACCTGCTTGTTGTTGAGCATTGTACATATCTTGAGAAGCAGCATGGAACACACTTTCAAGTTCGGCACTTGCAGCGTCGATAGCGTCAATGTCTTGTTTGCTGTGTGCATCTTTCAACTTAGCAAGAGCACCTTCGATTTGAGCTTTCTTGTCAGCAGGAAGTTTATCGCCAAGATCTTTCAAACTCTTTTCAGTTTGGAAAATCATAGAGTCAGCCTTGTTAATTTTGTCGATACGTTCCTTTTCCTTAGCATCAGCAGCAGCATTGGCAGCAGCTTCATCCTTCATACGTTGGATTTCAGCATCGGTCAAACCGCTAGAAGCTTCGATACGAATACTTTGTTCTTTACCAGTTGCCTTATCCTTAGCCGATACATTCAAAATACCGTTTGCGTCGATTTCAAATGTAACTTCTATTTGAGGTACCCCACGTGGAGCCGGAGCAATTCCATCTAAGTGGAAACGACCAAGAGTTTTGTCGTCTTTAGCCATTGGACGTTCACCTTGAAGAACATGAATCTCAACAGAAGGTTGATTATCAACAGCAGTAGAGAACACTTCACTCTTACGGGTAGGAATTGTAGTGTTTGCTTCAATCAACTTAGTCATTACATTACCAAGAGTTTCGATACCCACTGACAATGGAACAACGTCAAGAAGAAGAACATCTTTTACATCACCACTCAACACACCACCTTGAATAGCAGCACCTACGGCAACAACTTCATCAGGATTTACGCCCTTAGAAGGAGCTTTTCCAAAGATTTGTTGTACTTTTTCTTGTACAGCAGGGATACGAGTAGAACCACCCACAAGAATCACTTCATCGATTTCGCTTGCACTCATTCCTGCGTCTTGCAATGCCTTTTGACATGGAGATACGGTTGCTTGTACCAAATCATCACATAATTGTTCGAATTTAGCACGTGTAAGTGTACGAACCAAGTGCTTTGGAATACCATTTACAGGCATGATATATGGCAAGTTGATTTCACTTGATGTAGTGCTTGACAACTCGATTTTAGCCTTTTCAGCAGCTTCTTTCAAGCGCTGAAGAGCCATAGGATCTTGACGCAAATCCACACCTTCATCTTTGATAAATTCTTCGGCAAGCCAATCTATAATCTTGTGGTCGAAGTCATCACCACCAAGGTGAGTATCACCATTAGTTGATTTCACTTCAAACACACCATCGCCTAGTTCAAGGATTGAGATATCGAAAGTACCTCCACCCAAGTCGAACACAGCAATTTTCTTATCACTTTGTGACTTGTCAAGCCCATAAGCAAGAGCAGCAGCAGTAGGTTCATTAACAATACGTTTAACAGTCAAACCAGCAATTTCACCGGCTTCCTTAGTAGCTTGACGTTGTGAATCGTTGAAGTAAGCAGGTACAGTAATAACTGCTTCTGTAACTGATTGTCCCAAGTAGTCTTCGGCTGTTTTCTTCATCTTTTGAAGAACCATAGCCGAAATTTCTTGCGGAGTATATTCACGACCATCAATTTCCACACGCGGTTGATTATTTGCAGAACGAACAACCTTATAAGGAACACGGTCTATTTCTTTAGCAATTTGATCATAATTTTCACCCATAAATCTCTTGATAGAGAATATTGTACGAGTAGGATTTGTGATAGCTTGACGTTTTGCAGGATCACCCACTTTACGTTCACCGCCATCTACGAAAGCAACAATAGAAGGAGTTGTGTTACGACCTTCGCTATTAGGAATAACGATTGGCTCGTTTCCTTCTAATACTGACACACATGAGTTGGTAGTACCTAAGTCAATTCCAATAATTTTACCCATAGTTTTATTATTTTATTTGTTTATATTCAATTTTACTTCTGCATTATTCATGCACTCGACATAGGAAAAACAAATGTTATGCCAAAAAGTTTCTTTAAGCAAAATGCGACATTTTAGACAAAAATTGGGTTATGCAGAAACTGACTTTATGTCAGTATTTCATCATAACAAATCATCCCATATATTAATTAATGTATAAACGACATTTTTATCAGTCAGAGAATGGCATATATTAACAAAATTCATTATTTTTGCAATATTAAATTTCTAATTAAAGTAACTAATTTAAAAATTTATTTTTATATCTATTTATTATGAACATTTCTCATATTGAACACGTAGGTATAGCTGTTACAAGCCTTGAACAAGCTATTCCATTTTATGAAAACATTCTTGGTACAAAATGTTTTGCAATTGAAGAAGTTGCCGATCAAAAAGTTAAAACTGCATTCTTTAAAATCGGTCAAACTAAAATTGAGCTTCTAGAAGCTACAGCTCCTGAAAGTGCTATTGCCAAATTCATTGAAAAAAATGGCGGACGTGGCGGTATTCAACACATTGCATTTGCAGTAGAAGACGGTGTTGCCAATGCTCTAGCTGAAGCAGAAGCTAAGGGTTGTGCTCTTATAGACAAAGCTCCTCGCAAAGGTGCTGAAGGTCTTAATATTGCATTCTTGCACCCAAAATCAACTTGTGGTACATTAGTTGAACTTTGTGAAGATCCTAATAAATAATTTATATCATTTTAAGAAATGGCAAACCAACTTGAAAAAGTAAAAGAACTGATCGCGTTGCGCGAAGAAGCACGCATCGGTGGTGGCGAAAAAGCTATTCAAAAGCAACATGAGAGAGGTAAATATACTGCTCGTGAAAGAATCGCACAACTTCTTGATGAAGGTAGTTTTGAAGAACTTGATATGTTTGTTCGTCACAGATGTACAAACTTCGGTCTGGAAAAGAAATCTTATCTTGGTGATGGCGTTGTAACCGGTTACGGTACAATTGAAGGTCGCCTTGTTTATGTATTTGCACAAGATTTTACAGTATTCGGCGGTGCTTTGTCCGAAACTCTTGCACTTAAGATTTGTAAAATCATGGATATGGCTATGAAAAACGGTGCTCCTGTTATCGGTCTTAACGACTCAGGTGGTGCACGTATTCAAGAAGGTATTAATGCTCTTGCCGGTTATGCTGAAATTTTCCAACGTAACATCATGGCTTCGGGTGTAATTCCTCAAATTTCGGCTATTCTAGGTCCATGTGCCGGTGGTGCAGTGTACTCTCCTGCCCTAACCGACTTCACTATTATGGCTAAGGGAATTTCTTATATGTTCCTGACCGGTCCTAAGGTGGTAAAAACTGTAACCGGTGAAGATGTAACTCAAGAAGCATTAGGTGGTGCCGACGTTCACGCAACCAAATCGGGTGTTGCACACTTTGCAGCAGAAGATGGTGAAGAAGCTATCCGTATCATCCGCAAATTGATGAGCTATATTCCACAAAATAATTTGGAAGAAGCTCCACTTGTGGAATGTACCGACCCTATTGATCGTTTGGAAGACAGCTTGAATGAAATCATTCCGGAATCGGCAAACCAAGCATACGATATGTACGAAGTTATCGGAGCTGTTGTTGATAATGGAGAATTCCTAGAAGTATCGGCAAACTATGCACGTAATATTATTGTAGGTTTTGCTCGTTTCAATGGTCAATCTGTTGGTATCGTAGCTAACCAACCAAAATATCTAGCCGGTGTACTAGACTGCAATGCTTCACGCAAGGCTGCTCGTTTCGTTCGTTTCTGTGACGCATTCAATATTCCTTTGGTTACTCTTGTCGATGTTCCGGGATTCCTTCCGGGTACAGGTCAGGAATACAACGCAGTTATTCTACACGGAGCTAAATTGCTTTACGCTTATGGCGAAGCTACTGTACCTAAAGTTACTGTTACTCTACGTAAGAGTTATGGTGGTAGCCACATAGTGATGAGCTGTAAACAACTACGTGGTGACATGAACTATGCATGGCCTACTGCCGAAATCGCAGTTATGGGTGCATCGGGTGCTGCTGAAGTACTTTATGCTAAGGAAGCTAAAGATGCTAAAACTGCTGCCAAGGCTGCTAAAGAAGCCGGCGATGACGCTAAGGCTGCACAAATCATGGATGAATTCAAGAAGTACATCAAGGAAAAAGAAGACGAATACAACAAGTTGTTCTGTAACCCATATAATGCAGCTCGATACGGCTACATCGATGACGTTATCGAACCACGTAATACTCGTTTCCGCATTATCCGAGCTCTTCAACAATTACAAACCAAGAAGGTTGTCAACCCTGCTAAGAAGCACGGTAACATTCCTTTGTAATTCCAAGAAAAATGAACAAGAAAGGATTAGTTTTATTACTTTTTGTTTTCACGTTATCATTATCTGCTTTTGCACAACACAAAGGGTTGCGCATTACAGAAGTTATGGTTGAAAACAAAAGCAACATAACCGACGAATACGGAAATCGTCACGCATGGATTGAATTGTACAATACAACTCGTAAATCTATGCAGATTTCTACCGTATTTATCACGAATGAACGTGTGCCCGAAGGTCAAACTCCAGACAAGACCAAAATGTACACTATTCCACAAAACGACAAGAATACAAAGATTCCACATCTTCAACAGGCTGTATTCTTTGCCGATGGTGACCCTTGGAAAGGAACTTTCCACGTTAATTTCGAACTTAAACCGGGACTAGAAAACTACATTGCGCTATATGACGCCGATGGTATCACCAAGCTCGATGAAGTAGTTGTTCCAGCCAACCTTCCTGCCGATCAGTCTTATGCAAGAACTATTGAAATTGAAGATTGGCACAAAGTTGAAAGTAATAATTTTGACGCTTCACAATGGGAATTCCGTAGTGGTTTCGACAAAAAGACTGCAATTACCCCGGGCGTAAACAACACCGTTATTGAGCTTAACGATAAGATTGAAAAGTTCCAAAAACTTGACAGTTCCGGTGTAATGCTTACTATTATGGCTATGGCTATTGTATTCTCTGCTCTTATTCTACTTAGCGTATGTTTCTACATTTTCGGTAAAATCAACGCAAATATAGCTAAAAAGAAAAAAGCAATAGCTCAAGGTAAGTCAGAAATTGAAGATCATAGTGATATTGAAAACGATAGCAGTGAAGCAATTGCAGCTATTACAATGGCATTATATCAACATCTTAATGCACATGACTATGAAGATACCGTTCTTACTATTAATAAGGTGAAACGTGCATATTCTCCATGGAGCTCTAAGATTTACACATTACGTGAAACACCAAACAAACATTAACCCATTCAAAAAGCATTTAATAAATGAAAGATTATAAGTATAAAATCAATGGTAACGACTATAAAGTTTCTATTGGTGATATAGAAAACAACATTGCTCAAGTTGAAGTCAACGGAGTTCCTTTTAAAGTAGAAATTCAAGAAACAAAAGCAGCTTCTGTTACTGTAAAAACAGTAAAACCTGCTGCTGCTCCTCGCACTGAAACAGGTGCAAAGGTAATCAGCAAACCGGCAGCTACAGGCGGACAAACTGCTATTAAATCTCCACTACCGGGTGTTATTGTTGACATCAAGGTTAAAGTTGGTGATACAGTTGCAGCCGATACAGTTGTAGCTATTCTTGAAGCAATGAAGATGGAAAACAACATCAATGCAGGAAAAGCAGGTGTTGTTAAGGCAATCAGTGTAAACAAGGGTGATTCAGTTCTTGAAGGTACTGACATCTTAGTAATCGAATAAATACTATGAACGAATTAGTATCATTTTTCGGTGAAAATCTACAAACATTCTGGGAATTCACCGGATTCTATAATGTAACAGTACCTCACCTAATCATGTTATTGGTAGGCTTGTTCTTTATCTATCTTGCAATCAAGAAAGATTTTGAACCTATGCTACTTGTTCCAATTGGGTTTGGTATTCTGGTTGGTAACATTCCTTTCCAACTAGGTAATGAGATTGGTATTTACGAAGAAGGTTCCGTACTGAACATTCTTTACGGAGGTGTGGTATCCGGATGGTATCCACCGCTAATTTTCTTAGGTATTGGAGCAATGACCGATTTCTCAGCACTACTTGCAAATCCTAAGTTAATGTTAGTAGGTGCTGCGGCACAATTTGGTATCTTCGGAGCCTACATCGTGGCTTTGTTCTTAGGTTTCGCTCCCGACCAAGCTGCAGGTATCGCAATCATTGGTGGTGCCGATGGTCCTACTGCTATTTTCCTTTCTTCTAAACTTGCTCCTAACATGATGGGGGCTATTGCCGTGTCAGCTTACTCATACATGGCTTTAGTTCCACTTATCCAACCACCTATCATGCGCTTGTTCACAACCGAAAAGGAACGTCTTATCAAAATGAAACCTGCTCGTACTGTATCACAGAACGAAAAGATTATTTTCCCAATCTTCGGTCTTATTTTGACATGTTTCTTTGTACCATCAGCAATTCCATTGTTAGGTATGTTGTTCTTCGGAAACTTGCTACGCGAAAGCGGAGTAACAACACGTCTTGCCAAGACTGCAAGCAATGCATTGACCGATATCGTTACAATGCTTCTTGGTTTGACTGTAGGTGCTTCTACTCAAGCATCCGAATTCTTGACAATTGATACTATCAAGATTTTTGCGCTTGGTGCTATGGCATTTATCATCGCTTCAGCATCGGGTGTCCTATTCGTGAAATTCTTCAATCTATTCTTACCGGAAGGAAAGAAGATCAACCCACTTATAGGAAATGCAGGTGTATCTGCAGTACCTATGGCTGCTCGTATTTCAAATGACTTAGGTTTGAAATATGATCCATCAAACTACCTATTGATGCACGCTATGGGTCCAAACGTAGCCGGTGTAATTGGTTCAGCAGTTGCAGCAGGTGTATTACTAGGATTCTTGGGATAATCACCCAATTTTCAATAATTAAAATAAGGTTGGCAAATGTCAACCTTATTTTTTTCATAAATATTTGAACCTTTTACTTATTATGTTGTTTGTTATTTAGAATTTAACTAATGCTGATTCATATAGTGCATGAAGCAGCCAATCGATATATTAACACAATAATCATATCACGATTTGTCATGATTAAACCAGAAATTATTAAGGGGCTATACAAAAAGTACCCGCAACCGATTAAAGAAAAAAATCAATTGGACTTAAAACATCTCTCATCAGAGAAATTGAATCATCATTCGATAGAAATGACAACGACCGACCTAATAATAAATTCTGTCGAAAAAATAAGTCCATTTCACGAAATTCCTCTTCGAAATATATCCGGAATCGAAAACTTAGAATCACATATTGCAATAGTACTACGCAACAGCATTATTTTCTTAGATAAAAAGACCACAGATATACACGTACATATCAACATTGAACGTCCTTCTATTTGGCAAAGAATGAAATATATGCTCAAAAAGAATTATTAAATAAAAAGAGTTGAAACATTAATGTTTCAACTCTATACAATATTAAATCATAAAATCGTTATTCTTTGAAATCATCAAAACCTTCCAAATCAAATTCATCTTCATTAAATGATTCATCTCCATAAAAATCCTCATCTAAATCTTCAATCGAAGCAGATGAAGCCGTTTTTTTTGCAAGATTCTCATTCATTTCATCAATGTCGATAATTTGTTTTGGAGCCTTTCCTACTTTACGCTGACATAGCGGATCTAATAAAGATTTTCCCGGTTGCATTTCTTTCATTTCCATAAAGAAACAGCGATCGGTCATATAATCAAATACATATATCAGTTTTTGTCCCTCATCTTCAACTAATTCGTTTAGAGGAGTATCTTCCATCAACCAAGTATCTTCATCGGAATCGGTATCCATCTCTGCTAACGTAATTTCTTGGCGTTTAGTCCAATCTTCGTCACATATAAAAAATGAATCCAATTGATCTTTTGTATAACCGATAGAATCCAAGATTGTATTGCGCAAGCGCAAGAACGTATCATCAGAATCTATTGCAATCTCCAACTTGAAGTTATCTACTTCATCTGAAACAATACAAAATTTGTAAATCATATTATTTTTCCTTTAATCTTTTATCTTAATTTATTTGACATGCGAATTTAATAATTAAATACATACTATACACATATCAGCATAATTTTTTCACAACAAAAATAAAACTTTTTTTCAAACAAATAATTTACCATATTTTTTTCACCACAAGCTAAAATTTTATAATACTTTTTCTTGGACAATTAGCGGAAAATATCTTATATTTTCGCACAACAACACAAATAAAAAAGCGTGTTCTTAAAAAAGAACACGCCATATAATAAAATTACATTCTCTTATGGTATCAAGTTGTGTTTTCTAAACACTTTCTGTATCTTTTCAAGACCTATTGTAACTTGTTCTTTTGTATGAGTTGCCATAAGACTGAAACGAATTAACGTATCATGAGGGGCAACAGCCGGAGAAACAACTGGATTCACAAAAACACCTTCATCACTTAACTCTTTTGTAACCAAGAATGTTAAGTTATTATCTCTAATATATAAAGGTATAATAGGAGTAGATGTATTACCTATCTCACAACCCATATTTCTAAATCCATCTAAAGCATAATTAGTAATTGCCCATAGATTTTCCATTCTTTCCGGTTCATTCATCATGATATCCAATGCAGCACCCACTGCAGCAGTAGAGGCTGGAGTTATACTTGCTGTAAATATATAAGCACGTGAATGGTGACGTAGATAATTTGTTATTGATTTATCGCATGCAATAAAACCTCCCAATGACGCAAACGATTTACTGAATGTTCCCATAATCAAATCTACATCATCTGTTACACCGAAATGGTCACATGTACCTCGACCTTGCTTACCGAAAACTCCAATACCATGAGCCTCATCTACCATTACACTTGCATCATACTTTTTAGCAAGTTTTACAATTTCAGGAAGATTAGCAACATCTCCTTCCATTGAGAATACACCATCAGTAACAATTAATTTAATTTCCTCTGGAGAGCATTTTTGTAATTGTTCTTCTAATGATTTCATATCATTATGCTTATATTTCAAAGCCTTTGAAAAAGACAAACGACGTCCTTCAATAATTGAAGCGTGATCTTGTTCATCTAGAATGATTGAATCATTACGTCCTGTAAGTGTTGACACAACACCTAAATTAACGCCAAATCCGGTTGAAAACAACATTGCGTCTTCTTTTCCGACGAAAGCTGCCAATTTTTGCTCTAATTCCTTATGAATATCAAGTGTACCATTCAAGAATGGAGAACCGGCAAGACCTGTTCCATACTTCTTTGTTGCTTCTATTGCAGCTTCTTTCACTTTTGGATGATTAGTCAATCCCATGTAGCTGTTAGAACCGAACATAAGAACCTTTTTACCATTTATAATCACCTCAGTATCTTGCTCACTTTCTATTTTACGGAAATAAGGATAGATACCTGCAGCTTTTGCTTGTTGCGGTATTTGATACTCTGATAATTTAGCCTGTAATAGCTTCATAGCTTTTATTTAAAGTATTTTCTTATTAATTACGATTTATCGTTCTGAAATGTATTATAAATCTTCTTCACAATTTCAGTCGGCAAAGTTACTAAATAAAATTTGTTCTTCGCTAAAAAATCTAAATTAATTAGCCCTCTTTACATTTTTTGTGCAAAATTTTGTATAATTCTTTTAATAAAACACATCAAGCATTTACTATCAATACAAAAAAAACCACATAAATAATATATGCATGTAAATATAGCAACTTTTTTAGTAATTTTGTAAATTCATGATTTGTATAATTTATGGAATTTAAATTACACTCAGAATATCAGCCCACCGGAGATCAACCACAAGCTATTACGGAATTAACCAATGGTGTGAATGATGGTATTCCATTTCAAACCCTATTGGGTGTTACAGGCTCTGGCAAAACTTTTACAATGGCAAATGTCATTGCGAATACCAATCGCCCTACTTTAATTCTGTCTCACAACAAAACTTTGGCGGCACAACTATATGCTGAGTTCAAAACTTTTTTTCCCGAAAATTCGGTACACTATTTTGTATCCTACTATGATTATTATCAACCTGAGGCGTATATTCCCTCAAGCGACAAATATATTGAAAAAGATTTAGCTATTAATGATGAAATAGATCGTTTGCGTTTGGCAACGGTAGCAGCATTGCTCTCCGGCAGACGTGATATAATAGTTGTTTCTTCTGTTTCCTGTATATATGGTATGGGGAACCCTAATGATTTCAACGAAAACATTATTGAAATTAAATGCGGTCAAAATATAGGTCGCGACAGATTTCTTAGAACATTGGTTGACTCTCTTTATTCTCGTAATGAATATGAATTGGCAAGAGGTACATTCCGAGTAAAAGGTGACACAGTTGACGTTGCATTAGCTTATGAAGAAATCAACATTCGAGTTATCTTTTGGGGTGACGAAATAGAGTCGATACAAATTATGGATAAAGAGACTCAAATGCCAATGGAAAATGTTGAAGCATTCAAGATTTTCCCTGCAAATATTTTCGTTACAACTAAAGAACGTATGGCTCTTGCTCTTGACAAAATCGCTGTCGATTTAGGGACACAACGTGATATGTTTTACAAAGAGGCACGAATCGAGGAAGCAAAACGTCTTTATGAACGTGTGAGTTACGACCTTGAAATGATACGCGAAGTAGGTTATTGTTCAGGAATTGAAAACTACTCCAGATATTTCGACGGTAGAGAACCCGGTATGCGCCCGTTTTGTCTTCTTGATTATTTTCCTAAGGATTATCTAACTATTATAGATGAGAGCCATGTTACTGTCCCTCAAATAAGGGGCATGTATGGCGGTGACCTGTCACGCAAAACAAATTTGGTAAATTACGGTTTTCGCCTACAAGCAGCAATAGACAATCGTCCTCTTAAATTCGAAGAATTTGAATCACTTACACATCAAACTATATTTGTAAGCGCTACACCTGCCGATTACGAATTAAATAAATGTGAAGGAGTCGTAACAAAACAGATAATCCGCCCTACCGGACTGCTTGATCCTCAGATTGTGGTACGTCCTTCTCGCGGACAAATTGATGATTTAATCGAAGAAATACAAAAACGTGTTGATAATAATGAACGCACGCTGGTAACAACCCTGACAAAACGCATGGCAGAAGAGCTCACATCTTATCTAAGCCGAATCAACATAAGATGTGCATATATTCATTCTGATGTTGAAACGATGGATCGCATTAAAATCCTTGATCAATTGAGAGCAGGCGAAGTTGATGTATTAATTGGAGTAAACCTTCTCCGCGAAGGTCTTGATTTACCGGAAGTTTCACTAGTTGCTATTATCGACGCCGACAAAGAAGGTTTTTTACGTTCTCATCGTTCATTGACACAAACTGCCGGACGTGCGGCACGTAACCTTAATGGTATGGTTATAATGTATGCCGATAAAATCACGGAATCAATGCAAAAAACCATTGATGAGACCGATCGTAGACGTACAATGCAATTGAAATATAACGAAGAAAATAATATAACTCCGCAAGCAATTATCAAAGCACGTAATTTGATTGTTGGACAAGATTCTGCCGAAGGAACGCCTAAGATGACACGAAAAGGACGTTTTGTAGAAAAGAGTAATATTAATCCGGTTATTCAAAGTTATATTGATAAAGAATTTGATACCACTGCCGGAATTGCAGCCGATCCGGTTGTTCAATATATGAGTGTTAACGACAAAAAGAAGGCTATCGAAAGATTGAGAGTTCAAATGATTGAAGCTGCAAAACGCATGGATTTCATCGAAGCGGCACAATATAGAGACGAGTTAGTTGCATTGGAAGAATCCATAAAAGATATTCAACAATGACAGAATCAAAATCATATATAAATAAACAATGGCTTCCAACAACAAAAAAGGAAATTGAATACCTTGGTTGGGATTATATCGACATCATATTGTTTTCAGGTGACGCCTATATAGATCATCCTTCAATGGGTACAGCCGTTATAGGTCGAGTTCTTGAAGCTAACGGCTATCGCGTGGCAATAGTTCCACAACCGAATTGGCGTGATGATTTACGAGATTTTTCCAAATTGGGTAAGCCACGACTATTTTTCGGTATTTCAGCCGGTGCTATGGATTCCATGGTAAATCATTATACGGCAAACAGACGTCGTCGCAGTGATGACGCATATACACCAAACGAAAAAGCCGGTATGCGTCCCGATTATCCGACAATTGTATATACCGAAGCTCTTAAAAAGCTGTTTCCCGATGTTCCTGTTGTTGTAGGAGGTATTGAGGCTTCTATGAGAAGACTTTCGCACTATGATTATTGGAAAGACAAGCTATGCCCATCTATTTTAATAGAGTGTAAAGCCGATTTACTGATTTACGGCATGGGCGAGAAAGCTATTTTGGAAATTGCCAATGCACTAAAGGACGGAAAGAATATCAGTGAACTTACCGATATACCACAAACCGTACTACGTCGACCTATCATGGAAATTCCTTCAAAACCCGATTTATCGATAGAATATATTCTACATTCACATGAATCATGCTTGAAGGACAAAAAACTTCATGCCGAAAATTTTAAACACATAGAAATCGAGTCCAATAAATGGCAAGGTCGCACATTATGGCAGAAAGTAAATAATGTTGCCATAAAAGTCAATAAACCCAATCCGCCAATGACCGAAAAGGAAATTGATGCTTCATTTGACTTACCATACACTCGATTACCACATCCTCGTTATAATGGGAAACGTATTCCTGCATACGAAATGATTAGACACTCCGTGAATTTACATCGCGGATGTTTCGGCGGATGTGCTTTTTGTACAATTTCGGCTCATCAAGGTAAATTTATAGCTTCACGCAGTAAAAAATCCATTCTTCAAGAGGTTAAGCAAATATGTCAAATGGAAGACTTTAAAGGATATATTTCCGATTTGGGAGGTCCATCTGCCAACATGTATAAATTAGGAGGAAAAGATATTGATAAATGTAAAAAATGTACTCGACCTTCATGTTTACATCCGTCACCATGTCCTAATTTGAATAACGACCATTCACAACTATTGGATATTTATCACGAAGTTGACAACATTGAGCAAATAAAAAAATCATTTATTGGCAGTGGTGTAAGATATGACCTGTCAATGCATAAATGTGATGATGAACGTATTAATAAAATCAATCGCAAATATAACGAAGAACTTATCACGAAACATGTTTCCGGTCGATTGAAAGTTGCACCCGAACATACTTCCGACGGTGTTTTAAAACTTATGAGAAAACCGTCATTCAAGCAATTTGAAGAATTCAAACGTATTTTCAATGAAATTAATGAAAAGAGAGGGCTTAAACAACAACTTATCCCCTACTTCATTTCATCCCACCCGGGTTGTACTGAATATGATATGGCAGAACTAGCTGTAACAACAAAACGACTCAGATACCATTTGGAACAGATTCAAGATTTCACTCCTACTCCAATGACGGTATCAACCGAAATGTATTATACCGGTTATAATCCATACACATTGGAACCTATATACACGGCACATTCAAAAGATGAAAAACTCGCACAACGCAAGTATTTCTTTTGGTATGACAACGAAAACAAGCAAGATATTATCAGGTCATTGCAACGTATCAAGCGTCAAGACTTGATAAATGAGTTATATCCGGGCGGTACAGGACGCACATTTATTGCCAATAAACCTGTTCCTAAAGATTCTAGAAATGACAAGAAACGAAACAAGAAATATTAATATTAACAAAAACATTTATGAATCTATCAAAAATTCCAATCATGGCTTCTCTATTTGCTCTTACGAGCATGGCTTCATGCGAAAAAGCGGCTGAAGAAGTTATCATCGAGCAGCCACAAGTAAAAATCGAGAATGGTCAATTCACACCAGAGGCACTTATGTCTATGGGTGCTGTTACCGATCCACAAGTTTCTCCCGATGGGACAAAAGTTCTATACGGAGTAAAATTTGAAAGTATTGAACAAAACAAGTCAAATCGCGAATTATGGGTAGTCGGTGTTGACGGTTCTAATCCTACTCGCATTACAAAAACAGCTAAAGGAGAACAAAATGCTGTTTGGATTGACGGTGGTAAAAAAATTGCATTCCTTTATCCACAAGATGGAAAAATGCAAATTTGGACAATGAATGCCGATGGAACCGACCGAAAAGTCGTTTCTTCTGTTGAAAATGGTGTAGATGGATTTGTTTTCTCTCCGGATGAAAAGAAAATTGCTCTTATTTCACAAGTGAAATACGGAACCGACACAAAAGACCTTTATCCTGAACACGACAAAGCAAATGTACGCATAATCACAGATATGATGTACAAGCATTGGGACGAATGGGTTAAAACCATACCTCATTCATTTGTTGCCGATTTTGACGGTTCAAAAGTGACCAACGTAGTTGATATGTTGAAAGATGAGCCTTATGAAGCTCCGATGAAACCATTCGGTGGCGTTGAGTCTTTGGCATGGACTCCCGATGGCAAAAGTGTGGTTTATGTCTCTCGTAAAAAAACCGGTAAAGAATACTCCATTTCAACTAATTCCGACCTATATCAATACAACCTTGAAACAGGTGAGACAAAAAATCTTACCGAAGGTATGATGGGCTATGACACAACTCCACGTTTCTCAAAAAGCGGACGTTACCTTGCTTGGCTTTCAATGGAACATGACGGATATGAAAGCGATATGAATCGCATTTTCATTATGGATATGGAAAACGGTGAAAAGAAACATTTGACAGTAGATTGGGATTACGCTGCCGATAATATCGCATGGTCTCCAAATGAAAAATCCATTCTATTTACTGCACCTTATCTAGGTTGTACTCCAATGTTCAAAATTGACATTGAAACACTACAAATCGACACAGTAGCCGATGGACAATACGACTATGCTGCAATTGCTCCGGTTAATGACGAAACTATCATAACCCTACGTCACTCTCTTCAAGAGCCAAACGAAGTTTATGCAGTAAATGCAGGTGAAGTAAAAAAACTATCAACTGTAAATGACGCTATGCTAGCAGAACTTAACAATGTGACCGTTAAGAAAGTTCTTGTTCCTACAACCGATGGTAAAGAAATGACTACATGGGTAGTTCTTCCTCCAAACTTTGACGAAACCAAGAAATATCCTGCAATTCTTTACTGTCAAGGCGGTCCGCAACAACCGGTCAGCCAATTTTGGTCTTATCGTTGGAACCTACGCCTAATGGCATCACAAGGCTACATAGTTATAGCCCCTAACCGTCGCGGTCTCCCCGGATTCGGTACTGAATGGAATGCACAAATTTCAGGTGACTATCCGGGACAAAACATGAAAGACTATCTTGCTGCTGTTGACTTTATGAAAAAAGAATCTTATGTTGACGGTGACCACATCGGTGCAGTTGGAGCCAGCTACGGTGGTTTCTCTGTTTACTGGCTTGCAGGTAATCACGAAGGTCGCTTCAAAGCTCTTATAGCACATGCAGGTATCTTCAATATGGAAGCACAATATCTTGAAACAGAGGAAATGTGGTTCGCTAATTGGGATATGGGTGGCGCATTCTGGGAAAAAGACAATAAGATTGCACAACGCACATTTGCTTGTTCTCCTCACAAATACGTTAAAAATTGGACTGCACCAATTCTTATCACTGCAGGCGAACTTGACTATCGTATTCTAAGTTCTCAAGCCGAAATGGCATTTAACGCAGCTACACTATTAGGAGTACCTTCTAAAATGGTTCTTTATCCTGATGAAAACCACTGGATTCTTAAGCCACAAAACAGCTTAATCTGGCAAAAAGAATTCTTCGGTTGGCTTGATAAATACCTAAAAGAAGAAAGCAAATAATCATAGTATTATATATGTACAAAAATAGCCGTGGGAAATTCCTCACGGCTATTTTCATATTATTGGTGTTCGATAAATTACTTTGTGAGGCTGAAAAACTCTTTTAGCAATTCAGGAGTACATTCTGCAGCATCGCCACCATGCTTATATTGTGGGCAATATTTATATTTTACATTTACACCTTGTTTTACTAATTCTTCCACTTTTGCCGTACAGTCTTTCTCGCTTCTTGTATTAAAGAAATAAATCGGAATATCCACTTTTCTTGGAGATGAACATGACATAGATATTGCTGCAGCAAACATCTCCGGGTGTTTTTCGACATAATCCCACGTACCAACACCACCATCCGATGAACCGGTAACATATATTCGTTTTTCATCGACAAGACCTTTATTGATATAATCGTCAATTATATGTTCCACATCATCGTAGCAATCTCTCCATGCAATAGGTTCTTTTTGCCAAGACTTATGACATACAGGAAATAATGCGATGGCTTTGGTTCCACTTTCTTTTAGATACTTCACAATACGTTCATCGGCATCAACACAATCAATATGATTGAAAGCAAAGAAATTGTGCTTGGCAATATCCCTCACTCCACCATGAAGCCATAGCAGTACAATTGATTTTCCCGGCTTATCTTGATTAATGTTAACCACACGGCAAGGTACATTATATGTAAACTCGCCTTCAGGTAACGACGTTACCTCCTTACTGCTACTGCAAGCAGTAAGTAAAAACAGAACTAATGAAAAATAAATATACTTCATAATTAATTATTATTGGTTATTTAAAATAATTTCATTCATTTCATCAAAAGAATCTTGTACTTCTTTCTTGTTTAGACCTGCACTTACTGCAACTTTTATCAAATCATCCTTTGTCGGCTCTATATTATCATTAATTGATGTCGTTCGGTAACCGTTTAGCCCATCACTTGGAAGAAGATCATATGCAGGTGAAAAATGCCATTCATTATTATAATATATAAATGCAAAATTTTTCGCATGGTCATCTTTGTTACCTATCAAATAATTAAAGACCATTAAGCGATAAACCTTCCATAACTCATTCACATTATGAGTAAGAATCAAGCATACTTTAAATATATGACTATAGTCTATACTTGGAATTCGATAATCTGCACCTAGCAACCCTGCGACACTCACAACATGTAGCTTTTTATCGTCTTTACGGTCAAATCTCTCTACACCAAAATATTTTCCCTCAAAAAGATTGGTTTTCGGCATTTCTACCCCACATTTTTTAGCGAGAATAGAATAATTATATTCTAGTTGACCAATATTCTTAGGATCATATTTAGCTTTAAATTTAACTAACCACTCTCTACCATTATAATGTGTAAATATTTTAGGACGAGCACCTCCGGGAGAACCACCTCTATATTGAAACTCTTCAATTCCTTCACCAAAATAATCTTCACTATTGAGAATCTGTTCCGCTTCTATAGCTAGTTTCTCAAAATCGGCATACTCTTGTTGAGAAAGAACACCCTTATCCGGACGAAATTCTAACGCACCGCGACCTGTAGAACCAACCAATGCAAGTCTATCAAGTATTGTCAATTTATTCAGATTAATCCCGCGTTGTTGCAAGAATCTATCCAGAATCAACAGCCCCCACCCATCCGGTAAACAATCATCAAATACACCAAAACCACCTTCAAAAGGTCGAGGTTTCGCTATAAATACACGCTTTTCTAAGGGTAATTCAAATGGTGAAATAGAAAACCCTTTAATCAACCATTCATCGGCATATTCAAACACACACAATCCAGTCTTAGCTAAAGCTATATACCCCACTAAGCAATTATGGTAGTTTACTTCTATTTTTGTTATTTCACTCATTTCGTTTACCTCTTTTACGATTTATTTTATGTTCATTTATAACATCATCAATCGATTGATATTGTTTTTGTGAAAAAACTGTATCAAAGTCAGACAACATATTTAAAGCAAATGCAACTTGAAGTAATCCACGTAATGAAATCTCACCCGTTTGCTCAAACCTTCTATATGTTGCAAATTTCACTCCGGCTCTTATAGCAATACCCTCTTGCGTTAGATTTAGTTCCAAACGCCGTGCTTTTACTCTTTCAGATATTTTCATTGCAACGTCATGCGGAGTATCCAAACTAAAAGATAATATATTGTTCATAAGGTACGTTTTAAGCCATTAACAAACATTATTTTATTCATAACAAAGATACAACAATTTCATCAATAGCACAACAATTATACGAAAAAAGCCAACTTATCCCCTTAAATCGGAGATAGGTTGGCTTTGGTTGTATCTTACAAAAATTACGATGTTGCAGGGAGATTCGACAACGTCGTGTGTATGTTTGTTGCTCGTAGCTTCACACTCAATAATCGCGAACAGGACGAACCGAAAACCCAAGACCGCGAGAGCTGAAGTACACGAGGGGGGTACCATTGTCGCAGACGTACAAACCATATGCGTAGTAGCCCGTATCACCACTCCAGTAGTTACCGTAGTCACCGGCTAAGTTTAGCGAAGTACCGTAGCGGTAGCCCGCATAGGGGAGGAAGATAGAGTTACCATTAGGTCCGATTACCTTACAACCGGCTACGCCATTATATGTATAAGCAGTCAACGTGCATCTATCACATAATTCTTGGAGTTCTTCCTTTGTTGGCATACGCCAACCATTTCCCCATTTGACTGTTGCTACATCATATTGCGTACCACTGATATTATTGCCGATATTGATATAATCTTCTTCCGTATTACTGTTGTAATATTTATAGGTTTTGCTCGTATAGTTACTTTTTTCTTCGGTTTCACCCCACGCATAATAACCGCCATATTGCTCAGGAGTGTTCGCTCCAACATTACAACTTGCCCACTTCACCGATAATCCCAAATCAACTTCCAGTGGTGTGAATTGCTTCGTTGGTGTGGCACGCATTTCTATTCCAAATGCTTTTATCATCGGATAACACGTATGTTGTTTTTTGAGATTTATGTTGGAAAATACCACAGAGCCATTGTCTTCCCATAGATTAGCATTTATATAACTATTTTGACAGTAGCGGGTCTCTTGATTATCTTCGTCATCGACCAATCGTATACCGACACTTACAGGGAATAACAATTCGCGAACAGGGGAGATTGTAAATTTTACTACATCTATTTCTTGTGTATATGTAGGAACAGAGAACAAAGGATACAGGTGACGTTCGTCAAGGACAAGTCCGAAACCGGCTTTGGCAAAGACTTTCTTTGCTTCCCATTTTAATAGTTTCATTTCTGCTTCAGCTTCTACTTCAGCAGCATATCCAAACGACACTTTGGCATCTTTGACGGCTTCATATATACCATCTTCGGCAAGAGTGGCAAAATCGACATTCATATTACCTTCCAACTTGGGACCGACATAGACGTTCATCGCAGTTCCGGCAAAATTGCCTATTGTCCCGAAATAGGCACTGCTGATGACCCCTCCGAATACATAACCATTTATATTGAATACGGCGGTTAATTGGGGCGGATTGAAGCCTCCGGTTGAACGAGTGTAACGCTCAGGGGCGCAGCCTTCACGAAATGTAACACCGGAAGTGGTAGTGCTGGTAACATCGACGCTTGCCGACAGACTTCCGGTCAGCTCGCCTTTGCAGAAAGGTGATACCACATACTCAAATTTCAACATCGGACAATTAGGAAGTGGCAGACTGGTTTTAAACAGTTTGACACTCTTATCACCATTGACGAAGAACGGCTTGCTTGCTTCCAATTTCAATTCTCCATTGAAACTGTGACTTGTGGTATAGGAGAAATCGGCATAAAATGGTTTATTGGGAGACATAGTGATGATGGCACGGACTTTCAACGAACCTGTATAACTTGCAGTGAAACTGCCTATTTCGCCGGCGGGTATATTTATTCCCAATTTCAACGACAATGAGGCTTCGGCTTTGGGACTGACTTGTTTTAAACGATATTGTGAGGGCGTTTCGGGTGATTCTTCCAATACATAATCACTTATAACCGTTAACTGTTCATAGACTTCTTCTATTGACACTTCTTCACACTGCACATTTATCGTACTTCCGGTTTCGGTAATATTCGTAACTCTTCCGACAAAGCCGTCCGGAAACATATCGGTAAACCCTTCGTAAAGCAATATATCTCCATTGTATATTCGCAATTCATCGGGCAATGATGAAAATGTAATGGTTAATCCTTCCGATGATATTATATAAGGTATATAGGATTCAGCAAGTTTTATCACTTCCGGATTATATTGAACCGGACGTTCTGTAAAGGCTATACTGTCGATTGCCGACAACGGTATGCGATACAAACTATCCGGGGTATGCACCAGTTGAGTGACATGATGTGGATGAACCACCCCCGAGGTATCGGTGGCGGAATAGCTGATACTGTCTATTTCACTATCAAAAAAAGCATTGAAATTGCCGTCGTTACGATAGATGTAGATAGCATTGTCGGCATAAACGGCAGACGATAACAATGCGAATATTGCCACTAATATTGAAACCGACTTTCTCATCTCTTTATGGTTATTTTCGTGGACACTCCGTTTACACTCACTACATATACTCCTGCCGACAAATCAGAGATATTTATTCGATAACTGCCGCCTGCTGTGGCATTCTTGACTAACTTGCCAGACACGTCATAGACGCTGATTTCACTATTGGCTGGAAGATTGCCAAACTGCAGACTGTCACCGGTGTTACTCACAACATTTCCATCATTATTTATTCCATCTATGGATGAAGGTGAGATGTAGTTGAAAGTCTTCACTTTGGAACGTTCAAACTCGGTAGTACTGACATCGGTAGTGACTAAGAGTTTGTCACCAATGAATTTAACTATAGGGCATTCTTCCATGGAAATGATGGTACTGCTACCATCTGTCAAAGTCACCTTAAGCCCCGTAAATGCCATTGCTGACATGTACACAGTCAACAACAACGTTGATACAATGTTTCTTTTGAGTTTCATAAGCATAATTTATTTGTGTTTCTCAGTCCCTCTTGAAACAGGTTAATATTAATTATGAGTGAGGAATTAGGAGTTGGGAGTTGAAACTCCATTTAAATTTATCCATATATTCTCACATAAAGAAAGCGTGAGACATTGATCAGTTTATCTTCATAGAGGCATCGCCAAACGCCCATTACCGAAATAAACAGTCCACCCACGCCCAACCTATATATTCACCCCCGCTTACAGGAGTGGATACGGCAAGCACAGCGTCATTTGACTGCTTTCTCCTTCGGTAATTAAAAATTGGCGATTTTCTATGAAAGGATAAAGCTAATACGCTTTCCACTAAATATGTCCTCTCCGGTGATAACTCGTTATCCTCCAAAGATTACTACAAAAATAAATATAATTTTAGACATAAAAACATAAAACACAAGATTTTTATACATAAGAAACATAATAACAAAAAATAGATTATGTTTTTATGTCTTTCTGTCCAAAAAAATGAGGAGCTAAGAAAACTCTTAACTCCTCACTCGACTGTATTTCACTAAAGGATTACATTGCAGCTGTTAATACCACTTCACCCAGCGTGGGGTGTGCATGGATAATGTCTTTAAGTTCATAAACTGTTGCATCCTTGTTCATCAATGCAGTAACTTCTTGAATCAAGTCGGCAGCATGAGCACCTAGTATGTGGCAACCCAAAATCTTTCCATCGGTAGCCGAAACCACAAGTTTCAAAATACCATCGGTCTCGTTCATTGCTACTGCTTTACCATTAGCACGGAAAAATGCTTTTTTAACAACTACATCTATGCCATTATCCTTGCAATATGTATCGGTAACACCAACCATTGAAGCTTCGGGCGTAGTAAATACCGCAGAAGGCATAATATCCAATCGAATATTATCCGTTTCTCCCAAAATCGTATTTACAGCACGTTTTCCTTGGAATGTGGCTGCGTGAGCAAGCATGCAACGAGCATTGACATCGCCAATGGCATAAACTCCCTCAATATTTGTACACATATTGTCATCTACCGAAATTCCACGTTGAGAGAACTCTATGCCTGTTGTTTCAAGTCCTTTAGGCAAACGTGGAGCACGTCCCACAGCCATAAGCACTTTTTCACATACGATTTCCTGCTGCTTACCTTTTTGTTCATATTTTACGGTGGCTGTTCCATCGTCATTATCAGTAATAGCAGTAACTCCGGCACCTACATTTATGCTTATACCTTTCTTAGATAATGCTTGACGAAGACGTTTTGCCACATCTCCATCAAAATTAGGCAAAACTTCTTTACAGAACTCAACAACAGTTACTTCCACTCCAAGACTATTGAAAATCGAAGCAAATTCCAGTCCTATCACACCACCACCAATCACACAAAGGCTATTGGGTAATGTATCAAGGTCGAGAATTTCATCACTTGTAAGCACACAAGGCAAATCGGCACCCTCTATCGGTAAAAACTTTGGTTTTGAACCTGTTGCAATAATCATATTATCACATTCATAGGTTTCACCATTGCAAACAACCGATTTTGCAGAAGTTATTACAGCTTCACCATTCACTAAAGTGATATTCGGTTGCTTCAAAGCCAAAGCCACACCTTCACGCAATTGTGTAACCACATTATTTTTGCGTTCAATCATCTTGGCAAAATCAATTGAGAAAGTAACATCATTTACACCAAATTCGGATGCCTCACGCAAATTATTTACAATCTCAGCGTTTTTACAAAGCGTTTTTGTTGGAATACAACCTCGATTAAGACATGTACCACCCAACTCACACGTCTCGAAGATTGTCACCGACAATCCTCGAGTAGCAGCATAGTGAGCTGTTTCATATCCTCCGGGACCGGCTCCTATTATAATTACATCGGTTTTCATTCCTCAGTATCGGCTAATAGTTCACGATAAGTAACAATTGGATGCGTAGCTGCAAGTGTATCATCAGGACGACGTACCGGTGTGTTATGCGGAGCCATTTTCAACATTTCAGGATCATCTGCTGCTTCTTGAGCAATCTTACGCATAACAGCGATAAAGTTATCAAGCGTTGATTTGCTTTCGTTCTCACACGGTTCTATCATCAATGATTCATGGAAAAGCAATGGGAAATAGATTGTTGGAGCATGGAAACCATAATCAAGCAATCGTTTTGCCACATTCATTGTGGTTACACCTTGGCTCTTATCCTTCAAACCGTCAAAAACGAACTCATGCTTACACACCACATCAATAGGTAATTCATAAACGTCTTTCAATGAATCTTTGATATAATTGGCATTCAATGTAGCAAACGGACCAACATATTTAAGATTTTCCTTACCCAAAGTGAGTATATATGAGTATGCTTTCAACATAACAGTGAAATTACCGGTAAACGCCGACACAGCACCTAATGCATTTTCATCGTTATCAATATAAAATTTACCATTTTCATCTTTCTTCACATGCGGATTTGGAAGGAATTGCTCCAATCCGGCACGTACTCCCACAGGACCGGAGCCCGGCCCACCTCCACCATGAGGAGTAGAGAATGTCTTGTGAAGATTGATATGCATGACATCAAATCCCATATCACCCGGACGACACTTACCCAATAACGCATTCAAATTAGCTCCATCATAATATAGCAAACCACCGCAATTATGCACTAATTCAGCAATCTCCGGAATATTACGTTCAAATATACCCAACGTATTAGGATTAGTCATCATAATAGCAGCTACGGTATCATCAAGATGAGCCTTAAGGTCTTCAACGTCAACAGTTCCATCGGGCAAGCTCTTTACCTGAACAACCTTCAAACCACATACAGCAGCACTGGCAGGATTTGTACCATGAGCAGAATCTGGAACAATCACATTTATACGTTTATAATCTCCTCTACTGTTGTGATATGCACGAATAACCATAAGACCGGTTAATTCCCCATGAGCACCGGCAAACGGATTCAAAGTAAATTCACTCAAACCGGAAATTTCAGAAAGACTTCTTTGCAGATTATAATAAACTTCCAATGCACCTTGCACCGTATTCACATTTTGCAATGGATGTAACGATGTAAATGCAGGCAAATTGCTCATTTCCTCATTTATTTTCGGATTATACTTCATCGTACAAGAACCAAGAGGATAAAATCCTGTATCAACCCCGAAATTATTGTTACTCATGTTGGTATAATGTCTCACAACAGTTAATTCATCAACCTCTGGCAACGTCAACGCTTCACGCTTCAATTCTGACGGCATTGAAGCCATATCATAATTTGACAATTCATTTTTAGGCAAAGAGTAACCAACTCTACCCGCTTCGCCCAACTCGAATATCAATTTTCCATAAAATGTACTGTTCATAATCGTTTAGGCTTAAAATTGTTTTACAATATCTATTAGTTTATCAACTTCAGTTTTGCTACGCATTTCAGTAACACATAGCAATAACTTATCTTCAGCTATTTTCACTCCGGCAAGTATTCCTTGATCGGAACAAGTTGCTTGCAACTTATCTATATCAAGCGATGTTTTAACAGCAAATTCATTCAAGAATGGTTTATCAGGATAAGCCATTTCAAATTTACCGGTCGCACATAATTGTTCAGCCAAATAATGTGAACCACTATATCCCAATTCATTGACTTCTTTCAAGCCTTTAGCTCCCATAAGAGCCAAATAAATCGTAACATACAACGCCATCAAACTTTGATTTGAACAAATGTTACTTGTTGCCTTTTCTCGTCGGATATGTTGTTCACGAGCTTGTAAAGTCAACACAAATGAACGTTGCCCGTTCAAATCTTTTGTGGCGCCCACTACGCGACCCGGCATTTTACGGATTAAAGCCTTCTTAGTACATAAAAAACCAACGTAAGGACCTCCAAAATTCATAGGAATACCAAGACTTTGACCATCTCCGGCTGCTATATCAGCTCCCCATTCACCCGGAGACTTGATTGCTCCAAGAGCTGAAGCTTGACAGTTCATTATCAATAGTGCTTTTTGAGAATGACATAAGTCAGCCCAACCTGCATAATCCTCCAGAATACCATAATAATTGGGAGAAGCCACTACCACTCCTGCCACATCACTAGCTGATAACTTGTTTTCAAAATCGGCTTTGTCGGTTATCCCATTACATTCAGCTATATATGCGATTTCAATTCCCTGATATTTGGCGTAAGTTTCAAGAACTGATTTTACATTAGGGTTCAATGTAGAAGAAACCAATACTTTATTTTTCTTCTTTGCAGAAGCTACCGACATCATCATTGCTTCGGCAGTTGCCGTAGCTCCATCATACATTGATGCATTTCCAACCTCCATTCCTGTCAATTCGGTCATCATAGATTGGAATTCAAATATGTATTGCAAAGTTCCTTGCGAAATCTCTGCTTGATATGGAGTGTATGATGTCAAAAACTCAGAACGACTTATGATATGTGAAATCACAGCAGGAGAATAATGGTCGTAACATCCGGCTCCGGCAAAACAAGTCAAAGGTTTGTTCTCTGCTCCAAGTTCCGAGAAGAAACGTCGCAATTCCACCTCACTCATTTCACTCGGCAAATCATAATCACGCTTAAATTGGATAGACTCCGGAATTTCATCAAAGAGTTCATCCAAAGTGCGTTTTCCACACACTTCGAGCATCTTTTTCATCTCAGAATCAGTGTGTGGAAAATACTTATAGTTCATAATCAAGAAATTAATAAATTAGTGTTCGTTCTCAATCACTTTTGCATAAGCAGTAGCGTCAAGTAGGTTTTCAACTTCAGTAGGATCACTTAATTTAACCTTAATAATCCAGTTTGCATAAGCATCTTTGTTTATAGCACCGGGATCGCCATCAAGGTTTTCATTTACCTCTACGACTACACCACTTACAGGAGAATATAGGTCACTTGCAGCTTTTACACTTTCCACAGCACCAAACTCTTCACCAGCAGTTACGTCATCGTCAACTTCGGGCATATCGACATACACTACATTACCTAATTGTTCCTGTGCATAATCAGTGATACCTACATATCCATATTCACCTTCAATTTTCACGAATTCATGAGACTCTGCATAATAAAGTCCTTCTAATATTTTACTCATAGTTATAATTTTTATTTATGTTTACAATATTTATTTCTTATAGCTTTTTTTATAAAATTTACGTGCAACGATAGTACCGTCAAACACTTTTTTACGTATTTTAATCTTTACAGGATCACCCATATTTGCATATTTTGAATCTATAAGAGCAAGAGCTACACTCTTTTCTACTGAAATACAGCGATAACCTGTTGTTACGTAGCCTATAACATCATCACCCGAAAGCACCTCATATCCATGACGAGGAATAGCCCTATCTTGTAACTCAATTCCTACAAGTTTTCGTGGAGCTCCCTCTTCCTTTTGCTTTTTAACAACATCTTTTCCGATAAATTCTTCTTTGTCGGTTTTTACAAATATTCCCAAGCATGCCTCTATCGGTGTAATTTCTGCACTCAATTCATCTCCATATAATGGAAGCCCTACTTCAAATCTTAAAGTATCACGACAGCCCAATCCACAAGGCACAACTTTTGTTGATTCTATTAATTTATCCCAAAACTTATTGGTTAGGCCATGACTTGCATATATTTCAAAGCCATCTTCACCGGTATAACCGGTACGGCTTATAATTATGGTTTCCCCTTCTACTTCAAGAGTCTTGAATGTGTAGAAACCAAGTTCGGAACACGGAATATTCAAAATAGCTTCTATATTGGCTTCCGATTCAGGTCCTTGCACGGCAATTTCACCATAGTAATCACTTTCATGGATAACTTCTACATTATAACCTTCTTTATTCTGCATTATCCACTCAACATCTTTATCAATGTTTCCGGCATTGATTACTAAAAAGAAGTCATTTTCTCCACGTTTATAGACCAGTAAATCATCTACGGCGCCACCATTAGGATAAAGCATTAAACCATAATAAATTTTTCCAATTGGAGCTCCTGTTACATCATTAGTAAAAATGTGATTTACAAATCTTTCTGCGTCAGCACCTTTTATAGTGACTTCACCCATATGAGAGACATCAAATACACCGCAATGATTTCTCACTGCATTATGTTCTTCAACAATTCCTGTGTACTGTATAGGCATATCAAAGCCTCCAAACGGGCTGATTAATGCACCTAAAGCCACATGTTTGTCGTAAAGACACGTTCTTTTATTAGTTTCCATCTTAGTTTTAGATTATTATTAATTTTATAAATTGTTCATTTGTCATATTCAATATAATATCACCCACATTAAGTCCGGCTAAAGCATTTCTAATGGATATCTCATTATATGTAATTCCTTTTAAAGATTCCAATAATTGTGTATCCATTTCTTCATTAAGAAAATAATCACCCATAAGATTTATATTCTTAATAACACCTTTATCAACTTCTATAAAGGCTTTTATCTCACCAACACCATCAATCCATTGTTCTTTAACAATATTACAATACGGATTTTTCCCATAAATAAAACTATCGGAAAGATACATTTGCTCTAACTCTTCAATTTTCTTGATTGCAGCTTCATTCAACACTACAATTTCATCACAAATTGAATTCTTTATGTAATACTTAAAATCTTCTATTCCGATATTTAAATAGTTATTTAATGTTGTAATACGACTTTTTACCGAATCTACTCCTTTCGATGTTAATTTTATATCTGCAGGGGTAATAGCATTAATCATATTTTCCATGTCAGTGTCATATAACATTGTTCCATGCACAACACTTTTACCATTTACATGATAAAATGCATTACCTGAAATTTTCTTATCATCAATCACTATATCATTTCTTCCTGTAGCATAGGCATTAACTCCTAATTTTCTAAGAATATTTACAATTTTCTCCAGGTAACTGCCATAAGCTTCAGAAACACTATAGTTTTTTGACACATAGGATATCATAATATTACCTTTATCAGCATAAACACACCCACCTCCGCTTTTTCTACGATAAGTAGATATATTATTAGCCCGACAATAAGAAAGATTCACTTCCCTCTCTATTAATTGATTTCTTCCAAAAATAACAGTCGGTTCAACTTGCCACAAAAAGAAAGCCTCGTCCAAATCCAGATATTTAGCAACGTATTCCTCCATTGCCAAATAGAATGGAAGTTCACGAGTTCGGTCCTCTACGAGACTTATATATTTCATCGGTAATATTTTTTAAGTTTGTTATATGCAAATATAATATTTATTTCATATACCAACAATAATAAACTCAATGATTTATATAAAAAAGTGAGCCACATTAATTATGTAGCTCACCACCGGAATCTATTTTATAATTTTATTCCTCTCCTTGCCCAAAGATATCACCTATTCTCATATTCATTAAATTATCCCACGCATTTCCTATCATACGCCTGGAAATTTCACTTCCCCCTGGACCACTTATGATATGTTCATTCAGTTCTGCCGCCTCTTGCAATTGAGCATTAGTATATAAGTCATGATTCTCTTCCAATTCTTGATTTGCAACAGTAAGTCGATCAACTATAATATTCCAATCTTCACCGGTGAAATTTTTATAGTTTTCATCTATCTCCAACTTCAATTCTCGCAATTCATCTATTGGAGTTTGTTCCACACATGAATAAGATAGAAATAACGTACAGGCATTAATAATGAATAATACTAAAAATTTCAGTGATTTCATCGATGTCTTATTTTAAATTATTATCAGCTAAATATCTCTCAGCGTCCATTGCAGCTCGACATCCCATTCCGGCAGCAGAAATGGCTTGTCTATAATGTGGGTCGGCTACATCACCGGCAGCAAAAACACCCGGAATATTAGTTTTAGTAGATGCACCATCTGTTATTATATAACCATTTTCATCAAGAGTTATCTGTCCTCTCAAGAAATCGGTATTAGGTTTATGTCCTATAGCCAAAAAGAATCCATCTATCTTTATATCTAACGTTTCTTCTTGAGGTGTTCCTTTAAATTTTACCAAATGAGCTCCTTCTACACCATTTTCACCAAAAAGACCAACTGTATTTGTATTAAACAACACATGAATATTTTCCTTGTTCATAACTCGGTCTTGCATTACTTGTGACGCACGAAGGTAGTCTTTTCTAACTATCATATACACTTCTTTAGCAAGACTACTCAAATACATAGCCTCTTCACATGCTGTATCTCCGCCACCTACAACAGCTACAACCCTTTTTCTATAAAAAAAGCCATCACACGTTGCACATGCAGAGACCCCCATTCCCGCATACTTTTTTTCGTCTTCCAATCCTAAATATTTTGCCGACGCACCTGTTGCAATAATAACAGTATCTGCTTCTATAGTTTTTGTACCGTCAACAACAGCTTTAAATGGTCTCACCGAAAAATCTATTGACTCAACATATCCGGCACGAATATCAGCTCCAAAACGTTCAGCTTGAGATTTGATATCTTCCATAATATCAAATCCACCTACACCCTCAGGATAACCGGGAAAATTCTCAATTTCTGACGTAGTTGTCAATTGACCACCCGGTTGTAAACCTTCGTATAAAACAGGAGACAAATTTGCTCTAGATGTATAAATTGCCGCTGTATATCCGGCAGGTCCTGAGCCTATAATTAAACATTTTACTCTTTCTTGTTCCATATATTATTATATTTTATCTTAAATCATTCAATTGAGTACCTACCGGCACTAATCTTCTATCAAAAACAAAAGTTTTAGAACCAACGTTTATATTTCTGCGATAGTTACTAAATTTTATAGTTTGTATGCTTCCATCAGTCACTGTTACTATCGCTTTGGTTATTTTGTATTCTTTTTTTTGTATTGTTAACACTATCTGTCTAATATCAGAACTCTTTATTACAGAATTCAATTGTACCTGAAATTCCAAATTATTTTTTGATTTCAATGTTGGTTTATATTGTTTTTTGAAAGACAACACCGCCAAATATGGATTTGTCAATTCCAATTCTTCTGCCGTAGGTTCTATTATATTAACCTCACCTGTCACAGAAGTATAAACCCATTGAGTTTTTCCATTATACCAACACTTATAATCATCTGACAAAATACGAAATTTATCATTATTCATGACAATTGTTCCTTTCGCATTCATTTGAGTAGATGTTATATGGAAATCTGCACTAATATTTTTTGCATTCGCATATTGCGATACAACATTTTTCATCACATCATCCACATTTTGAGCATAACTTGATGTAATAAAATACAACGTATATAATACTGCTAATATTATCTTTTTCATTTTATCAATTACTAATTATAGTACTTAATTGAAGTGAATCAACTAAAACCCGACGAGGCTTTCCTCCTTGTGAAGGTCCCACTATACCGGCAGCTTCCATTTGATCCATAATACGACCGGCTCGATTATAGCCAATGCCATATCTACGTTGAAGTGAAGAGGTAGATGCCGTTTCACCTGCTACTATAAACGCTGCCGCTTCCTCAAACAATGGATCTCTATCATTTAAATTAACTGCAGAAGAACCATTTGAGTCTCCACCATTGTCCTCCGGTACATAAGGAGGTAATTCATACGCTTCTCCATAACCTATCTGGTCTGCAATATAATCACATATTTTCTCAACTTCAGGTGTATCAACAAATGCACATTGTATGCGTTCCATAGCACCATTGGCTGAAAATAACATATCACCTTTACCTACTAATTGTTGCGCCCCAGAACAATCCAGAATTGTACGACTATCAACCATCTGCGTTACTCTAAACGCTATACGACCCGGAAAGTTTGCCTTAATAATACCGGTTATAACATTTGTAGACGGTCTTTGTGTCGCAATAATCATGTGAATACCTACAGCACGAGCTTTCTGTGCAATACGTACTATTGGACGTTCAACTTCCTTTCCTGCCTCCATTATCAAATCACAAAACTCATCAATAATGACTACTATATATGGTAGGAAATGATGTCCTTTCTCCGGATTCAAGTCTCTGTTTATAAATTTCTTATTATAGTCTTTAATATTACGAACTCTAGCATTACTTAACAACATGTATCTACTTTCCATTTCAGTCACAAGAGAATTCAATGTCGCGACAACTTTTGTAGAATCTGTTATAATACATTTATCTTCATCAGGTAATTTAGCCAAATAATGATTTTCCAATACACCATAAAGACTAAATTCTACCATTTTGGGATCAATCAATACAAATTTCAACTCAGCCGGATGTTTCTTATATAACAAAGAAGTAACAATAGCATTCAATCCTACCGATTTACCTTGACCTGTTGCTCCTGCAACCAATAAGTGAGGCATTTTAGCTAAATCGGCAAGGAATACTTCATTTGATATTGTACAACCTAATGCCATTGGTAACTCATACTTACATTCCTGAAAACGTTTTGAGCCTATAACAGAACGCATTGAAACAGTCTGAGGATCCTTATTTGGGACCTCTATACCTATCGTACCTCTTCCAGGAATAGGTGCTATAATTCTTATTCCAAGTGCAGCCAAACTTAAAGCTATATCATCTTCCAGACCTTTAATTTTAGAAATTCTAACACCATCGGCAGGAACAATTTCAAATAATGTTATTGTAGGACCTACACATACATCAATTTTCTTAATCGGAATACCATAGTGCTCCAACGTCTCTGTTATTCGCCTTTTATTAGCTTCTTGTTCATCAACATCAATACTAACAGCTTTTGCCTGAATATCTCTTAATAAATCTAATGTAGGAAATTTAAAATTTGCTAGTTCTTTGGTTGGATCATAAGCCTCCACCAATTTCCCATTTGCCATTTCTATTTTTGGAGCAACCGAAATAACACCCAAATCAGAACCCTCTTCATCATCAGATATTTCACCATCTGTATCTTCAATTATATCGGTCTCATCATCTATTACAGGAAGGAATGCGTCATCATCTTTACTATATTCATCATCATTATTGTTATCATCTTGATAATCTTCAAACTCTGTCAATTCCGACGGAGCTTTCCATTCCTCCTCTTCTTTTTCTTCATCTTCCAAATCAGCTATGTCTCCATCAGTCACTTCTTCATCAGCCTTTTCAGGGAACCATCTTTTTATTGTAGTAAATACAGATATTATATTATTTTTACAACATAATATCCATATCATCCACAAAACGATATCCAAAATCAGTACACCGGGGACTCCTATCAATTTTATCAAATAAAAACTATTATATTTCCCAAAATTTCCTCCTAATGGAAAAAATGTAAAATCAGAATAAATAGAGACTACTCCTAAAGTCATTGAAATTGCACATATAGCAATCAATGAAATAAAAGTAAAAGAGAAAAAATTTAACCTTTTCCTTCTTATTAATCTCATTCCTATTACAAAACTCCATATAATAAGAACGAAAGAACCTATTCCCAGTCCATTATATACCAAATCATTAGATAATCTAGCACCAAACGCAGCTCCAGCATTGGTTACATCATCTCCCGCATTTGCCAACTCAATCGGTGTATTATTAATAATTTTGCTTTGGTCCACCTCTCCAGTCATAAAGAATGATACTATTACAATTAGCAAATAGGCACTAATCAATATTAAAATCATCCCAAAAGCAAAACGTGTACGCCCATCACCAAAGAAATCTTTTATTCCTTTCCAAAAACCTTTCTTCGGTTCTGTTGGCAATATATTTTCTTCCACTATATCATCTTTTTTATTTGATTCTATTGTCGTGGGATCTATAAAATCATTAGTATAATTATCGTTACGCACTTTTATCTATTTTAGTAATTAAACATTTTACAAAAATACGAAATTACAATTTAAGAATTAATTTATTTAAATATTTTTTTCAAAGACTTCTATCCAACTCAGAATTAAGCTATAGGATATTAATATCTGCCTAAGATTAATTCTTTACTACTTTATGAAAATATGAAAAGAATAATGCACCAATAGCATTCCCCATTATAACCAATGCTATGAATTTAAGCCCATCCATAGTATATAAAACTCCTGCACAACCTAAGTATAACATGTCGGCAATGGAGTGTTCAAAACCGCATAAGATGAAAATCATTACCGGAAATATTAATAAAAGCAAATTATTTTTTATTCTATAACCATCAACAGCCAAATACATCATTGCACCACAACCAATTGAATCAAATAAAATCTGAGACAGTGATTTTAGAAATTTTGGTTCGGTCAAAGAAACAGCTTTTTCTATTAAAGTTGATGTTTCCGGTACAATTAAAGATAACAAAGTCGTCCCTAATAAATTTCCAAGTACTATAACAGGTATTAATTTCAGAATTTCTTTATCCCATATATACCCTATTTTCCCTGTATATAACAAATACCCCCTTAAAACAATTGTAATCAATCCGAAAGAAAACAAGAAAGAACCTACAACATTGTTTGCGACTGACATATATACCAAACAGCCACAACCTATTAAAATACCCGATAACATTGCACTAAACAATGGGACTAATAATCTTTCTCTCATTTTATTTAATCCAAAAACCTTTTGTAAATAATATTAATACAGTAAATAATTCAAGACGACCTATTAACATATCAAAAGTTAACAGCCATTTCACAACGTTTGGCAAATTAACGAAAGTACTTCCTCCTACAATACTAGAACCATACCCAACATTACAAAGAGCAGATAGAGACATAAAAAAACTATCAAAAACATCGATACCGAATATCGTTATTATTGTAGAACTTATCATTAACACCAACATAAAAATAACCAAAAAGGCTATTAATTTCTGCACATATGCATAAGGTATCACCTTTCCGTTCATTCTTACAGACGTAACCAAATTAGGATGTATAGCTTTACTAAATTCATTTTTTACGTTTTTTAACATCACCAACATCCTATCAATTTTTAGACCACCTGATGTAGAACCGGCACATGCACAACTAAACATTAATATAATTAACATCATCACTGAGAATTGTCCCCATGAATAATTCTCAATACTAAAACCGGTTGTCGTTATAGTTGCTACTATGTGAAATAAAGAATCTATTGCGCAATCAATAATATTATCATTTTCACCCCTGAAAAACAAATCGGCAAAACATACAACAGTTCCTATAACACACAATATAATGTACCATTTAAACACTTCATTTTCAAATAATGATTTAAATTTAGCATGAAGCACATTATACAACATTGAGAAATTTATACCCCCTAAAAACATAAATACTATTACGATACCATCTATATATCTTGAATCCCAAAAACCTATACTATCATTTTTTGTTGAAAAGCCTCCGGTTGATACACAAGAAAGTGTGTGGCACACTGAATCAAACCAACCCATCGGACCTAAACACAACAACACACACATAACAATCGTTAGCCCAATATATACGCCCCACAAACCAATTGCAGTTTGGCTTACTCTTGGACGTAATTTATCATGTGTTATACCTGTTACTTCCGCATTAAACAATTGTACTCCACCTGTTTTGTTTAACATAGGAATGACAGCCAAAGTAAACAATATAATACCCATGCCGCCTATCCATTGCATTAAAGACCTCCATAATAATACACCTTTAGGCAATATTTCTACATCACAAAAAATAGTTGAACCTGTGGTAGTAAACCCAGCCATTGTTTCATAAAAAGCATCTGTTATATTATCGACTACCCCTGAAAATAAAAAGGGCAACATTCCAAAGACTGAAAATACCACCCATACAAGAGTTGTAAGAAGAAATCCTTCTTTTCTATGCATATTCATATAATTGGGACGTATTGATTTTGTTGTAAATGTACCCAATCCCAATGTCAATAATATAGAAAAGAAAAAAGCCTTAGCACATTCAAACTCATCATAATACAAACTAACGATTAATGGAGCACACATAAAGACAGCTTCTATCATTAAAAGCCAACCTATGACTCTCAGTACCATTAACGTATTTATATTTGATTTTTTTACAAACATCAGTTAAACAATTTTTCCACTTTATGAATTGCACCCGACAAACAGAATACTACGACACGATCACCCTCTTGTATTTGAGTATCACCTTGAACTAAATATCCTTTTTCATCTCTCAGCATACCGGCTATAGTTAAATCCCTTGACAAACTCAAATCCTTGATTTTCGCACTAGTGATTTTTGAACCTTTCTTTGCAATCAATTCTGCCACTTCGGCATCAGCCAATGCCAAACATTTTGCATTTGTTGAATCACTATCTAGAAGAAACTGAAAAATACGACTTGAAGCCAATAATTTTTTATTTATTATTGTTCCTATATTTAGAGCCTCTGCCTCTGAAATGAACTGAATATTTTCAACCTCTGCAATTGTTTTCTTTACACCATATTCCTTTGCTGCAAGACATCCCAATATATTGGTTTCAGAACTTTCTGTTAATGCTATAAAGGCATCCATTTCCTCAATACCCTCTTCTTCCAGTATTTCGAAATTTCTACCATCTCCATGTATAATACTACAATCAGGAAGTCTTTCTGCCAGCTCTTCACAACGAACTAGATTACTCTCAATTATAGTTATTTTATAATCATCACCCACTTTCATCGCAAGTTGAACAGCTATACGACTTCCTCCCATTATCATTATTTTCTTGATATTGATATCTGATTTACCACATAAAGTACGTATGTTTTGCATATCGCCGTTAGTAGTAGCTATATAAACAATATCATTTGCCCTTATATAATCATCTCCTCTAGGAATTATTGTTTCATGATTTCTTTTTATGGCAGATATATGCGCATAATTTGACATTTTAAATAAATCTCGCAAAGGCATTCCCACCATATCAGCATTATCGCGTATTTTCACACCGATAATAATAAGTTCACCGTTACATAATTCAAACCAATTTCGAACCCATGCACGTTTTAGAGCAACAGCCATTTCCTCCGCAGCCAAATATTCCGGATAAATCAAATCATCTATACCGCGAGTTGTAAAAAAAGGACGATTTTCTTCCCGCAAGAAATCATAATTATCTATTCTTGCTACAGCTTTTTCGGCTCCTAGCGATTTTGCTATTTCACAAGCCAAAACATTATCTGTTTCAAATGGTGTTACAGCTATAAATAAGTCACAATTTTCTGCACCTGCATTTCTCAATGTTTTAAAAGAGACCGGATTCCCAATATGGGTAAGCATATTATAAGATTCCAATTTCAATAGCTTTTCTTCATCACTGTCAATTATTATTATATCTTGATTCTCATTTGACAATAATTTTGCTAAATGTGTACCTACTTCACCGGCTCCTGCTATAACAATTTTCATATCAAATACCGTTATTAATCATAGATAAAACAACGTCCTTTATCGACTCATTATCCATTTTACATAACTTATAAAGTTCCGGAATTGTTCCATGTGCTATAAAACTATCCGGAATACCTATTTTATGAACCTTTACATTATAACCATGTTCACAGAACCACTCAACAACAGCAGTTCCAAGCCCACCTACAATCGTTCCATCCTCTACGGTAATAATATTTTTAAATTTTTGTCCCACTCCATGTAACAAAGATTCATCAAGAGGTTTCAAGAAAATCATATCATAATGAGCAACATTTACTCCATTTATTTTTAAATCCTCAACAAGTTTCCGTACATTATTACCTATATGACCTATACTTAAAATTGCTACATTATCCCCATCACTTAATTTTCGTCCTTTACCAATCTCTACACATGCCATTTCATTATTCCATTCAATTAAAGCACCGTTTCCTCTGGGATAACGTATAGAAAATGGTCCGAAGTCACCCGATTGTACAGTGTACATCAAGTTACGTAAGTAATGTTCATCCATAGGAGCTGCAACAGTCATATTGGGAACACATCTCATATAAGCCATATCAAAAGCTCCCTGATGTGTAACACCATCTTCACCCACTAAACCGGCTCTATCTATACAGAATGTTACCGGTAGGTTTAAAATAGCAACATCATTAATTATTGCATCGTATGCACGCTGTAAAAAAGTTGAATAAATAGCACAAAATGGTTTTAATCCTTCTTTTGCCATACCGGCAGAAAAAGTAACAGCATGCCCTTCGGCTATTCCTACATCAAATGTTCTACTTGGAAATTTATCTTGCATAAAACACATTGATGTTCCTGAAGGCATAGCTGCAGTAACACCAACTATTTTATCGTTTTTCTCCGCCAACTCAACCAATGTTTTCCCGAAAACATCTTGATATTTTTGAGGCGAACGGTCTTTATTGGAAACTTTTCTTTCACCGGTTTCAGGGTCGAATTTTCCGGGTGCATGCCATACCGATGGATCTTTCTCCGCAGGTTTATATCCTTTTCCTTTTATGGTTCTCAAATGCAAAATACGAGGTCCATCCATATCTTTTATATCATTCAACACTCGTACAATACGTTCTACATCATGACCATCAAAAGGTCCGAAATACCTTATATTTAAACCTTCAAATATATTTTGCTGATTAGTAATCAATGATTTAAGACTATTATTAAATCGCAAAATAATATCCTTATGTTTTTCATCAATAAGGTGATAATTCTTTAAAAATTTATAAATTTTATATCTCAAGCGATTATAGCTTGCCGATGTATTGATATGTGTCATATAATCACCTAAAGCTCCAACACTTCGGTCTATCGCCATATCATTATCATTCAATATTATAAGCAGATTATTTTTATTGATTGAAGCATTATTTAAACCTTCAAAAGCCAATCCCCCGCCAATTGAAGCATCACCTATTACAGCTACAACATTTCGCTTTTTCACATCATTATTGATTCTTGAAGCAATAGCCATACCCAATCCTGCTGATATTGAATTCGAAGCATGTCCGGCTATAAATGAATCATATTCGCTTTCTTCCGGATTAGGAAAACCGCTTATACCATTTAATTTACGACTAGTATTAAACACATCACGCCTACCAGTAAGTAGCTTATGGCAATATGCTTGATGTCCCACATCCCACACTATTCTATCGTATGGAGTATTCAATGCATAATGCAAAGCAACTGTTATTTCAACAGCCCCCATACTTGAAGCAAAATGCCCGGGATTTTCTGAAAGTGATGAAATCAAAAAATCTCTTAATTCCTGACACACAGCAGGTAATTCGGTTATCTGCAACTTCCTCAAATCGGCAGGTGCATTTATCTGAGATAAAAAAGGATAATTTCCCTTATAATATTTATTTTCAGTAATATTTGACACGTCCTTTTACAATTTAAAGGTATTTAACCTACGCAATAATGTAATATATGCAAATTTACTTTTTTCCTCTTATATATTTCTTATATAATGGCACAAAAATTATAATTCCTGACGCCACAATAGTAAAAACAACCATAAAATCAATTTTTGAAGCTCTTGTTAATAAACAATAGCATAACACGAGCCACAAAACAACGATAAAGCCAAACCTTATAATGTTACCGGTAGTCATAATTTGCAAATAATATTAATACAAAGATAATAATGATAATCAAAACCACCAAAATTACAAAGAACATTTACATGCTCACAAAAACTTATTTCAGTACTTTTTGATGTTATTTTTCTCTCCAAAATAAAAATTATTAAACTTTTTTACAGCAAATCACAAATTATTAGTACTTTTGTAAAACTCTACTAAATAGTATTTGTTAAAAACAAAAAGAATCACAATCTACTGTAATACGCATAGATATGACTAAAATCACAAAAGAAATGGCTCTCGATTATCATAAAATCGGGAAGCCGGGAAAAATTGAAACGATTCCCACCAAACCCTACTCATCTCAAAGCGACTTATCTCTTGCTTACTCTCCCGGAGTAGCATTTCCTTGTCTTGAAATTGAAGAGAATCAACAAGACGCCTACGAATACACTAACAAAGGAAATCTTGTTGCAGTCATCTCCAATGGGACAGCAGTTCTAGGTCTCGGTAACATAGGTGCACTTGCCGGAAAGCCTGTAATGGAGGGTAAAGCTCTACTATTCAAGATATTCGGAGGGATTGATTGTTTCGACATTGAAGTCAATGAGAATGATCCTGAAAAATTCATTCAGGCTGTCAAGGCTATCTCACCTACTTTTGGTGGTATAAACCTTGAAGACATAAAAGCTCCTGAATGTTTCGAAATTGAACGCAGATTAAAAGAAGAATGTGATATTCCAGTGATGCACGATGACCAACACGGTACAGCTATAATATCTGGAGCAGGTCTTCTCAATGCGCTTGAAATTCAAGGTAAAAAAATTGAAGAAATACAATTGGTTGTAAATGGAGCCGGAGCAGCTGCAGTTTCTTGTACTCGTTTATATATGGCTTTGGGCGTAAAGAAAGAAAATATTATAATGTGCGATAGTAAAGGTGTCATTACAACATCTCGCAAAGACCTAAACTCTCAAAAACGTGAATTTGCAACCGATAAAAATATAACAACACTGGCTGAAGCAATGTCGGGAGCTGATGTATTCCTTGGTTTATCTGTTAAAGATGTTGTAACACAGGAAATGCTTCGTTCTATGGCTCCGCATCCTATTGTATTTGCGTTGGCAAATCCCGATCCCGAAATTGAATACGAGTTGGCAATTTCCTCACGCGAAGATCTTATTTTTGCAACAGGTCGTTCCGATTATCCTAATCAAATAAATAATGTATTAGGCTTTCCATATATCTTTAGAGGAGCTTTAGACTGTGGTGCAACAACTATAAATGAAGAAATGAAGCTTGCTGCCGTTAAGGCTATTGCTGCTCTCGCCAAAGAGCCTGTACCTTCGGTTGTTAACAAGGCTTATAACATGACCGATTTAACTTTCGGATGTAACTATATCCTTCCTAAAGCCCTTGACCCGCGCCTAATTACATGGGTATCTCCAGCTGTAGCAAAAGCTGCAATGGAATCGGGAGTGGCTAAACGTCCTATTACAGATTGGGACGCGTATGAAGAAAAATTAAAACGACTTATGGGATACGATAACAAACTCATGCGCCGTTTCACCGAAGAAGCCAAACGCAATCCGAAACGAGTTGTATTTGCCGAAGCTAATACAGACAATATGTTACAAGCTGCGGTACAAGCATTCCATGAAAAAATATGTTACCCAATTTTGCTTGGTAACGAAGAAATGATTGGAAAACGAGCAAAAAAACTCGGTTTGGATATCTCTGAAATTCCTATTGTAAACCTTCGACATGATCGTGAGGCGAAAAGACGTAGCGAATATGCCAAGAAACTTGCTGAAAAACGTCAACGAGATGGACTGACCTATCCTGAAGCTCTTGAAAAGATGTTTGATCGTAACTATTTTGGTATGATGATGGTCGAAATGGGTGAAGCAGATGCATTCATTACCGGTACATACTCCGGCGGTCACCATGATACGGTTCAAATAGCAAAAGACGTTATAGGAATTCGCCCCTGCTACAACCATTTTGCAACAATGCATATAATGAATACCAAACGCGGTATTTACTTCCTTGCCGATACATCTATTAATCACGATAATGATACAGAAACTTTAGTTGATATTGCTCGTCTTGCCGACAGTTCGGTTCAATATTTTGCGCATAATCCGGTTATTGCAATGGTTTCTTATAGTAATTTCGGGACCAATAAAGAGCATGGACCTAAAGAAGTTCATGAAGCCGTAGACATACTTCATAGAGATTTTCCCGAAATAGTTGTTGATGGTGAAATGCAAGTTCACTACGCCTTAAACAAAGACTTACGTGATAAAACATATCCATTCAATAAGTTATTCGGTAAAGATGTAAACACTTTGGTTTTCCCTAATTTGAGTGCAGCAAATACAATATATCGAATGATGTTGGAAATGGGTGTAGCCGAGCTAATTGGTCCTATACAAATGGGATTAAATAAACCCATTCACTTTACTGCGATTAATGCTTCAGTACGCGACATTGTAAATCTTACCACAATTGCCGTACTTGACGCTGCAGTTTATGAAAAAATGAAAAAGTGCTAAATAACTCTTTTTCCTAAATAAGATAAAAGCCACATCTATAAATAGGTCGTGGCTTTTATTTTGTTTATTTTCTCAAAAAATATAACTTTGCTATACTTTTAATATAAATCAAAATGAAAAGAATAATACTTATAGCAACAACCATACTTTTTGCCCAAAGCATAATGGCGAAAAGCATAAAAGATGAAATTAAAGATAATCCACAATTAAGTGCGCACACATATCTTGCATATCCTGACCGTTCTCATATAAAATACACACCTGTACCAAATGGATTTACATCTTTTCATATTGAACATTATGGACGACACGGAAGTAGGTGGCTTACAAGTGAAGAACAATACAATCAACCTATTGAAGCTCTGGAAAAAGCCGAGAAATATCAATTCTTAACAGAAAAAGGAAAAGATGCACTTAGACGCCTTAAAATCATACAAAAAGCTGCATATAATCGATATGGTGAATTATCCGAATTAGGTGCAGAACAACATAGAGGTATTGCTCGACGTATGACACATAATTTTCCTGAAGTTTTTTCAGGTGATGTACATATTGAAGCACGCTCTACCGTAGTTATAAGATGTATTTTATCTATGGAAAACGAATGTCAAGAGTTAAAGGCTTTTAATCCCCAAATCAGTATTTTTCATGACGCAAGTAATGCCGACATGTATTTTATGAATTTCTACGACGATAATTTCAAAGAATCTCATACCAAGGCAAAAGCTTATTTCAAACAAATTACATCCAATGACGTAACATCCTATGCATTTGTCAATCGACTTATCAAAAGTAAATCCTTTGCCAAAGATAGTATTAATGCCGATAAGGTAATGGAAAATATTTTTGATATTGCAAGCAATATGCAAAGTCATGATTTTGATTTTGACCTATATGATTTGTTCACTCATGAAGAGATATATTCATTATGGGAACGTTGGAACAAATTTTGGTATCTCGGTTATGGTAATTCAACCGAATATGGCAACAAGCACCCATATATTCAAAAAAATCTGTTACTTAATATAATATCAAGTGCTGATAATGCAATAAAGAACAACAAAAATGGCGCCTCTTTACGTTTTGGACATGAAGTGTGCGTATTACCGCTTGCTGTGTTAATGGAACTTGGCAATAGTAATAAACAGGTTCAATCATTAGAAACTCTTGCTAATGAATGGAAAGCTCAAAACATATTCCCAATGGCTTGTAATATCCAACTCATTTTTTATCGTAATAATAACAACGATGAAATATTAATCAAAGCTCTATTAAATGAAGAAGAAGTTACATTACCGATAGAATCAAACTATGCCCCATATTATAAATGGGATGAACTGCGCACATTCTATCTTAATAAACTTTCCAAATAAACATAACTCTCTTATTTATCACAATTTTTTAAAATTAGGATAATTTTTCTACAATAGAAAAATAGGTGAGACTCAAAGAATCTCACCTATATATTTTATCTTAGAATTTAAAACCTCGCAGAAATTCGGCGGTTGTCATACGTTTTTTTCCTGCCAACTGTAGAGAAAGTACCTCAATTGAACCTTCTCGACATGCAATAGTTAATGTATCTTTGGTCGTTATCACTGCACCGGTTTCCCCCACATATTTATCATTCGGTAATGCTGTTTCATAGATTTTTACTGTATGTACGACTCCTGTTGAGTCCGTTATTTCAGTCCACGCAGCCGGATATGGAGACAAACCTCTTATATGATTATATACTTCACGTGCAGTACGCGTAAAATCAATCTTACATGTTTCCTTAAATATTTTTGGAGCAGGAGTTGGCTCTTCATACTTATTCAATAACTGCTCTTGTGGTATAGGTTTCACAGTTCCATCTATAATTGCATCAACTGTTTCAATCACCATACCGGCACCAAGAATCATTAACTTGTCATGTATTACACCTACATTATCAGTTTCCACAATTGAAATACGTTCTTGTTGAATAATATCCCCTGTATCAATTTCATGTTTCAAGAAAAAAGTAGTAACACCGGTTTCTGTATCACCATTCATAACAGCCCAGTTGATAGGAGCAGCTCCACGATATTTAGGCAACAATGAAGCGTGAAGATTAAATGTACCTAGTGGTGGCATATTCCACACCACTTCAGGCATCATACGAAATGCAATAACAATCTGTAAGTCTGCTTTTAAACTACGTAACTCCTCCACAAACACAGGGTCTTTCAAATTTACAGGCTGTAATAGCCTCAACCCATGTTCCACTGCATATTCTTTAATCGGAGATTGATACATTTTATGTCCTCTTCCCGCAGCCTTATCGGGCATAGTAACAACTCCTACAATATTATATCCACCTTTAACAAGACGATCCAGACTTTCAACCGCAAAATCGGGTGTTCCAAAGAACACTATTTTCAAACTTTCCTTCGTATAATTCATATTTTAAAACGTTAACTCACTTCACTTAAATTCTAATTAACTTTCATTCATCGGTATAATGTTTCAATACCCTACGATAAGAGTTAAATATCTTCGACTTAGAAACAAATCCTATATATTTACCACGTTCTACCACCGGAAGATTCCAAGCCTTTGTATCATCAAACATTTTCATCACCGAATCCATCGACTGACCTAACTCTATTTTTGCGGGCATAGCCGACATAAATTTACGTACTCGCATTTTATCATACAAATCGGGACGGAACATTATATTCCTAATATCATCCAATAATACAACTCCTACTAATACATTATTATTATCAGTAACCGGATAAAGATTTCGACTTGATTGTGATATGACTTCACACATCTCTCTTAATGTCATATCAGGATGTACTTCCTTAAAATCTTTTTCTATTACACTATCCATTTTAAGCAACGTAAGCACACTACGGTCTTTTTCATGAGTCAACAACTCACCTCGTTGAGCAAGACGTTGTGTATAGATACTATATGGAGAGAATAGTTTGAATGTGCCGTATGAAATAGTAGATACTATCAATAAAGGTAAAAACAATTCATATCCTCCTGTCATTTCAGCAGCTAGGAATATACCCATCAATGGTGCGTTCATAACAGCCGACATAACACCTGCCATACCCATTAACGCATAATTTTTCATAGATAAAGTGCTATCGATTATCCCTAAATTATTCAACAATAGCGTAAAGAAAAATCCGGCAAAACATCCTATAAACAATGATGGCGTAAATGTTCCACCACATCCACCGCCACCATTGGTTGCACTGGTTGCAAATGCTTTAGTAAACAAAATAAGTCCTACAAAGGCGATCAACCACCATGTATCATTGCGATATTCATAAAAAATACTTCCATCAAATATTTGGCTCAAATTCCCTTCGAGCATCATATTCATTAACTGATATCCTTCACCGTATAAAGGCGGGAACATAAAAATGAGAGTACTCAAAATCACCGAACCAACAATAAATTTCAACCATGCATTTTTAAGTTTGCCAAACATACGTTCCATCATATTCATTACTTTTGTAAAATACAATGAAATTAATCCGCAAAAAATACCAAACAATATTACATACGGTATTCCGGCTGTATAAAATGGTTCACTTTGTGCAAAGAAGAATTCAAGTTCATAACCGGTAAAAGCATACGCTACAGTAGCTCCGGCAATTGAGGCAATCATTAATGGCATTACCGACCCTGCGGTAAGATCAATCATAAGAACTTCAATAGTAAAAAGCATACCTGCAATTGGAGCTTTGAATATACCTGCAATTCCGGCTGAAGCACCACAACCCACCAACAACATTAACAATCTTGGAGACAATCTGAATAAACTTCCCAAATTAGACCCAATTGCAGCACCGGTATATACTATAGGACTTTCGGCTCCCACCGAACCACCAAAACCTATTGTTACAGAACTTGCTATTACCGATGAATATATATTATGCGATTTCAAGCGACTCTTGTTTTGGGATAATGCATACAGAACTCTTGTTACTCCATGTGATATATTATCTCTTATTATATATCTCACAAATATTCCTGCCAATAATATACCTATCACAGGATAAATAAGGTAATTATAGTTATAATTACTTATCTCCAAATGAGCTGTAAGCATTCCCGACAAATGATGTATTAGATCTTTCAATAATAAAGCAGCAAAACCACCTGCAACACCAACCACCAATGCCAATATCAAGATAAATGTCTTCTCTTTGATATGCTTTTCTCTCCATTGGAGTATTTTCATAAACCAACCATCGGATTTTCCGACTTTTCTATTTTCCAATTCTTTTTGCATATACTGAATTATATACCTTTACCTGTGAAAACTATTTTTATTGTATATATTAAAATTTTTATATCATTTGCAACAGACATATTTTCGAGATACAACAGGTCATATCGAAACCGTTCTATCATTTCCTCTACACTTGTTGCATAACCGTATTTTACCATTCCCATTGAAGTTATACCCGGTCTCACTTGATATAGCAATGAATATAAAGGTGCTTTTTGCACAATTTTTTCCACAAAAAATCTGCGTTCCGGTCTAGGACCGACCAAAGACATATCCCCTTTTAATACGTTCCAAAATTGAGGTAATTCATCTATTCGATATTTTCTCAATATATGTCCTATTCTAGTTATCCTATCATCATTTTCACTCGATAATGCCGGACATCCATCTGTTTCGGCATTTTCTATCATCGTTCTAAACTTATATATCGTAAATTCCTTTCGATGATACCCCATTCTGAATTGCTTATATATAATACATCCTTTTGAGTCACATTTTACCAACAATGCAATTATCAATAAAAATGGGAACAATAATACCAACGCAAATAACGACATAACAATATCGCATATCCTCTTGATGTTTTTTTCAAATTCGGACATACCACAACTTGACATATCGACTAATGGTTCACCTCTCAACGTAGATAAACGCATTTTACCCACCAAGATTGTGTACATATCAGGTGAAATCTTTATCGGTAATCCCAAATAATATAATTTGCTGATTACCGACATTGATGAAACTACATCATCTCCATCAGGAACTACAATTAATTCTTTTATATCTTTTTCCTTACAAATCAATTCCAGTTCGTCAAATCCATATATAGTATATTCATTTGAGTCCAGTTCCATTTTCTCTATTGGAACATACCCCACAATATTATAACCTAAATATGTATCGGTAGCACTCAATTGCTTGGTAAAAGCTACAGCCTTACTGCCTGCTCCTACTATCAATGCATTATAATGCCACTCACCTGTTATAAATTTTCGGTTTGACGCATTTGTTATAATATAACGTACCATAAAAGTACAAACAAACAGAACCGAGAAAAGAATTAACAATAATTCATAATTGGTTCCTCGTTGTTCAAGAATCACATCATTTATTAAAGCTACAAAGAATATTAATATCGTATTGGTCGTGGATGAATAGAAAGTCGTAATAAAATTATGAACATGAGATTTTCTAAATACTTCATTGTAGAACCCCGATATGGCAAAAACAACAAGCATCATAAGAGGAAACAACACTTCTCCAAGCAACACCATTGACGAGGTTAAATATGCCTCTAAGGAAGAGAATTCATAAGCGGCTTTTTCGCCTATATAATAACGCACAACATTGAATATTGTCCATCCTACTACAGATGAAACAAAATCACCGATTACATATTTTGCCCTTTGTTGTGCTGTACTTATCACGATACTACTTTCTTAAAATTTTTATTGTACCATCTGCACTCAGTTTTATTATGCTTGATGGATTATGTTTGTTATTATCATTCTGTCTGTATTTAACGATATAATCTACACCGTTTTTTATTTCAGTTGAAATATCTTTAAAAACAGCAGCAGACGGTTCTCCACTGATATTAGCCGAAGTAGAAACTATCGGACGACGGAATTTATTACACAACGTTTGTGAAAAAATCTCTTGTGATACACGAATACCCACACTTTGATTTTCACCCAATAAATTAGGAGCAAGATTATAACCTTTATCATATATTATCGTGAGAGGTTTAACTGCAACATCCAGCAATTCATAAGCAATTTCCGGTACATCTTGAACATATCGATCAAGATTATTTACATTATCCAGTAATACAAGCATTGCTTTATTATCCTCACGTCGCTTTAAGTCATATACCTTTTTTACTGCGTCGGCATTTGTTGCATCACATCCTATACCCCACACCGTATCTGTGGGATATAGAATCAATCCTCCACGCTTTAACACCTCTATACAGTTCCTTATATCTTCCTCCATAATTTACTATTAATCTCGAAAACAAAGTTAACATCTTTTCATTTCATACAAAAATTTTCACTAAAAATCCTAATATTATTCCCATAGTAATAAATATCAATTTCCTTCTTTTAAATAAAAGTTTTATATTTGTAACATAATTTATTTACTTTGATTTATCACTAATGAAACCCATAATATATCAACTATTTCCAAGACTATTTACCAATACCTGTACCAACAGAGTACCAAATGGCACTATTGAACAAAACGGTGTGGGTAAAATGAATCAAATAAACAATAAAGTTTTAAAATCAATAAAAGAACTCGGTGTAACCCACATTTGGTACACAGGGGTAATTGAGCATGCAACAAAAACCAATTATTCGGCATACGGGATTACTCCCGACAACCCTCATGTAGTAAAAGGTAATGCCGGAAGCCCTTATGCCATCAAAGATTACTATGATATAGATCCAGATATTGCTGAAAATATCCCAAATCGTATGCAAGAATTTGAAGAGTTGGTGAAACGCACACATGAAAACGGAATGAAAGTTATTATAGATTTTGTACCCAATCATGTAGCACGCCAATATCATTCTGACGTAAAGCCTCACGGTATAGAAGATTTTGGGGCAGGCGACAACCCAGATATGATGTTTACCCCTAACAACAATTTCTACTATATTACCCGACAGGTTTTCCACCCGCAATTTGATTTAGGTCAAGGACAAGATGCATACTTTGAATTTCCGGCAAAAGCAACCGGAAACGATTGTTTCACCGCATTTCCAACAGTTAATGATTGGTATGAAACCATTAAATTAAATTATGGTGTTGACTATGGAAACGGTTCCAAACATTTCGACCCTATTCCCGACACATGGTTCAAAATGGTCAATATTCTACGTTTTTGGGCATCTAAAGGCATTGACGCATTCCGCTGCGACATGGTTTTTATGGTTCCTGTGGAGTTTTGGGGATGGGCAATACCTCTTGTAAAAGAAAAATATCCGAACATTAAATTTATTGCCGAAATATATGATGTAAGTATCTATCGCGATTATATTTATAATGGACATTTTGATTATCTGTATGACAAAGTTTCATTATATGACACTTTAAGAGGTGTACAATGTTGCAATATTTCAGCAGCTTCGATAACAAACTGCTGGCAAACAGTTGATGGTATAAACGATCACATGCTTAATTTTCTGGAGAATCACGATGAACAACGTTTTGCATCTCCACAATATGCAGGAAATGCCGATATTGTTACCCCATCACTCGTAGTAAGTTCAACCATAAATCGCGCACCAATGATGATTTATCAAGGTCAAGAATTGGGTGAAAAAGGTATCGATGCCGAAGGCTACAGCGGAGCCGATGGACGCACCACCATATTTGATTATTGGAGTATTCCAAGTGTGTGCAGATGGTATAACAATGGTAAATGTAACACAATGTTACTTACCAAAGAGGAAAAAAGACTGAGAAACCTTTATAAGCACATACTAACACTTTGTAATAAAGAAAAAGCAATATACAAGGGCGAATTTTTCGATCTTATGTATGTAAACTATAACAATGTAAATCCACATCGTCATTATACATATCTACGACATTTTGAAGATGAAACACTTCTCATTGCCGTAAACTTCGGTAATGAAACAGCCAACGTCAATATTGACATTCCGGCACATGCTTTTGATTACTTGAAACTAATTCAAGGCGAATACAATGGAGTAGAATTATTAAATGGAAAGAAAGAAATATTTACATTGGCTGCAAATACCCCATTTAATACAACTATTGAGCCGTTTAATGCAGTTATCTGGAAACTCACGGCGAAAAAAGGGAAAATTTCTGTGAAAAAAAATTGATTTTTACTTAGACTAAACAATCAAATATACTAAATTTGCAAAAAATAATAATTGTTCAACAATAACATCAATATGAGTAACTCAACAACCATCAAAGTTTTCAGCGGTACAAAATCACGCTACATGGCTGAAGAAATTTGTAAAGAGCTTGGCATTGAACTGGGTAAAATGAACATTCAATATTTTGCTGACGGCGAATTTGAAGTTTGTTTTGAAGAATCTATTCGCGGTTGCGAAGTTTATCTTGTTCAATCAACATTCCCCAACAGTGATAACCTAATGGAATTACTTCTTATGATTGACGCAGCAAAACGTGCTTCGGCAAAATCAGTCATAGCTGTAATGCCTTATTTTGGTTGGGCACGTCAAGACCGCAAGGATAAACCACGTGTTTCTATCGCAGCAAAACTTGTTGCCGATCTTCTAAGCGCAGCAGGTATCGATCGCCTTATCACAATGGATTTACATGCCGATCAAATACAAGGTTTCTTCAATGTTCCGGTAGACCACTTATATGCCTCATCTTGTTTTATTCCATACATACAATCATTGAAACTTAAAGATTTGGTTATTGCATCACCTGATGTTGGTGGAGCTAAGAGAGCTAACTCATACGCTAAATACTTAAACACACCACTAGTATTGTGCCATAAACAACGCGCAAAAGCCAATGTAGTTGAAACAATGACAATCATAGGTGATGTGGAAGATAAAGATGTCATCATCGTTGACGATATGGTTGATACAGCAGGAACAATATGCAAAGCGGCACAATTAATGATTGACAATGGAGCACGTTCTGTTCGGGCATTAGCGTCACATGCAATCATGAGCGATCCTGCCTCTGAACGTGTTCAAAATAGTCCTCTTACCGAAATGATTTTCACCAATAGTATCCCATATACAAAAGGCTGTACAAAAGCACACATTTTAAGTGTTGCACCTTTGTTTGCTGATACTATTCGTCGCGTACACAATTATCAATCAATCAGTTCTCAATATTTGATAAAATAGGAAAATTAATAAGTCAAAAACTTATTATATTTGTAAAAAACGGGGTTTTCTTATAAAAAATCTCGTTTTTTATTGTTGTGTACCAGATAATTGTGTAATTTTGTACGTTTTATAACATAGTTTTATAATCATGTTAAAGAAAAGTTCTCTAGAAAACATTTTAAGTGAAGGATTATACGAAATTTGGGCATTATTGTCACCCGAAGAAAAAAGAAAAATTGCCGATAATTTTGTAATACACAATTATAAAAGAAACCAAATTATTTATGCAGAAGGAGATGAACCTGAATACTTATGGTGTCTCCTCTCCGGGAAAGTAAAGAAATTCAAAGATGGAATAGGCGGACGTCAACAAATTCTACGCGTTTACCGCCCTATTCAATATATAGGATTCAGAGCATATTTTGCAAAAGAAAAATACGTTACAAGCATTAGTGCATTCGAACCATCTACACTTGGCGCAATACCTATGTCTCTAGTATGCGAGCTTATAGACAGTAATCGCGAACTAGCTTGGTTTTTTATTCACGAGTTATCAAAACATTTAGGTAATTCGGACACAAAAATTGTGAATCTCACTCAAAAGCACATTCGTGGTCGACTTGCAGAAGCATTACTCATGCTTGCCGATAATTACGGTTACGAAGAAGATGAACAAACCATCAAAATATACATGGCACGTGAAGATATTGCCAATTTGTCAAATATGACTACATCAAATGCTATTCGCACATTATCTACTTTTGTTACCGAAAAATTGATAACCGTTGACGGACGCCGTATCAAGATTATCAATGAATCAATGTTACGTAAAATCAGCAAATTTGGCTAAAATATGATTATAGCAACTCAAAAGCGCAAAGAAAACATCGCTGAATATTTGCTATATATGTGGCAAATTGAAGATATTATCAGAGCTAACAATCTGGATATCGAATTAATTGATAAAAATCTTATATCTCATTATAATGTAGATGATGTAAAACATGCCGAAATAAAAGATTGGTATGAGTCTCTCATTAAAATGATGGAATTGGAAAATATTAAACAATCGGGACATCTTCAAATCAATAAAAATGTAATTATTCGCCTCGCCGATCTCCATCATGAATTGCTAAAATCGCCTAAATTTCCTGAATATGGAGCTGAATTTTACAAAACACTTCCCTATATTGTAGAATTAAGGGCTAAAGCAGGAGAAAACAAAGCAGGAGAACTTGAAACTTGTTTCAATGCTCTATATGGCACATTAATGCTTAGATTACAAAAAAAAGAAATCAGTGAAAGCACTTTGCAGGCTGTAACTCAAACATCCAAATTCCTAGCTACACTATCCGCTTTTTACAAAAAGAATGAAGAACATCCCATTTTTGATGATGTGGAAGAAACTATATAATAATATGAAACAAAACATTCTTATAACAGGAGCAAACGGACAATTAGGGTATGAAATGAGAAAATTATTGGAAGAGAACAACGCTTTCAATACTTTTTTTACCGATGTTGCCGAACTTGATATAACATCTTATCAAGATGTTTTGGACTTTGTTTCAACTAACAACATTCATATTATTGTAAACTGTGCGGCTTATACTGCAGTTGACGCTGCAGAGGACAATTTTGAGCTATGTAATCGAATAAATAATTCGGCAGTTGAAAATTTGGCAAATGCTGCAAAAATTGCCCATGCAAAAGTAATAAATATATCTACCGACTATGTCTTTGACGGAACCTCATGCCGTCCTTACACAGAATTAGACGCCCCTAACCCTAAATCGGTGTACGGCAGTACAAAATTAGCAGGAGAACAAGTTCTTGCAAAGATTCTTCCGGATAGCCATATCATAATACGTACAGCATGGTTATATTCAATTCATGGTAAGAATTTTGTAAAAACAATGATTAACTTAGGTAGGAGCAAAGGCTCTTTAAATGTAGTTGCCGACCAAATAGGAGGTCCTACTTTTGCAGGAGATTTAGCTAATGCAATATACACAATAATATCAAGCAATAATTGGATAGCAGGAACATATCATTTTTCCAATGAAGGCGTATGCTCATGGTATGACTTCACTAAAATGATACATAAGTTTGCCAATATAACAACATGTAACGTAAATCCAATTACAACAACAGAATATCCCACAAAAGCAACTCGTCCGGCTTATTCTGTACTTGACAAAAATAAAATCAAGAAAGCATTTAATATATCAATTCCTTATTGGGTTGATAGCCTTGAAAAATGTATTAATGAACTGGAACTTAACAATAATAACATTTAAACTCATACAATAGTGGCAAATTTAACATCAGAGATAGAGAAAAGACGCACATTTGCGATTATTTCTCACCCCGACGCAGGTAAAACCACACTTACAGAAAAACTACTCCTATTCGGTGGTGCTATCCATGTAGCAGGAGCTGTTAAATCAAATAAAATTAAAAAAACAGCAACATCCGACTGGATGGAAATTGAAAAACAACGTGGTATTTCGGTTGCAACATCTGTTATGGGATTTAATTATGGTGATTATAAAATCAATATCCTTGATACCCCCGGTCACCAAGATTTTGCCGAAGACACATTCAGAACTCTTACTGCCGTTGACAGTGTTATTATTGTTGTGGACGTTGCAAAAGGTGTCGAACAACAAACTCGCCGACTAATGGAAGTGTGTCGCATGCGTCACACTCCTGTAATTATATTTGTCAATAAACTTGACCGCGAAGGTCGAGATCCTTTTGACATCCTTGATGAATTGGAAAGTGAGTTGCAAATCAAAGTGCGCCCTCTTAGTTGGCCTATAAACATCGGTCTGCACTTTAAAGGCGTTTATAATATATACGAAGGAGGACTAGACCTGTTTACCCCCGACAAACAAAAAGTAACAGAACGTGTAGAAATAAACGACATTAATGACCCTGTCATTGATTCTACTGTCGGAGAACGCGATGCAACAAAACTTCGTGAAGATATAGAACTTATTGAAGGTGTTTATCCTGAATTTAACGAACAAGATTATCTCGCAGGTAAAGTTGCTCCGGTATTCTTCGGCTCAGCACTTAACACATTCGGCGTTAAAGAACTTCTTGATTGTTTTGTGCGTATTGCGCCGTCACCACGTCCAATTCAAGCCGTTGAACGCGAAGTTAAACCTGAAGAAGAGAAATTCACAGGTTTTGTGTTCAAAATACATGCTAATATGGATCCAAACCATCGTAGTTGTATTGCATTCGTGAAAATATGTTCAGGTATTTTCCAACGCAATGCTCCATACAAACATGTACGCCATGGTAAAATTTTAAAATTTGCAGCTCCCACTGCATTCATGGCACAGAAAAAAGATATCGTGGATGAAGCATATCCGGGTGATATAGTAGGTATTCCTGATAGTGGTAACTTCAAAATAGGTGACACTTTAACCGAAGGTGAAGAATTACATTTCAAAGGTCTGCCAAGTTTCTCTCCTGAAATGTTCAAATACATTGAAAACACCGACCCAATGAAAACCAAACAGCTCAATAAGGGTATAGAACAACTCATGGATGAAGGTGTAGCACAACTTTTCACCAATCAATTCAACGGACGTAAAATTATCGGTACTGTAGGTCAACTACAATTTGAAGTCATCCAATATCGCTTGCTACACGAGTATGGAGCACAATGTCGTTGGGAACCTATCAGTTTATATAAGGCATGTTGGATTGAAAGCGATGACAAAGAAGCTCTTGAAGCATTCAAGAAGCGTAAGCACCAATTTATGGCAACCGACAAAGAGGGACGTGATGTATTCCTAGCCGATTCCGGATATGTACTTCAAATGGCACAATCCGATTTCCCTAAAATCCGTTTCCACTTCACCAGCGAATTTTAAAACAATATTATTCAATAAAAATTAAGGCTAACGAAACTATTTCGTTAGCCTTCTATAATATTATTAATCAAGTTTTAGGACTGCAAGGAATGCTTTCTGTGGCACTTCTACCGTTCCTATCTGTTTCATTCGTTTCTTTCCTGCTTTCTGCTTTTCAAGCAACTTACGTTTACGACTCACGTCACCTCCGTAACACTTTGCCGTAACGTCTTTACGTACCGCCTTGATTGTTTCACGAGCAATGATTTTTGCTCCGATTGCAGCCTGTATTGCAATATCAAATTGTTGACGAGGTATCAACTCTTTTAACTTTTCACACATACGTCTGCCGAAAGACACCGCATTATCGAAATGAGTAAGAGTACTTAATGCGTCAACCGACTCTCCATTCAACAAAATATCCAATTTTATCAATTTAGACGGACGGAAGTCATGCAAATGATAATCAAATGAAGCATAACCTTTCGAAATGCTCTTCAATTTATCATAAAAATCAATCACAATCTCTCCTAACGGTAAATCAAAGAAAATTTCCACACGATTACCCGAAATATATTCTTGTTTCACCAATTCTCCGCGCTTACCTAAACATAGAGTCATTATAGGACCTATAAAATCGGTAGTTGTAATAACCGAAGCTCTAATATATGGTTCTTCTATATGATCAATCAATGTTAAATCAGGCAATCCTGCAGGATTATGAACTTCGGTCATATTCCCCTTCTTATCATATATCTTATAACTTACATTAGGAACTGTGGTAATCACATCCATGTTAAATTCACGACTCAATCGTTCTTGCACAATCTCCATGTGAAGTAACCCCAAGAATCCACAACGGAATCCAAATCCCAACGCCACCGAAGATTCCGGTTGAAATGTCAATGACGCGTCATTTAATTGCAATTTTTCCAATGAAGCTCGCAAATTTTCATAATCTTCGGTCTCTATAGGATAAACACCGGCAAATACCATTGGTTTTACTTCTTGGAAACCTTCAATCGCCTTTTCACATGGATTATCAACATGGGTAATGGTATCACCTACTTTCACCTCCTTAGAAGTTTTAATACCGGAAATGATATATCCCACATTCCCTGCCGAAATCTCATTACACGGTTGCATATCAAGCTTCAAGATTCCCACTTCATCGGCATGATATTCTTTCTCTGTACTTACGAATTTCACGAAGTCATTCTTTCTAATCTTACCGTTTATTATCTTAAAATATGCAATAATACCTCTAAACGGATTAAATACCGAATCAAAAATCAATGCCTGCAACGGTGCATTTGTATCACCTTTAGGAGCAGGTACACGTGTAACAACAGCTTCAAGCACATCTTCTATGCCTATTCCGGTTTTACCACTGGCACGTATTATTTCTTCACGTTTACACCCTAATAATTCAATTATTTGATCCTCGACTTCCTCAGGTTTCGCACTATCAAGATCAACTTTATTAATTACCGGAATTATCTCCAAATCATTATCAATAGCCATATATAGATTGGAAATCGTCTGCGCTTGAACTCCTTGCGTAGCATCTACAATAAGCAATGCACCTTCACACGCTGCGATTGAACGAGAAACCTCATAAGAAAAGTCCACGTGTCCCGGAGTATCAATAAGATTTAATGTATACTCTTCTCCGTCATACGCATACTTCATTTGTATAGCATGACTTTTTATTGTAATACCACGTTCTCGTTCCAAGTCCATATCGTCAAGAACTTGGTTTTGCAGGTCTTTTCCACCCACCGTATTTGTATATTCAAGTAATCTATCGGCTAGAGTACTCTTACCGTGGTCGATATGCGCAATTATACAGAAATTCCTTATTTTTTCCATTAAACAATAGTCATTCAGTTTAATAATAGTGCAAATTTACGCAAAAAAATTGATTTTTACTATTACAGAACATTCAGCACACATTATTATATCAAAAAGGAGCGAACTTCACAGTCCGCTCCTTTCTTCTACGTCTATAATTTTAAAAAAAGTATTTAGATTTACTATATTACAAAGTATATTTTTTATCAAAATATTTCCACATATTATTATTCAATCTTTATTCCATTATAACCCGTTTTTGCAGGTAACACAGTAAAACCTACATTATAAGCACTTGAAGCAACTGTTATTATTTGATTTGTTGTTTGGTTTGTACCAACAAGAGTACCATCATAATTATAAAAACGTTCAATAGTATATGAATTCTCCCCTGCTTGATTTGTTGGTACTGTATGTCCTTTACAATCAGTATTACCTTCCGGGTACCAACCATTATGGTCATGAAAGAAATACAATCTAGAAGGTAAAGCGTTATTGCCATCTCCAGGTTCATCCACCAATGTTGCAGTCAATGCATTACCCATGTGTTGAAATTCTTTTACTGAGCCTTTTGAAGTACTACTACCACCTTTTGCACCCAATGCATACAATAATAAACACAGATCATACTGTTCATCCGTATTTTCTTCATTACTAAAACTTCCATCCCATTTACCTGAACCATTCACATCAGGTCGGAACCAATATGCATATTCTTGATATCCACTTACAAATGCACATGGATTGGGTTCTCTCAATATATTTCCATTATTATTACTTCCAGCATTTCCTATTTCCTCTATAAAGTCCATAGAGAATTTATATTTACCATCATCTATATAATATCCTTGATATTCCTCAGGATGTCCATAAACCTGTTTATCATCACTTTCATTATCGAGCAAGAATCCGGTAAAAGCATCACTTCTAGGCATTTCATAACCAACCGGGCATGGATCATAAATAGTTTTAACTACAGATGTTATTGAAACCAATTCATTTATTGCAGTTCCTCTCGGGAAAGTTCCATCACCGGAATAATTATTAGCTTGCCATAAATTTTCATAATCGGTACTACTAAAATTCGTACTACCGGATAAAGCACTGCACCATGTTGTTTCAGCCGAAGAAGCTCCATAAAACTTAGCCGGATTCTGTATAGTTGTAGCTATATCGGTTGAAGGTTCATCAGAATAGAAATAACTATCATCTAATGGTGCACCATCATTTCCAAAACAAGTTTTATGATTTTCATAAGTATCGGTACTTTCTTTATATTCTCCCCATGGTCTCATAGGGTCTTTTCTACCCCATTGGTAATAACATGCGTTAAAAGCCGTAAAAATTGTGTGAACAGCATAATTTATTTCAATACTTTTTGTTTGACCATCACTATCATTTTGCATTATCTCAATAGTCACATTAGTTCCACCATAATGTTTATCTTCCTTCTCACATAAACCAATGTATTTACTTAAAAGAGTAAAAGAATAACTTCCATGAGCTTTTTCAAGAGCTGTTATATTAGTTTCATCATTATGCATAAACGGATCATCAAATAGGACATTACCATTATTATCTACCAATTTACCGTCTTTCAATTTACCATATAATTTATTATGAATTGTTTTCTCTTTTGGGTCATATTGGCTTGACTCCTTATCAGCAGTCCAACGAACCATTCGATGAGTTACCCAAATGTGCCAACTCCACATAATTCTGTCATCTGTATCTTTCACAGCAATTACTGCATTACCATCACAAATGTAGTCTTCATCAACATCAAACGCCAAATATTTATAATCGTCTCCTTCTACAATCCTTAAATCTGTGACTAATCCGGGTGCATCTTGCCATACCAAATAAGGCTCTTTCATTTCTATATTTTTACCATCCCTTCCTTTATACACTTCTGGATGTTGTAACCAATTTTCACCTAAATAATTAAAATAAATACTACCTGCAGCATTATCATTTCTTGAACCATCTAAAATTGCATTACCAATCACTAATGGAATTTTATAATATCCCGGTGCACCAACCATATAACAATTTGCTGTATTTCGACTTACTGAACCGCCTTCGGTAGAAAGATCGTAAGGTGCTTCATTTGTTCCCAAAGTAGTAACACCATTAAAATATCCATGAGTATAGCTTTCATCTATCGGAGCCGGACCTAACTTATAACTTATAGCGTCAACATAACTTGATTCACCACCCGCATTCAGATCCAGTTCTATATGTCCACTAGTTTGACTAACAGCCCAACTAACATTCTCTTTTAAAGAGCCTCCAACGTGAGTAGTTGTCTTATAGCTTTCTACGAATAGCGTACCGTTTCCGCCATAATAAGGGAATTCACCTTCTTCAGAATTAAGTATATCAAAGTAGTATTGTACTACAATATCACTGGTGGAAATAACATACTTCACACATTTACCCTTTTCCCACACATTCCCTGCAATGCTTGATTTGAGAGTTCCTTCCCAACCGGTTACATCATCTTTTACATCTACTTCAATTGTGGCACCATCAGGAAGAGTTTGAGGCATCAACATCAAAACATACTCATTTTCATTTAACGGAATATTTGTACTTGTGCCACCCACTATTTGCTTATTCAAATTATTTATCTCATAAGTTTTCTTGTCTTCGGTTTCCTCTACATTCCAACTACCTGTATCACTATTGGGGGTAGTGTCATCCCCATCATCTTTGTTTATGCCACAATATTCATATTGATATTTTCCTTTATAATAAACATCTTTCACTCTTACGGCTTTCACGGTTATTTTCTCCACAGTATTGGCAATTTCAAACATTACAGCCGTAAGCGCATGAGCAAATGTTAATGGAGCTGCTTCATAGTTGTTTGGACACTGTACATCACTAGAAGCCACAAGTAAATCTTTTTGGTCAACAACTTTATCGGCTATAGTATATTCAAAAGCAGGTGTTACCGTTGTGGTCGACAACGTAACAGCTCCATACGGAGAATACGCAAAAAACCGCATACGCGTATTTTCCGTCTCAGGCCAATAACGATCTGTACACCATGAAGCTGTTTTTGTTGACTGTTCATCATGCATATACACTTTTGCGTTACTTCCGGTAGTACTCCAATCCGTATAATCCGCACCATTATATACTATACCGGTCACCCCCATGTCTGTTATACTTGCGGTTGTTATTTCAGTACCACGACTTTGACATTTATTATTTTTTACACCCTTTATATTAGAAGAAATAGAGTCTTCTACAATTGTGAATAAGAACAAAGAATCTCCTCTTAATTTTTCATTCAAAAGTTTCAGTTGTACATTGTTTTGTGCGATGGAATCATTCGAACGAGCACTATTTGACATGGCAATGTTATTCAAATCCACATTAAATCCTACTCTATCCGATTGCAGCTGTTCATTCACACCCAAATCATCACTGCAAGAAGAAATCAATGTAGTAACAATTAAAGTTATATATAAAAGGCTTTTTCTCATATTTTTTAGCTTTTTTTGTGATAGGGAGGGGAACATTCAACCCCGCCCTACCTGTATTTTTTAA